>CAYSAC010000532.1:0-2297 GCA_964428815.1 uncultured Acidimicrobiaceae bacterium | reverse complement strand
CATCCCCCGATCGTATGGGTGCTAGCGCCTTAGCTCCCCTAGCGCCTTAGCTCCCCTAGCGCCTTAGCTCCCTAGGTCTCCAGGAGGCGCTGCATGAGCACGAGGTCGAGGCGACGACCGAGCTTCCAGCCGATCTCCGGAAGCCGGCCGACCTCCCGGAAGCCGAGGTGCTCGTGGAAGCGGATCGAGCGCTCGTTGGCTCCGTCGATCCCGCCGACCATCGCGTGCTTGCCGTCGGCGCGCGCCAGATCGACCAGCGCGTCGATGAGGGCTCGTCCAATGCCATGACCCCAGCAGTCCTCGCGCACGTGGATCGAGTGTTCGACCGTGAAGCGGTAGCCGGGCCATCGCACCGAGTCACGGAAGTCGCCGTAGGACGCCCAGCCGACCACCTCGCTCCCGTCCACCGCCACGAGCGCCGGCCACCCGCCCTGTCGCTTGGCTCGCAGCCAGTCGCGCCGCTCGGCGACCGTGTGCAGCGTCTCGGTCCACTCGTGAGTCGTCGTCTCCAGCAGGGCGTTGTAGATCTCGGTGAGCGCGGGCAGATCGGCCTCGGCCGCGTCCCTGATCGTCACCGCCATGACCCGCCGGCTCAGCTCAGCAGGCTGAGGACCCGCTCGGCCTGGGCGGCTGCGTCGCCGTCGGCGGGCGTGAGGACGAGGTCCGCCTCGGTCGGTGGCTCGTAGGGGTCGTCGATGCCGGTGAACCCGGTGAGCTCGCCCGCCCGAGCCTTCGCGTAGAGCCCCTTCGGGTCACGCTGCTCGCAGACGTCGATGGGCGTGGCCACATGGATCTCGTAGAAGGCCACCCCAGCGGCGGCGTGGATCTCACGCGCGCGGTCACGGTCGGCGCGGTAGGGGCTGATCAGCGGCACGAGCGCGACGACGCCGGCGTCGGCGAACAGGCGCGCCACCTCCCCGACCCGACGCACGTTCTCGGTCCGGTCGGCGGCGGAGAAGCCGAGGTCGCCGTTGAGCCCGTGACGCAGGTTGTCGCCGTCGAGCAGGTACGCGGGGCGACCCCCTTCGAGGAGCAACCTTTCGCACGCCGCCGCGACCGTCGACTTGCCGGAGCCCGACAGACCGGTGAACCACAGCGTGGCGCCGGCCGAGAGCCGTTCGTCCCGGCCGACCTCGCCGTGGTGCCAGACGATGTTGCTCATTGGCGCACCAGGTGGCCGTCGCGTCGAGCTCGAGCTGGTCGGCGGCCGGTCGGCGCCAATGAGCGCTCGATGCTCCGCATCGAGATGACTCCCTGTGTCATCGGTTCGCTCGCAAGCTCGCTCACGTTTCGCCGAGGATCATCCCCGCGCCGACGGTCGTGTTCGACGCCTCGTCCACAAGGATGAAGCTTCCCGTCGTGCGATTGCGGCGGTACTCGTCGAAGAACAACGGCAGCGTCGTTCGCAAGCTCACCCGTCCGATCTCGTTGAGCGAGAGCGCGGTCGCGTCCTCGTCACGGTGGAGCGTGTTGACGTCGAGCCGGTACTGGAGGTCCTTGACCAGCACGCGGGCCCAGCGCGTCGTGTGCTTGATTGCGAGCTTGCTGCCCGCGGTGAGCATCGCCGCCTCCGACAACCAGCAGACCATCGCCTCGATGTCCTGGCTCACCGTCGGCTGGTTGCGGTCACGGCAGATCATGTCGCCGCGGGAGATGTCGATGTGGTCGGCGAGCGTGATCGTCACCGACATCGGACTAAACGCCTCGTCGACCGGACCATCGTGCGTCTCGATCGTCGCGATCGTCGATCCGAACCCCGACGGCAGCACCACGACGTCGTCACCGGGCTTGAAGACGCCACCGGCGACGGTGCCGGCGTAGCCGCGGTAGTCGTGCAGGTCGTGGTTGGTCTGGTTCTGCGGCCGGATCACGTACTGGACCGGGAAGCGGGCATCGATCAGGTTGCGATCCGACGCGATGTGCACCTCTTCGAGATGGTGCAACAACGACGTGCCCTCATACCACGGCGTGTTCGAGGACCGATCGACGACGTTGTCACCGTGCAGCGCGGACACGGGAATGAACGCGAGGTCGTTGACGTCGAGCTTGGCCGCGAAGCTGCGGAACTCGGACTTGATCTCCTCGAAGCGCTGCTCGTCGTAGTCGACCAAGTCCATCTTGTTGACGCAGAGCACGAGGTGCGGGATGCGCAGGAGACTGGCGATGAACGCGTGACGGCGCGACTGCTCGACGATGCCGTTGCGCGCGTCGACGAGGACGAGGGCGAGGTCGGCGGTCGACGCGCCGGTCACCATGTTGCGCGTGTACTGGATGTGGCCGGGGGTGTCAGCGATGAA
>CAYSAC010000531.1:0-2299 GCA_964428815.1 uncultured Acidimicrobiaceae bacterium | reverse complement strand
ACGACGTCGAGCCACTTGTTGAACTTGCGGCCGACCTCCTTCTCGGTGCCGACGATCTCGAAGCCGCAGGCGACGTGCAGCGCGATCGATGCGTCGTGGCCTCCGACGATGCGCGCCATGCACGCGTGGAAGCCGTGCCGGGTCGCGGTCTCGACCAGCTCGCCGAGCAGCAGCTTGCCGATGCCACGGTCCTGTCGGTCGCGGCGCACGTACACCGAGTCCTCGACCGTGGTGCTGTACGCGGGCCGGTCTCGCCACGGTGAGAGCGAGCCGAAGCCGGCGACCTCGCCGCCGTCGATCGCGACGACGACCGCGTGAGCGCCGGAGCGAGCTGCGAGGTACGCCTGCTGGTCCGCCAGGGTCCGGGGCACGAGATCGAACGTGGCCGTCGAGGTGGTCACCTCGAGGTTGTAGATCGTGCGGATCGAGTCGGCGTCGTCGGCGGTCGCGAGGCGCAGCTGCACGCCGCGAAGGCTAGGGCTCGCCGCAGAGGTCCGGCGACGCGGCGTCGGGAGCGCCAGCGAGCAGCCGCACGCGACGACGCCGAAGGCGTGTCGAAGTTATGGAACCTAGACCGCGATGTGCTCCGTGCTCTCCTCGCTGACCGGTGCCGGCTCGATGAGCCCGACGTCGCCGGTGAGCGCCTCGAGCCGGGCCCAGGACGCGACGTCCTCGTCCTCGGTGAGGAAGATGATCTGCGGCGAGCCAGCGCCGCTGCTCAACAGCTCGAGCAGCAAGGGCTTCACCGTCGGGTCGACCTGTTGGAACGGATCGTCGAGGATCAGGGGCAGGCTCTCGCCCATCGCACCGATCTTGCGCAGCTCGGCCAACCGGTTGACGAGCACGTGGGCCAGCTCGGCCGTGACGTTCTTGGCGATGGTGGGCGCAGTCGTCGACAGGTTGCCGAGCGCATCGACCTCGCTGCTGAGCCGGGCCGCGGCCTGGATCTCCTCGCGGTGAGCGATCGCCCAGTCGACGGGGACGTCGCCGGCGACCATGTGCCACGCGGTCATCGCCTGCTTGCGGCTGTCGGCCGCGGTCATGAGCCGCTGGCGGTTGCCATCGTTGCCGAGGAGGCCGTTCACCCGCTGCAGGTGGAACCCGAGGTAGGTCTGCGCGCCTGCCTCGGCCAGCGCCTCTTCCTCCGACCGCTGCGCGTTGGCCATTCGACGCCGGAATGCCAGCGACGCGAGCGTCGTGGCGATCGCCAGGAGGAGGAAGGGCAGCGCGAGCATCCCGAAACGCACGCCAGCCGGCACCGCGCTGATGGCGCTCATGGCGCCGACGTAGATCGAGTAGAAGCGCACCTTCTCGTGGTGCTCGATCGCCTGCTCGAAGCGCAGGTGGCGCTCCTCGATCTTGTCGATGATCTCGGCGTCCTCGGGCGCGGAGCCCACTGCCTCGGCCTCGCTGGTGAGGTGGTCGTCGCTGCGGCGCAGAGCGTCGGCCGCGTTCCACAGGCGCTTCTGGTCAGCCGCCGCCAACGTCTGCACGGCCTCGTCGCTGTGGCTGGCGGTGCTCATGTCGTCGCCGGTCAGGCGCATCACGCGGCGGGCGGTCTTGGTGTCGAGTCCGAGCCGGGCGAGCAGGTCGAGGCGGCCGTCGGCTTGGCGGAACTCGTTGCTGACATCGTGCGCGGTGTCCACGTCGACGATGCGGTGGCGGCCCTGCTCGGGACGGAACACCGCGAGGTGTCGACCCGCACCGTCCTCGACCTCGATGTGCACGCCGGGCCTGGTGCCGCCGAGCGAGCCGACCAGCTCGCCGATGAGGCTCTCACGCTCGACCTGGCCCATGCCGGCCACGACCGTGAGCTTTGGGTTCAGATCGACCGTGAAGGTGTTGGACCCTGCTTCCATGACCAGACGCTCAACACGCATGTCAGACCATCGGCACCACGCTCCGTGATCTTGAGCCTTTTGGCCCATGGATCTCCACGAATCGTGCCGATCGCAAGGCATTGGGACCAGGCCAGAGCGCTGGATAGGATGACGGGCCGTCCTCGGCCAGCCGAGGGCGGTGTTGCGTGCCGCCCCCTTAGCTCAGTCGGCAGAGCACAGCCATGGTAAGGCTGGTGTCGTCGGTTCGATTCCGACAGGGGGCTCGTCAAGCAAGGTGCGAACACCAACCCTGGCGGCGTAGCTCAGTCGGTCAGAGCACTCGGCTCATAATCGAGGTGTCGCCGGTTCGATCCCGGCCGCCGCCACCACCACCAACCATCAACCACCGTCACGAGGTCCAGGAGTCCTGTCATGGCCAAGGAGAAGTTTGATCGGAACAAGCCCCATCTGAATGTTGG
>CAYSAC010000530.1:0-2304 GCA_964428815.1 uncultured Acidimicrobiaceae bacterium | reverse complement strand
CGGTGTAGGCGTGCACGGTCGTCATGAGGCCCTTCTCGACGCCGAACGCGTCGTCAAGCACCTTCACCATCGGCACGAAGCAGTTGGTCGTGCACGAGGCGTTGGAGACGACCTTGTGCGTGTCGCGATCGAAGGTGTCGTCGTTGACGCCCACGACGAACGTCGCGTCGGCTCCGGCGGACGGCTGCGACACGATGACCAGGGGCGCTCCGGCGTCGAGGTGGGCCGATGCCTGCTCCCTCGAGGTGAAGATGCCGGTGGACTCGATGACGACATCAACACCGAGCTCGCCCCACGGCAGCTTGGCGGGGTCGCGCTCGGCCAGCATCTTGAGCGTGTCGCCGTTGACCTTGATGTCGTCACCGACGACGGACACGTCAGCGTCCCACGCGCCGAGAACGGAGTCGTGGCGCAGGAGATGCGCCCACAGCTCCGTGGACCCGAGGTCGTTGGCGGCGACGAAGTCGATGTCGGCGCCAGCCTGCTTGGCGGCGCGGAACAGGTTGCGGCCGATCCGGCCGAAGCCGTTGATCCCCACGCGAACGGTCATCGAGACGCTCTCCTCGGTGTCAGCTTGCAGTCCGGCCATCCTCCCCCGTCACCAAAGGGCGTGCCAGTTCGCCGAACCCGCCTACATTGCTTCTCGATGCTCGGGAGGCCGCCGCCGACGGTGCTGCTGGTGCTCGCGCTCTGGCTCCTCCTGCCCTTCCTGCATCGCGACACGCCTGCCCAGGACGCCATCACGTTCGTTGTCGCCGCCGATCTCGCGGGCGACCGGCCGAACGATGTCTACCTCCACGAGGGCGCGGACCTGTACGACCTGAACCCGGCGTTCCGGGAGCGCTCCTGCGCCTTCTACGCCGACGCCGAGGATTGCGACGCGAACGCCGTCGCGTTCGTCTCCTCCCCGGCGGTGCTTCCACTCCTCGCCCCGCTGGCATGGCTCGACGGGGACACTGCCGTGCTGATCGTGCGCCTCGCGGGCGCGGCCGCGATGGCGGCGGGGTTCCTCGTGCTGCTCGCGCGCCTGGCCCCGGTGGACGAGCGGCTGGGGGTCGCCGCCGCGCTGCTGCTCACCTTTGACGTCAACCATCAGGTGAGCCTTGGTCAGACGTCTCCTCTCCTGTTCCTGGCTGCGGTGCTGTCGCTCGAACGCGCACGTTCCCGCCAGGCGGTCGCCCTTTTGGCCGTCGTCGCGACGGCGTGCATCGCCTTCAAGGGCTTCCCGGCTGTCCTGCTGGTGCCGGTCGCGCTGGCGCGCCGGTGGTCAGTCCTCGCTGCCGTCGCCTCCATGGGCGCAGGGTTGGTCGCCCTCAGCCTCGCGGTCGGTGGACTCGACCTGTGGCGTGACTTCTTCGACTCGGCGCAAGCCGTCGAGTCGGCCAGCGCCGACAACCAGTACAACGCGTCCCTCACCGGGCTCGCGGGCGACCCCGCGGGGCTGGTCCTCGGCGGGGCGCTCCTCGTCGGGCTGCTCCTCGCGCTGCGCCCCGCCACGACCGACGAACGGTGGTCTCTCGCGATGCCACTGGCCCTGCTCGTCGTACCTCAGGTCTGGGGCCACTACCTTGCCTCCGCCCTCGCGGCGATCGCCGTCGTCCTCATACAGCGCGTGCCGGCACCCGCTAGAAGTACGCTGCTGGCAATCGCCCTTCTGGCGCCCTACGCCATCGCAGCTGGACTCGATGACGGCTTGATGGCGTACCAGCTGGCCTACCTCCTCGCCGCCCTCGGCACCTGCGCCGTCCTCGTGCATCGCCCCGTCGTCACGCCCGAGGCGGCGCCTCGAGACCGACGCGGCTAGAGGAGGTCGGCGAGCGCCTTGGCCAGCAGCTTGCTGTCGTGGGTGGCACCGCCGCCGGAGAGATCGGCGCGCGTGCACGGGACCCGCAGCGCGCCACCCGGCAGCCCGGCCTCGTCGCACAGGACGTGGTGGACGTCGATGCCGTGCCGTGCCAGCGCGTCGACGTGGGCGGCGACGTCGTAGCCGTCGGTCTCGGCCTCCTCGGCGCGAAGGTTGCAGACGTAGACCCGCCGGGCCCGGGTGGCGGCGATCTCCCGCGGTAGGTCGCCAACGACCGCAGCGGCGAGGACGCTCGTGTACAGCGAACCCGGTCCGAGCACGACCTGGTCGGCGCGCCGAACAGCGTCGAGCGCCACCGGTGACGCCGCGGTGTGCGGTGGCTCGACCCACACCCGCCGGATGCCGTGGGTGCGGGTCACCTCGACCTGCCCCTCGACCTCGGCCCAGTCCGTGGCCGCCTTCAGCACGATCGACTCCTCGGTGACCGGGACGACCCGAGC
>CAYSAC010000529.1:0-2305 GCA_964428815.1 uncultured Acidimicrobiaceae bacterium | reverse complement strand
ACCAGAAGCTCGCGAGCTTCGAGATCGTGCTCGAGCGCACCGCGAAGATGGTCGCCGCCGGTCGAGCCAAGCTGCAGGGCACCGCGCTCTCCACCGGCGAGGTGCCCGTCGTCGAACCGCTCGAGCCCGAGGGGCCCGCCGTCTTCGACCAAGACGACTCCTAATCCACTTTCTTGCGGCTATGAACGTCCGTTGGCGTCGACTATCGACGATGGTGGTGGGCCGACGTAGACGAAGGATTGGGTCTCGCGGGTCGTCGGACCGTCGCGGAAGCTGAAGGACACGGAGCCGACGCGGGTCCAGCCGCGGGACTCGTAGAGAGCAAGGGCGCTGTCCAGCTCCGGCCCGACATCGAGCACCGGCCAGCGGCCCCTCCCATGCGCCTCGTCCACCGCACGGCCGAGGAGCATCGTTCCGATTCCGCGACGGCGCGCCGCCGGCGCTACGAGCAGGCGCGCCACGACCACCAGGCGCATTGGTGGCCACTGCGTCGCGTCGACAGCGCGTGCCATCACCGGAGCGGCGGACTCCGGCTGCAGCTCGATGTGGCCCACGATCGCGCCCTCATCGATTGCGACCCATGCGGCGAGAGCCTCGAGAGAAGCGAAGATGCGCGGTAACCGCGGGGGGTAGCCATGGTCGAGGGCACGGACCGCGGCCGAGAGGACCTCCAGCTGTTCGACGTCCTCGCCCTGCCGGGGTCGCAGATCCACGGGCCGACGTTCGCAGATGTGCGCAGCTCGTCGCGCTGAACCGCGTGCGCTGATGCTTCCGCGTGAGCCTTCACAGCGGCCCTGAGCAGCGCGAGCGCACGCGGTTGCCTGCGGTGGCCCCTAGCCTCGAGGACATGCGGAACCCGCTGCGCGTCGGCATCACCGAGATCCGCAAGCGCCCTGGCACCCAGAAGGACATCGACGTCGCCGCGCCCGTCGATGGCCTCGTCCTCACCTCCAGCCGGGTGCCGGAGGGAACCGAGGTTGAGGTCGTGGGCGTGCTCGAGTCGCTGACCGACGGGCTCACCGCCACCGGCACCGTGACCGCACCGTTCGTGGGGGAGTGCCGCCGCTGCCTCGTCGAGGTGCGCGGCGAGGTCGAGGCCGCCTTCCGGGAGGTCTTCGAGCCCCACCCGATCGAGGGTGAGACCTACCTGCTCGAGGGGGACGAGGTCGACCTCACCGACATGGTGCGCGACGCCGTGCTGCTCGCGCTCCCGATGGCGCCGCTGTGCTCGGAGGACTGCCCCGGACCTGCGCCTGACGCCATCCCGGTCGGGCTCGACGAGGGCGACGGGGGCGAGCCTGCGGGCGACCCCCGCTGGGCCGCGCTCGACGCGCTCAAGTTCGACTGCTAGCGGTCCCGCCGCTACCCTGCTCCGTTCGCGCCGACCGGGCGCGCCCCCTCCTCGAAGCACAGGTTGACCGTCATGGCCGTCCCCAAGAAGAAGACCTCGAAGGCCAAGAGCCGCAGCCGCCGGGCCAGCGCCTGGCGCCTCGAGCGCCCATCACGCAGCAACTGCCCGCGCTGCGGCGCCACCAAGGTGCCCCACATCGTGTGCGGCAACTGCGGCTGGTACGGCGGCCGCCAGGCCATCGACGTCGACTGATCCTGCTGTGCTGCCCATCGCGCTCGACGCCATGGGCGGGGACAATGCACCAGGCGAGATCATCGCCGGCGCCCACCAAGCGGTCGCCGAGCTCGGCGTGGCCGTCGTCCTCGTCGGCCGGCCGGAGGAGATCGGCGAGCTCGCCGGCGACCTGGAGGTCATCGCTGCCTCCGAGGTGATCGCCATGGACGCCGATCCTGGCGCGAGCGTCCGGCGCATGAAGGACTCCTCGCTCGTGCGGGCGGCCGAGGCGGTCCGCGACGGCAAGGCGTCGGCGATGATCAGTGCCGGCAACACCGGAGCCACGATGGCCAGCGCCCTGCTGCGGATGGGCCGCATCAAGGGCGTGTCCCGCCCTGCCATCGCCACGCCGATCCCGGTGCCGGGCGCGGGCCCGACGATCCTGCTCGACGCCGGCGCCAATGCCGAGTGCCAACCCGAGTGGCTCGTCCAGTTCGCGCAGATGGGGGCGGTGTTCGCTCGCGAGCGCTTCGGCATCGAGGCACCGCGCGTCGGGCTGCTCTCGATCGGCGAGGAGCCCGGCAAGGGGAACCCGCTGGTCAAGGACACCTATCCGCTGCTCGCCGCCGACGGCGTCCTCGACGCCGCGGGCGCCACGTTCATCGGCAACGTCGAGGGGCGCGACATCATGACCGCCGACGTCGACGTCGTCGTGACCGACGGCTTCACCGGCAACGTCGC
>CAYSAC010000528.1:0-2320 GCA_964428815.1 uncultured Acidimicrobiaceae bacterium | reverse complement strand
GAGCACCTCGTCGCCGACCGCGTGGCCGAGGCTGTCGTTGAAGACCTTGAACCGGTCGAGGTCGAGGAAGCAGAGCGCCGTCGGTCCGGACGCGAGGAGTGCCTCGAGGTGGGCGGTGAGCGCCCGCCGGTTGGGCAGGCCGGTGAGGGGATCGGTGAGGCTCTGCTCCGCCATTGAGGCATGCGCGACGGCGAGGTCGTCACGTGCGACCTCCAGTGCGGATCGCGCCTTCTCAGCGTCGAGGACCAGCCCGACGAACCGCGCCGCGACCAGACCAGCCAGGGCGGCCGCGCTGGCGACGAAGCCGACGTCGGCGAAGCTGTCGAGCCCGCTCGTCGCGGCCGCCGCGGTCGGACCGACGAGCATCGCTCCGCACAGCAGCAGCAGACGCCCACGCCGCTGGTACTCGCCCGCCTCACGCGCGGCCCGGAGGTTCGCCGACGGGTGCAGAGCGGCCGCGGCCAGCAGCGCGTACGCCGGCACGTACGTCGCGTCGAGCAGCTTGCCTGGAACTCCTTCGAGTGAGACCGCGACCCACAGCAGGTCGGCCACCGCGAGGAGCCCGAGGTGGGTGGCCAGGAGGCGGACGGCCGGTTCCTTCCTCGCCCCACCGACAGCGACCCACAGCGCGGCGGCCAGGAGCAGAAGATCGAGCAGCGGGTAGCCGACGGCGAGGACGCGCTCGGCGAGGCTGCCCGTCGTGACCGCGCTCGGGGACAGGACGGTGGACCAGAGAGCGGTCGCGGTCGCGCCGGCGAGGATGGCGCCGTCGAGCAGGCCTGTCCGCGTCGCGAGGTGGCGGCGGTGCAGCAGCCGCCCGATGCCGATGCCGTACGCGACGTAGCCGGCCACCCACATGACATCGGCGACCGACATGGTCGGCCCGTCGTCGTGGTGGAGAAGCCGCAACACGTCCCAGATGACGTCGCCGAGCTCGAACAAGGCGAGGCCCAGGAGCAGCCACGTCCACTCCGTGCGGAGGCCGAGGCGCCGGACCGCGAGCGCCGTCGCCGCCACGGCCAGCAGCGCGCCTGCGTGGTAGAGCAGCACGCCGCCGGGATCGCCGACGAGCGCGCTGGCCGCGCTGAACGCCGCGCAGGTCGCTACCAGGGCCGCGAGCCGCCAACCCACCCGCCGCTCTCCGACCGATGTCACACCCCTTCATCGGGTGGTTCGGTGCTCGGCCTTAGGGGATGTCCGGGACCGCCCGCTCCAGGCGGTTCGTCCGCCACTGCCGCCAGACCGCGGGGACCACCTGGCGCAGGTACGGCCAGAGGCGGACGAACGACCGCCCTTCGGTGCGGAACTGGTAGGAGATCGGCACCTCCGCGTATCGGAAGCCCTTCGCCATCAGGTCGAGCGTGAGGACCTGGGCGTAGTTGAAGTCGTGGATCACCTCGGCTGCCGCCGCGGCCCGGCCCGAGAGCGCGCGGTAGCCACTCTGGCCGTCGGTGATGGGCTGTCGAGCGAGCGCCCGCACGCCCAGCGTGAGCAGGCGGTTCCCGACCCAGCGGTGCGGGCGCATGCGGCAAGGATCGCCGGCGAAGCGAGAGCCCACCACGTAGTCAGCGGTCCCGGCCAGGATCGGCCCGACAAGCCGGTCGAGCTCCTCTGGCGCGTACTCGCCGTCGGCGTCCATGAAGGCGACGGCCGCAGCGCCGAGCATGGCGCCGGCGCGCAGTCCCTCGCGGACGCCAGCGCCGAGGCCACGGTGGGCAGCGAAGGTCAGCACATCGGCGCCGGCCGCCGTCGCCAGCGCCGCCGTCTGGTCGGTGGACGCGTCATCGACGACGAGGCGCCGGACCGGGTGTCCGAGGACCTCTGCCGGCACCCGAGCGAGGAGGGCGGCCACCGTCGCGGCCTCGTCGCGAGCAGGGAGGAAGACGAGGACCGGGGGGTGCGTCGCCATGGTTAGGGCGACTTTACACATTCTGAGTAGCATGGCTAGCCTGCCGCCCGTGCACCGGCTCGGGACGGCGATGACGGTCGCTGCGGTGATCGTCGCCGGCTGGGCGTGCCTTGGCCTCGGTGCCAGGGCCACCTACGGTGCCCAGGTCACCGCCGACGAGCCCCAGTACCTGCTGAGCGCCATCAGCCTGGCCGAGGACCTCGACCTCGACATCGCCGACGAGCTGGCCGACGAGCGGTGGCGTGCCTTCCACCAGGCCCCGCTGCCAGAGCAGACCGAGCCGCTCGCGGGCGGGCGCCGCCTCAGCCCCCACGACCCGCTCCTGCCCGTGCTGCTCGCCGTGCCGGTCGCGCTCGGCGGGTGGATCGGCGCCAAGTTCTTCCTCGCCGCGCTCGCGGGGGCGCTGGCCGC
>CAYSAC010000527.1:0-2320 GCA_964428815.1 uncultured Acidimicrobiaceae bacterium | reverse complement strand
TCGACGACAAGCACGCCGGCCTGGCGATGGCGGCGATCCGCGACCGCATGGAGGACCACGCTCGGCGCTCGACGGTCCGCTACACCCAGGCGATCGTGAACCACGGCCGCGACGCAGGCGCGTCGCTCGAGCACCCTCACGGTCAGCTGCTGGGCATCCCGTTCGTGCCGGGTGAGATCGCGGACGAGGAGGCCGGGTTCCGCCGCTTCGAGGGCTCGTGCCTGCTCTGCACCGTGGCCGAGGCCGAGCTCGCCGCCGACCATCGCGTCGTCTTCGACGACGACCGGGCTGTCGTCATCTGCCCCTACTGGAGTGGCGCGCCCTACGAGATGCTCGTGATCCCCCGCGAGCACGAGGTGCACCTCGAGAACACCGCGCCGCACGACGTCGTCGCCGTGGGCCGCGCGCTGCGGACCGCGCTCTCGCTCCTCCGCGAGAAGGTGCGCGACGTGGCGTACAACATCGTCTTCCACACCGCGCCGCACCACCACGACGGGCCGTTCCACTGGCACGTGCACGTCGTGCCACGTCTGACGAGCACGGCCGGGTTCGAGCAGGGCACGGGCGTGATGATCAACATCGTCGCCCCCGAGCTCGCCTGTCAGCACCTCACGGGCGGCTAGCCAGGACAACGACTGGGTCTGGCGGCGGTTCGGGGTCTCCACGACCCTCAACAGCCGCCAGAAGCGCGAGGGCTGCGGGTGCCGCCGGAGCAGGATGGTCGGCTCATGGCTGACGACGACATCACGGGGTGGCCGTTCTGGGCACCGAGCGATCTGGCCGCGGTCGACCGCGCCCTCGACCTCGCCGGCCTGGTGCCAGGTGAGCGCTTCGTCGACCTCGGCTGCGGTGACGGACAGGTGCTGGTCGCGGCCGCCCGGCGGGGCGCGGTCGTCCGCGGCGTTGAGTGCGACGAGGATCTCGCCGAGCAAGCGCGCAAGGCGCTGGCGGCGAACGGGTTCACCGGCGAGGTCGTCGTGGGCGATCTGTTCGACCCCGCGCTCGAGCTCGACGCCGACGTCGTGTTCACCTACCTCGCGCCGGCCACGCTGCAACGGCTGCGGGGCCGCCTCCGGGCGATGACCGGCACCCGGCTCGTCACCGTCGACTTCGCTGTACCGGGCCTCATGCCCGTCACCGAGGAGGGGCTCACGCACCTCTACCGGCTGCCGTGCCGGCTGCAGCAGCCCTGCCGGCCGGGCTGGGCGACCGCCGGCACGCTCGTGGTGACGGTGCCGGACACGCCGTCGCTCACCTGCCTCGAGATGCACCACGCAGGCGGACCGGTCCGCCTGCAGGTCGCCCCGCCGCTCGCTGCCGCGGGCACGTTCGTCACCGGTGCCGACGAGGCCGACCCTGGCGCGCCGGTCGCGATCGACATCCGGTGGGAGGGCGCAGAAGCCGGCACGGCCGCGAGCGGCACGATCGCAATCGACGGCGTGGGCGAGCACCACGTCACCGTCCTCTTCTTCGAGGAGAGCGAGGGGCAGTGGCACCTGTCCGACGACGCAGCCGTCAACCTCGCGCGCCGCTTCGCGGGACAGCCCGGCCCCGCCACGGTGGCCGAGGTGCTCGCCGCCGCTGCCGGCTGACCGTGGCTAGGAGCCTGGTGAACGCGCTCAGGATCCGGCAATCCGCGTCCTCGGCGTACTGGCGGTGGTCAACCTGCGCCGGTTCGAGAAGCCACGCGGGAGGTGCTTCGATACTGCGTCCTGCGGAGATCCGGCATCATTGGGCGGGTGGCAAAGGATGAGGACGCCCCCAGGCGCGGCCCAGCCACCTCGTTGGCTGGCGCAGCGTCGCCGTGATCGTGTTCATCTGCGTGATGATCACCGGCAACTTCCGCTGGTACGTGACGCCTCTGGTCCTTGCTCTCACGGTCTTCAGCTTCGGCAGCGCACTCGCGATCGCTCGGCACAACGCGCGGTAAGTGCGCGCTAGCGCAGGCGGACGAGCGCGACGGTCGCGCGCGGGTCACCAGGTACCCACAGGAGGCGCACCGGCTCAGCGCGGTCCGCGTCCCAAGCCTCGATCTCCTCGATGACCGGCGAGCGCGGACGGACCTCGAGCACCTCTTGCAGGCCGAGGCCGATGGCAGCGACGAACGCTCCGGCCGCGAACCGGCGGCGCGCCCGCAGCGGCGCGGGCGTGGCCGGAGACCAGGCATCCAGCTTGGCCAGCGTCGCCTCGTCGTAGAGGTCATCGAGCTGGGCCACGGGCACAAGCCTACGGAACCAATCCCACCGCGAGGCCGTAGGCGCGCCGCTTGGCCACGCCGAGCGCGCCCGCCACGGTGGCGGCCGCGTCCCGGACGCTGTCG
>CAYSAC010000526.1:0-2324 GCA_964428815.1 uncultured Acidimicrobiaceae bacterium | reverse complement strand
GGCGGCGGCCGCCGCGACCGGCCCGCAGCCGATGGCGACCGCCCCACGCGCCCGGAGCGGGTGGTCGACGAGCGTCCCAAGCCAAAGCGATTGCGCGCAGGCAAGGCGCACCGCAACGCGCTGATGGAGTCACTCCCGGCGGAGCAACGACCGGTGGCCGAGCAGCTCGTGCTCGGTGGCCTGCCGGCGGTCCGCCAGGCGCTCGACAAGCAGAACGCGGAGCGCAAGGCCGCAGGCGAGACGGAGGTCAAGGTCGGTCCGTTGCTGAGCATGGGCGAGGAGCTGCTGCCCAAGGTGCGGGCCGCCGAGTGGCAGGACCGGGCCGAGGCGGCGCTGGCCGACGTCGATGAGCTCGACCTGCGCGACCTGCGCTCGGTGGTCACCGCGTCTGACGCCGCCGGCCGCGACGAGGAGTCCCGCCAGCTCGCCGGCACCCTGCGCGAAGCGTTGACGACCCGCGTCGACAAGGAGCATGCGGCCTGGTTGGCCGAGCTCACCACCACCTTGGCCGATGGTCGGGTGGTGCGGGCGCTGCGCATCAGCTCGCGGCCGCCGAAGGCCGGCGCGCCGCTCCCAAAGGACCTCGCCACCCGTCTCACCGAGGCGACGAGCGCGGCGCTCACGTCGGAGGCCAGCGCTGACCGGTGGGCCGCGGTCCTCGACGCGCTGGCCTACGCGCCGGTCCGCCGCAAGGTCGTGCCGACCTCGCTGCCAACGAGCCTCGCCGATGATCTCCGCCAGGTGATCGCTCGTCTCGCGAGCCGGCTGCCCGAGATAGCGCACATCTTCGCCGTCGAGGCCGACCCGACCGCGGCGCGCGCCCGACCCGATCGACCCAAGCGGGCAAAGAAGGCCGCCAAGCGGCCGCCCAAGAAGCCGAGCGAGCCAGTCGCCGAGGTCGAGGCCCCGTCGGCGGAGGCCGCCATCACAGAAGCGTTCGCTGCCGATCCGACCCCGCCCGACGTCGCGATGACCGCACCCGAACCCGAGCCGGCCGTCCCACCGCGTCCAGTCGTCGCAGTGGAGCCGGTGATCACGCCCGTCACCGAGGTCGACTCCGTCGAGGAGGCGATCGGCACCGGCACCATCGGTGTCGCTCCGGGGGCTCAGCCGGAGGTCTGAAACCGTTCTCGGCGGATCTACTGCTCCTCTATGCGACAACAGATCCGCCCAGCAGTGCCAGCGCCTTAGCTCCCTAGGAGGTGGTCGAGCACCTCGAGCGGGTGGCTGAGCATCGTCGTCGCCGGGACGTCGCGGGCGCGGGCGTTCCAACCGGCGAGCAGGAAGTCGCAGCCGATCGCCGCGGCGCAGGCGGCGTCGTGGACCGTGTCGCCCACGAACACCACTTGCGCGGGATCGAGGTCGAGCGCGCCGAGCACCGGCGACAGCGCCTTCGGGCCGGCACCGGGTTCGGCGAACACCGCCACCTCCGGTGTCCAGCCCAGGCGCGCCAGCTCGGCACGGCCCGAGTCGGGGTGCTTGTTCGAGCAGACCGCCCACCGTTCCAATGACGCCAGCAGATCGGCCACGCCTGGGAACGGCTCGACGAGCGAGCTGTCGTAGTGCGCGAGGTAGTCAGCGACCGTGACGCCGGCGAGCGCGCACGCTTCGTCCAGCGGGAGGCCGAGCTCGGAGCTGGGGACGCCCAGCGCGGTGAAGGGTGCCAGCAGCGCGGCGTCGGAGTCGACGAGCGTGCCGTCGAGGTCGAAGACCGGGACCCGCCGGCTCACGTGGCGGTCAGAACTCGCGCGGCGTGATGACCGACTCGTGGCTGGCGCGCCCTCGGTACTCCCCGCTGACGGGGTCTTCGTCCCACCGAGCGCCGCAGGAGAGGCAGGCGCAGGAGTCGAGGCGGAGCGACGCGAGGAAGAGGCGATCGACCTCGTACGCATCGCAGAACGGGCACTTGAGGTGCCCCCCGGACTCGCTCATCCTCGCCGTCTTCCCCCTCCCGACGTGGCGCACGATACCTGACGGGTTCGGCGTATCGCAGATGGCGGATGCCGCTCGCGGTCCCCTAGGTTGCCGGGCCATGGTCGACTACGAGAAGCGGGGACCCCTCGCGATCCTCAAGATCAACCGCCCCGAGGCCCGCAACGCCGTCAACGGTGACGTGGCCGAGGGCATCGAGGCCGGCATCGACAAGCTCGAGGCGGACGACGAGGTCTGGGTCGGGATCCTCACCGGCGAGGGGACCGTCTTCTGCGCCGGCGCCGACCTCAAGGAGATCAACTCGGGCAACGCCGGCCGGCTGGCGACGGCCCGCGGCGGCTTCGGCGGCATCGTCCAGCGGGAGCGCACCAAGCCGATGATCGCCGCGGTCG
>CAYSAC010000525.1:0-2325 GCA_964428815.1 uncultured Acidimicrobiaceae bacterium | reverse complement strand
AGGTGGGCGGGGGCGGTCGGGGCGGGGGCTTCGAGGGTCTCGTCGGACAAGGGAGTCGGCTTTCTGGACAGGAGTAGAGGGGATGTGCAGGCGCGGCGCGCCAGCGGAAGATCGTAGCCCTGGCCTGTGGATAGGCGCTACCGAGCCCAAGCACCGCGTTCTTGCGGCAGCGGCGCGGGGTCTTCGCAGGCTGGTTCAGAGGGTGTGCGCGCAACACCGCTGGTCATCGAGACGGACTGGACGAGAAGCGGTCGACATCCATCTCGGCGACGGGCTGCGCGCTGCGACCGTTGGAGGTTGGGGGCATTCACGTACCGAGACGGTGGTCCAGCGCCCCGAACCTCGGGCGAGGTGTCCGTCGTGACCGGCTTGGGTGTGCCGGCCGGCGTGGACGCGGTGTGCTCTTCTCTCTTCGCGGGGTCAGCGACGCGTCGCCACCATCAGGAGCTCGGGCTGATCGGTCGTCAGAGCGCGGCGCTCGTAGGCGCCGGGGGTGACCGACCAGATCGCCTCGACCGCAAGCCCAGCGACGGCCGCGAGCAGCCGCAGCTCGCGCGGCGTGAAGCAGGTCGTCCAAAGGTCGACCTCGGCCTCGCGACCCTCCTCGTCCTTGACGACCGTGCGCTCGTGGTTCACGCCGGCGTCGGCGTCGAACGTGTCGGCGTCTTCGAGGAATCGCATCTGGAAGTAGGACGAGAACGCGGTCACCGCCAGGCGGCCACCGGGGCGCAGGGCGCGCGCCATTCCCTCGAGCACCGCACCGTCGCCGTCGAGGGGCGCACCGGGCCCGCCTGTCAGCCCGAACGCGCCCTGGCAGAGGGAGATGGCGACGTCGAACTCGTGGTCGAAGGCCAACGCGCGCGCGTCGGCCCGCTCGAAGGTCGCGCCCGGCGGGGCGGCGGCGCGGGCCAGCTCGACGAACCGCTCGGAGATGTCGACCCCGACGACCTCGAGGCCGCGCTGCGCAAGCGCGACCGCGTGCCGGCCGGGTCCGCAGCCGACGTCGAGCACGCGCATGCCCGGCTCGAGACCCAGCGCGTCGACGAGGAACCCCACCTCCTGGTCGGTCCCCTTCGTGAAGCTGTAGCGGAGGTAGGCGGCGCCGAGGTGCTCGGCCACCGGCTCGAACCAGTGCCCGGCGCCCTGGGTCACTGGTAGCCGGGCAGCGAGGTGTCGCAGTCCCAACGGGGAGGGATCAGGACCCATTCCTTCTTGCCGCGGAAGCCGCCGCAGTCGTCCGAGGTCGAGATCGCGATCGCAACCGACATGATCACGTACCCCACGACGACCACCAGGGCCCAGATGATCGGTCCGCTCCGCTGCCGTCTGCCTTCCTTGGTCACAAGGAGAACGTACTGGTACGGCGTGGGCTGATCATGCCTTTGCGTCCGCCCACGTCGCGCCGAACGAGAGGTTGACCTCCAACGGGACGCTGAGCTCGGCGGCACCGGCCATGACGTCGACGACCAGCTGCGCGAGGTAATCGTGCTCCTGCGGTGGCACCTCGAGCAGCACTTCGTCGTGGACCTGGAGGATGAGCCTGCTCGCGAGGCCTTCGTCCTGCAGCCGGTGGTCGAGGCGCACGAGGGCGACCTTGAAGATGTCCGCGGCCAGCCCCTGGATGCCGGCGTTCATGGCCTGGCGCTCGCCTGCTTGGCGGATGCGAAAGTTCCCAGAGCTGAGCTCGGGGATCTGGCGTCGCCGGCCGAACAGCGTCTCGGTGTAGCCGCGCTCGCGCGCCTCGGCCACCGTGCGGTCCATGTACGCCCGCACGCTCGGGAACGCCTCGAAGTAGGCGTCGAGGATGACCGCGGCCTCCTCTGTCGGGATGCCGAGCCGCTGCCCGAGGCCGTAGGACTCCATCCCGTAGGCGAGCCCGTAGGACACCATCTTCGCCTTCGCCCGCTGCGCGGTGGTGACCGCGGCACGGTCCACGCCGAACACCCGCGCCGCGGTCTCGGTGTGGATGTCGCTGTGGCTGGCGAACGCGGCAATGAGCCCGGGGTCCTCGGCGAGGTGGGCGATGCAGCGCAGCTCGATCTGGTTGTAGTCCGCGACGAGCAGCTCGCAACCCCCGGCAGGCACGAACGCCTTGCGGAAGGAGCGCCCGACCTCGCTGCGCACCGGGATGTTGTGCAGGTTCGGCTGATCCGATGACAGCCGGCCCGTGCGGGCCACGGTCTGGTTGAACGTCGCGTGTATGCGACCGTCCGGTCCGACCTCCTGCAGCAGCCCGTCGCCGTAGGTCGACCGCAGCTTCTCGACCTCGCGGTACGCGAGCAGGTGCTCGATGATCGGGTGCTGGCCGGCGAGCTTCTCGAGCGA
>CAYSAC010000524.1:0-2330 GCA_964428815.1 uncultured Acidimicrobiaceae bacterium | reverse complement strand
GGAGAAGAACCAGCTCTGGATGCGGCGCCGGTTGCTGTCGGTGAGCACGAGGTCCGCACCAGCGCTCAGCGCGGCATCCAGCGCGGCGTCGTCGAGCGCGCCTGCCTGAAGGACGAGGCCGCGACCGTCGAGCAGCCCTGCGGCGGCCGCGTCGACGATGCCGTCGCCATCGCCGGCGAGCACCACCGGCTGGCGCGCAGGCGCACTGCGCACGATCGGTACCTGGTCCTCAACGTCGAAGAGCGCGACCGAGGGCGCTCCGTCGGCGGGTGGCCCGAAGCGGCGCGGGGTGCGGAGACCGGGAGCGATCGGCTCGGCGAGCTGTTGCCACAGCAGCGCGGCGGGCCGAGTGCCGAAGCGCTCGTGCTGGAGGTCGGCGCGCAGCGCGATCGTGCCGGCGCCCAGGAGGCGCGCGACCGGCGCGAGCGATGCCGGCTCGAAGGTGCCGTGCTGCATCCGGCGGTCGAGGGCGTCGAGCAGGTTGATCGACGCGGGCGTGCCGTAGGGCAGCACCTCACGCGCGACGTACGGCCGGTCGATGAGACCCGGCGTGATGGGATCGACCGCGTTTCCCCACCGGTAGGCCGCGAAGTTGGCCCCCGGGATCTCGAGCACGCGGGACGCGGTGCCGCCGCCGTCGAGCTCGCGCGCCACGTCCGACCAGTAGGTGGGCACGTCCTCTGGCCGGTCGAGCCGATCGGATAGGAACCCGGTGCGCCAGACCGGGAGCAGCCCCCCGAAGGCGAGGAGGCCGACGACCACCGCCCCCGCGAACTGGCGGCGCGCGGGAAGCGCCCCGACAGCTGCGGCGAGCAGCCCGGCGAACCCGAGGACGACGAGGGGCACGGCGCGCGCCGAGTTGCGGAGCGCGGCGAAGGCCGAGGTGCCCGACGCGAGGTCCTCCCACATCGCTCCGTACGGCGACGGGTCGTCGTGGGGCCAGGCACCGACGGCCACCACCGTGCCCACGATGACGAGCAGCGCGAAGAAGGCCCGGTGGCGCCACCGGAGCAGGAGCGCCGCCGCCAGCCCCGAGGCGGGGATGGCGAAGCTGGCCACGATGGTCGGGCGGTCGCTCGCGTAGTCGGCTGCCTGGTCGATCGAGTAGCCGAGCCGATCGACCCCGAAGAAGAACCAGTTGCCGATGCCGCGCAGGACATCCTCGGGTGACGACGCGCCGGTCGTCGTGCGGAGCTTCTCGGTGAGATCGAGGATCGGCAGCCCGTGCATGCCCTGCAGCGCGATCCCTGCCGCCCACCACGCGCACGCGAACGCGCTGAGCACGGCGATGCGCGCCGCGGCACCGGCTGCTGCCGCTGCGGCGCGACGACCGCTCGCACACTCGAGCAGCAGCCACAGCAGCGGTCCGATGAGCACGAGCAGGAGCGCGGAGGCGTTCACCGATCCGGCGCCCATGGCGATCAGTGCGAAGAGCGCCGGGTCGCGCCATCCGCCGCGACGCGCGGCCCGCATCGTCAGCCCGATGAGCCACGGAAGAGCCGCCCACGGGAGCAGCAGCACCGAGATGCGAGCGGTGAAGGCGAGCTGGTACGGCGTGAGCATGTACACGAGCGCGCCGGCCACCGCGCCCGCTCGGCCGACGCCGAGCTGGGTGAGCAGCCAGCGGGCGCCGAGCGCGGCAGCGAGCGAGATCGACCCGAGCCATAGCCGTTGCGCGACCCAATCGGGGACGCCCAGCCAGTCGAACGCCGCGAACCACGGACCCATCGGGAACAGGTAGCCGATGTGCTGGTGGGGGACCGTGCCTGCGCCGATGTGGGGGTCCCACAGGTAGGCGGCGCGGGCAAGGAACCGACCGGGGTCGAGGTAGAGGTACTGCTTGGTGTCCGCGCTGACCCGGCCCGGCGCGGACAGCAAGAACGGCACGTAGGCGAGCACCACGAGGCCGATGAGCTCGATGGCCGAGGCGCGGCGTCGAGTCATGGCCGTTGGATCGTAGGACGTGACCGGATGCTCGGGGCGGCATGGGTCGGCCGGTAGTCGTCGGAGGCCGTGTCCGGCGCCTCCGGCGCGGGGGTCGGTAGAGTCGCCGATGCCGGACGGCCCGCCGCATGACTATGAGAGACGACAGATGACCGCCCTCCAGGACCCAGATCCGAGCCCGCCTTCGGTCGTCGTCATCGGCGCCGGACCTGCGGGCCTGACCGCCGCCTACCAGCTCGGCAAGGCCGCAGTGCCAACCACGGTGCTCGAGGCCGACACGACCGTCGGCGGCATCAGCCGCACCGTCGAGCGCGACGGGTGGCGCTTCGACATCGGCGGTCACCGGTTCTTCACGAAGGTGCAGGCGGTCGAGGACCTGTGGCACG
>CAYSAC010000523.1:0-2337 GCA_964428815.1 uncultured Acidimicrobiaceae bacterium | reverse complement strand
GCGTCGAGGCGTGCCCGACCGAGGCGATCACCGAGACGAAGATGTTCGAGTTCTCCTTTACCAACCGCGCTGATGCCATCTACACCAAGGACGAGCTGCTCGTCGGTGACGACGGCCGGCCGCGGATCCTGCCGTGGGAGGACTGGAGCGACCTGGAGGCGGTCGAAGGCTGGACCTCGGAGTGGATGCGAGCGACGTCACCCTCTGGCGCGGCCGAGTTCGAGGGCGTCGTCGCATGGGCCGGTGAGCTCGGCTACGGCGTGCGCGCCGCCGAGCAGGGCCAGTCGGAGATCTCAGACCCCCCCTCCGAGCAGGACGGCCACTGATGGAGACCGTCGTATTCCTCGTGGCCGCCGCGGTCTGCCTCGCCGGTGCCGCCGGGGTCGTGCTCAACAGCAACCCTGTCCACGCCGCGCTGAGCCTCGTGGCCACGCTCTTCGGCGTCGCCGTGCTGTTCATCGCCCAAGGGGCGAACTTCCTGGCCGTGGTCCAGGTGATCGTCTACGCGGGCGCGATCGTCGTCCTCTTCCTCTTCGTGATCATGCTGCTCGGCGTCGACCGGTCAGAGGACCTGTCGATCGAGCCGCTGGTCGGCCAGCGCATCGCCGCGGTGGTCGTCGGCACCGGCATCCTCGCCCTGCCGCTCCTCGCGATGGCGAGTGCCGACTTCGAGGCCACCGGTGCGCGCAGCAGCGCAGGGTCCGTGAGCCAGGCCGCCGCCGCCGGCAAGCCGGACGTGACTCAGCTGGGTGAGTCGCTGTTCACGACTTACCTCTTCGCCTTCGAGATCACCTCGGTCCTGCTCGTCATCGCCGTCGTCGGTGCGGTCGTGCTCTCGCGCCGGGTCCGCCGCAGCGAGGAGATCGAGGATCCGCTGGAGGCCCAGGCCCGCGCCGTGGCCGAGGCTGAGCCCGAGGCCGAGGAGGTGGACGCGTGATCGCGGCCATCGAGGTGACCTCGGCCTGGTACCTCACGCTCGGCGCCATGCTCTTCGCCATCGGGGCCATGGGGCTGCTCGTGCGCCGGAACCCGCTCGTCATGTTCATGTGCGTCGAGCTCATGCTGAACGCCGTCACGCTGACCTTCGTCACGTTCTCTCGCATGCTCGACGACATCGGCGGCCAGGCCGTCGTCGTCTTCGTGCTCGTCGTCGCCGCCGCAGAGGTCGTCGTCGGACTCGGCATCATCGTCGCCCTCCTCCGCAAGCGCCCCAGCGCCACAGCCGACGACCTCACCGTGTTGAAGGGCTGAGACCGCCGAATGCTCGACCTCGTCTGGCTCATCCCCGCGCTGCCGCTCGCCGGCTTCCTCGTGCTGCTCGTCGCCGGCCGGCGGCTGGGCGAGCCCGCCGCGGGGTGGGTCGCCACCCTCGCCTGCCTCGGTGCGTTCGGCGCCAGCGTCGCGGTCTTCATCGGGCTCATGGACACCCACGACGAGGAGCGCGAGTTCACCCAGACGCTCTTCGAGTGGTTGCCCGCCGGAGGCCTGCACGTCGACCTCGGCTTCCTGGTCGACCCGCTTTCCATAACGATGGCGCTGTTCGTCACGGGCGTCGGCTCGCTGATCCACCTGTACTCGATCGGCTACATGCACGGTGATCCCGGCTACCCGCGGTTCTTCATCTATCTCAACCTGTTCGCCTTCTCGATGCTCATGCTCGTGCTGGGCGACAACCTGCTCGTCACGTTCCTCGGGTGGGAGGGCGTGGGGGCGTGCTCCTACTTCCTCATCTCGTTCTGGTTCACCAAGGACGCCAACGCCAGCGCGGGCAAGAAGGCCTTCATCACGAACCGCATCGGCGACTGGGGGTTCATGGTCGCCATGTTCCTGACCTTCGCCACGCTCGGTTCGCTGCAGTACACCGAGGTGCTCGGGCGGGCCGGCGAGCTGGCGCCGGTCACCGCGACGGGGATCGCGCTGCTGCTGTTCGTCGGCGCGTGCGGCAAGTCGGCGCAGCTGCCGCTCTACGTGTGGTTGCCCGACGCCATGGCCGGCCCGACGCCGGTGTCGGCGCTCATCCATGCCGCGACGATGGTCACCTCCGGCGTCTACCTGATGACGCGCGTCAGCCCGATCCTCGCCCAGTCCTACGAGTGGGTCCCGACCACGATCGCGGTCGTCGGGGCCGCCTCCGCCCTTTTCGCGGCGATGGTCGCCGTGGCCCAGACCGACATCAAGAAGGTCCTCGCCTACTCGACCATCAGCCAGCTCGGCTTCATGTTCCTCGCCGTCGGCTCCGGCGCGTACGTCGCCGCGATCTTCCACATGGTCACTCACGCGTTCTTCAAGGCGCTGCTGTTCCTCGGGTCGGGCTCGGTCATCCACAGCATGCAGGAC
>CAYSAC010000522.1:0-2342 GCA_964428815.1 uncultured Acidimicrobiaceae bacterium | reverse complement strand
GGCCGGCGTCGGGAGCGCCAGCGAGCAGCCGGCAACGACGGCGCCGAAGGCGCGTCGGAGTCACAGCCCTCACCGCTGACCCAGTGCCTGTTCGACGAGCGCCACGTCCTCGGCGCTGGCAGCGACCGGCGCGCGGGTACGCCATCGCGAGAACGCGGCCGCCAACCCCGCCAGCGCGAGCACGAGCGCGGCGACGGGCAGCCCCCACACCAGCCCCGTGAGACCGCTGCGGCTCGGCGTCAGGAGCAGGTCCTCGCCGAACTGGCCGGAGATGTAGTCACGGATCTGGGCGTCGGTCTGCCCGGCATCGACGCGGCGCGCGATCTCGAGGCGGATCCCCTTGGCCGCAGGCGCATCGGACTCGGCCACCGATTGACTCCGGCAGGTGGGGCACTTGATCGTCTCGCCGATGGCGCGCACCCGCTCGGCGTTCGTGCCGGGACCGCTGTCGCTCGACGCTCCCGCGACCAGCGCGCCGAGGAGGACCGCCGCCATCACGACCCAGGAGAGGCGCTTCACGCCGCTCGTCCTCCGAGCTCGGCGAGCAGCTTGTCGAGGCCCGCGGCGGTGACACCGCCGACGAGCTTGGCGACGACGGTGCCGTCGGGTGCGACGAGGTAGGACTCGGGCACGCCGGCCACGGCGTAGCGAACGGAGATGGACCGGTCCGCGTCGAGCACGACAGGCCAGGTCCCACCTTCCTCCTCGAAGAACTTCCGAGCTGCGGCGGGCTCGTCGTCGAACATCACGCTGACGACGTCGGCATCGCCGGTGCGCGCGTGCTGCTCGCTGAACTTGACCAGCTCGGGTTGCTCGGTGCGGCATGGCACGCACCACGTCGCGAAGAAGTTGACGAGCACCCAGCGGCCGCGGCTGCGGTTGAGGTCGAACGAGCGCCCCGACAGCGTCTCGCCGGTGATGGCGGGGGCGGGCTGGCCGATGAGCGCGCTCGACGTTCGGCGGTCGGTGCTCGGCTCCCTCGTCGCGAGCACGAGCACGAACAGCCCGGCGAGGACGCCGATCACGACCGACACGGCCAGCGCGGTACGGCCACGCCGCGGCGGGGCGATCCGGTCAGCCTCCATCAGCCGACCGTCACCGGCTCGGGCGACGGGCGCGAGGTCGCGTCTGGGACCGGCGCCGAGACGGGGTCAGTCGGGCGGCGGCGCCGGCCCGGCCACGCTGCGAGCGCGGTGCCGAACGCCATGATCCCGCCGCCGACCCACAGCCACAGAACGAGCGGCTGCACGATGACGCGGATCCGGACCGGCTCATCGCCCTCTGGCGCGGCGAGGAGCGCGAGATACACGTCCTCGAGCGGGCCAGTGCGCACAGACGGGGTCCCGATGGCCTGGCCGCCGTTGGGGAAGAACGAGAGTGCAGGCTCGTACACCTGCCCGCCGTCGATCCGCAGGCGGGCGACGACGGACATCTTCTCGGGCAGCTGCCGGCGCTCGCCACCGAGATAGGTGATCTCGTGACCGGAGACCGTGGCGCTCTGACCGACGGCGAGCTCGAGCTCGGCCTCCTGGAGGTAGCTGCTGCTCGCCGCGAACGCGATGGCGATGACGACGACCCCGAGGTGCACGATCATCCCACCGTTCGTGCGCCCGACGAGACCGCGCCAGCCCTGGCGCCGCGTCGCGAGGACGATCTGCCGCAGCGCGGCGCCACCCGCGAAGCCGCCGAGACCGAAGGCCGCTAGCGGCGCGAGCCCGCGGGCGCCGACCGCGACGGCGAAGACGACCGCGGCAGTGCCTGTCCATGCCGGCCAGTGCAGCCGGTCGCGCAGCAGCTCGCCGCTGGCCTTGCGCCACGGCAGCACCGGAGCCATCGCCATGATGAACAGCAGCACGAGACCGATCGGCATCGTCATGCGATTGAAGTACGGGACGCCGACCGATATGCGGTCGCCGTTCAATGCCTCGAGGATCAGGGGGAACACGGTGCCGACGAGCACCACGAAGGCGAACGCCGCGAACAGCACGTTGTTGGCGAGGAACGCGCCCTCGCGCGACACAGGCGAGTCGATGCGACCCGGTGCGCGGAGGCGGTCCCCACGCCAGCCGATCAGCCCGAGCGTGCCGAGTACCGTGAGCCCGAAGAAGCCGAGGAGCCACGCGCCGATGTCGCTCTCGGTGAACGCGTGGACCGAGTCGAGGACGCCAGAGCGGGTCAGGAACGTGCCGAGGATCGTCAGGCTGAACGTCGCGCACAGCAGCGACAGGTTCCAGACGCGCAGCATTCCCCGGCGCTCCTGCATCATGACCGAGTGGATGTACGCGGTGCCGGTGAGCCATGGCAGCAATGACGCGTTCTCGACCGGGTCCCACGCCCAGTAG
>CAYSAC010000521.1:0-2371 GCA_964428815.1 uncultured Acidimicrobiaceae bacterium | reverse complement strand
GGCGCGCCGCGCCGCAGCCAGGCCAGCTCCGCGCGCGCCAGGTTCCGGCGCTTCGCGTCCGTGCTCACGCGTTGCTCCTCGCGCCGGGCGCGGGCCTCGAGGTAGCCGGCGTAGCCGCCCTCGTGGACGTACGCCGCGCCGCGGTCGAGCTCGACGAGACGCGTGCTCACGCGGTCGAGCACATGGCGGTCGTGGGTCACGAGCAATAGGCCGCCGCGGAGCCGCGTTAGGCGTTCCTCGAGCCACGCGATCGCGTCGATGTCGAGGTGGTTGGTCGGCTCGTCGAGCACGAGGAGGTCGGCGTCGGTGCCGCTGCCGTCCTCGCCGCCGACGCCGAGCAGCGCCCTCGCCAGCGCGACGCGCTTGGCCTGGCCGCCTGACAGCGCCCCGATGTCGGCGTCGCCCAGCGCGCCCATGCCGAGCCGGTCGAGGATGGAGGCCGCCTCCCAGCTCGAGCCGACGACCTCGGTGACGGTGCCTGCGGGCAGGACGGCCTGCTGATCGAGGACCGACACGCGCATGCCTCGACCTCGCCGCACGACGCCCGACTCGGGTTCGCGCATGCCGGCGAGCACGTGCAGCAGCGTCGACTTGCCTGTCCCGTTGATGCCGACGACCGCGAGCCGGTCGCCGCTCGCGACCGTCACGGACAGCTCGGCGAACAGCGGCTTGCCCGGTCGGCTGGCCGAGATTCTGTCGGCGTCGACGAGGATCACGCCGCCAGTGTCGCGTCCCGCGGATCCCCCGCTCGCCGAGGGCGCGTCGGTACCTTCACCGCATGGCCGATGGCATCCTCAGCGGCCCGATCGACCTCGACGGGCGCCGGCATCGCCCCGTCACCTACCCAACCGTCGCGGCAACGCCCGGCCTCGAGGTGCAGGACCGCGCGTCGGGCGCGATCGGCGTCGTCGAGTCCGCGTCCTCCGCCGCGGTCACGCTGCGCGACACGCAAGGCCGCCGGTTCCAGGTGCGCGCCCTGCCGGGTGCGTTCGTCGTCGACGGCCAAGCCTGCACGCTCGTTCCCGCTCGCGCCCCAGCATCGGAACCGGCGCGCACCGCATCCGGATCGGTCGCTGAGGTGCGCCAGCCGGCGCGGGTGGCCGCCGCCAGCCGCATCCTCGTCGAGGGCGTCCAGGACGCCGAGCTCGTGGAGCGGGTCTGGGGCGACGACCTGCGCGGCGAGGGTGTCGTGGTCGAGCGGCTCGACGGCATGGATCGCCTCGACGACATCGTGCGGGACTTCGACCCCGGTCCGGGGCGGCGGCTGGGTGTGCTGCTCGACCACCTCGTGGACGGCTCGAAGGAGACCCGCGCCGCGGCGGCGGTCAGCCATCCGCATGTGCTCGTCACCGGCACGCCCTATGTCGACATCTGGCAGGCCGTGCGCCCGGCCGTCGCCGGCATCGCCGTGTGGCCGGAGGTGCCGCGCGGCGTGCCGTGGAAGGCGGGCGTGCTCGACGCGCTCGGCGTTGTCGCGTCGCCAAGCGAGTTCTGGCGCCACCTGCTCGGCCGGGTGCGCACCTACGCCGATCTCGAACCGGAGCTGGTGGGCGCGGTCGAGCAGCTGATCGACTTCGTCACCGCCGACGACTAAGCCAGGGGGCCATGACCGGCCCGCTGCCCCGCCGCATCGCTCCCCTCCGCCTCGACGAGCTCGACGAGCGCACGCGCGAGATGGTCGCCAGCCTCAGCGCTGGCATCGGCGCGGCAGGCGGCGAGCCCGCGCACATCTTCGGCACGATCGCGCACCACCCCAAGCTGCTGCACTCGTGGCTCGGGCTCGGCGGTCGTCTGCTCATGGGCGGCCAGCTCGACCGCCGGCACACCGAGCTCGTCATCCTGCGCACCGCGTGGAACGTCCGCTCTGACTACGAGTGGGGCCAGCACGTCCGCATCTGCCTCGACCTCGGCATCGAGCGGGAGGTGATCGACCGCGTGCCTGCCGGGCCCGACGCGCCCGGCTGGTCACCGATCGAGGTGCTGCTTGTCCGGGCGACCGACGAGCTGCACGCCGACCGCCGCGTCGGGGACGAGACGTGGGCCGCGCTGGAGCCGCAGCTCACCGTGCCCCAGCGCATCGAGCTGTGCTTCCTCGTCGGCCACTACGAGATGGTGGCGATGGCGCTGCGCACGCTCGGCGTCGAGCTCGACGCCGGCCTCGAAGGTTTGCCCGCGTGACCATGCCTTCGACGCGCCTTCGGCGCCGTCGTTGCCGCCTGCTCGCTGGCGCTCCCGACGCCGGCCCGCTGGACCGGGAGGTGCACGCATGACCGCTGATGGCGAGGCGGCCGAGCCCGGCCTGCCCGATGAAGCGTTGGGCATGGCGCCGGGCCGAGCGCGGCTCACGGGCCGGCGCGTGCTCGTCGTCGGC
>CAYSAC010000520.1:0-2371 GCA_964428815.1 uncultured Acidimicrobiaceae bacterium | reverse complement strand
GCGACCATCTTCGCGGTGCGCTCGAGCACGATCTCGAAGCTCGCGAGCTTCTGGTCGCAGAAGTCCTCGCACTCGTTCTTCAGCCGGCGGGCCTCGGCCTCCGCGGCGTCGACGATGCGACGGGCGCGCTGCTCGGCCGATTTCACGACCTCGGTGCGCTGCACCATCCGTTCGGCACGAGCGCGCGCCTGGTCGAGGATCTCCTCGCCTTCGCGGCGCACCTTCGTGAGGTACTCCTCGCGCTCCTTCAGCAGCCACCGCGCCGCGCGCAGCTCGTCGGGCAGCCGCTCGATGCTCTCGTCAAGCAGCTCGAGGACCTCTTCACGGTTGATCATCACCGACGTCGACAGGGGCATGGGCCGCGCGGTGTTCACGACGTCGTGCACGCGCCGCAGCAGCTGCTCGACGTCGGCGCCGGGCAGGCGCGGCGCGGGCTCGCTGGTCGGGTCGTCGATGTCAGACATCAGGATCCGTACCTCTCCTTCAGTCGCTTGGCCACCGATGGCGGGACCATCGAGCTCACGTCGCCACCGAACCGGGCGATGTCGCGCACGTACTTGGACGCGATGTAGGCGTTCGCCGACGCCGACGGCAGGAAGAGCGTGTGCACCCCGGAGACGGCCAGGTTCACCTGAGCCTGGGTCATCTCGCTGTCGAAGTCGGTCGTGCCCCGCAGGCCCTTGATGATGAAGTCAGCGCCGATGTCCTTCGCCACGTCGACGACCAGCTTGGCGAAGTGCATGACCCGCACGTTCTCGAGGTGCGCCGTCGACTCCTGGATGATCGCCTCGCGCTCGTCGAGCTCGAACAGCGCCTCGCCCTTCTGCGGGTTGCGCATCGCGGCGACGACGACCTCGTCGAAGAGGTACGCCGCGGTCTCGACGAGCTCGCGGTGCCCGTTGTGGAACGGGTCGAACGACCCGGGATAGAGGACGATGGACACCTAGTGACTCGACTCCTGCTCGGCGCGGGCGATCAGCACCACCGTACTGCCGTAGCGCTTCTCCCTCACCAACTCGAAGCGGGCACCGAGATCGATCGCGCGGTCCGATTCGCACACCACGACGTCGGCGTGCAGGTGCTCGAGCACCGCGGCCCAGCCGTCGAACGCGTACGGCGGGTCGAGCAGGGCCAGGTCCCAGCGCCGCTCTGGCGCTCGGTCGAGGTACGCGAGCGCGTCGGCCTGCACCACCTCGGCCGATGCCGCGAGCCCGGTCCCTTCGAGGTTGGCGTGCACCGCTGCGAGGGCGCTCCGGTCGCGGTCGACGAACACCGCGCTGGCCGCGCCACGCGACAGCGCCTCGATGCCGAGCGCTCCACTGCCCGCGAACAGGTCGAGCACCGTGGCCCCGTCCACCGCACCGAGGCTGCCCAGCGCGTTGAACACCGCCTCGCGCACGCGGTCGCCCGTCGGCCTGGTGCCCTCCCCCTCTGGCGCGGCGAGCTGGCGGCCTCTGGCAGTGCCGGCGACGACGCGCATGGCCCGACAGTACGGTCCGGCGGATGAGCGACGCCGTCCTAGTGATCCGCATCGACCAACCCCAGGCCCGTAACGCCATCAACTCTGAGACCGCTGAGCGGCTGCACGACGCGTTCGTGGCGTTCGATGCGGACGAGAGCGCTCGCGTCGCGGTGCTCACCGGCGACACCGACGCGTTCTGCGCCGGCGCCAACCTGCGCGACCTGCCGCGGCTGCGGGACAGCGGCCCGCTCGGTCCGACGCGCCTCGACCTGTCCAAGCCCGTCATCGCGGCAGTCGAGGGCTGGTGCGTCGCCGGTGGCGTCGAGCTGGCCGCGTGGTGCGACCTGCGCGTCGCCGGCGCGTCGGCGCGCTTCGGCTGCCTCGAGCGGCGGTGGGGTGTGCCGCTGATCGACGGCGGCACCTACCGGCTGCCGCGCATCGTCGGGCTGGGACGCGCGCTCGACCTGATCCTCACCGGCCGCGAGTTCGGCGCGGAGGAGGGCGAGCGCATCGGGTTCGTCACCCGCGTCGTCCCGGACGGCACCGCGCTCGACGCGGCCGTCGAGCTGGCCGGGCAGATCGCCGCGTTCCCGTGGACCGCGGTCGTCAACGACCGCCGGTCGGTCTACGAGGGGCTCGGCGCGTCGCTGGAGGAGGGCCTCGCCATCGAGGACAGGCTCGGGCGCGAGACGATCTTCTCGCCTGGCTTCAGCGACGGCGTGGCGATGTTCGAGCACCGCCCGCGCTGATGCCGGTCCCCCACCAGATCACCTGCGTCGACTGCGGCGGCACGTGCCACCGCATCCCGATCGACGAGCCCGAGCTCGGCTGGGAGCTGGGCGACCTCGTCACGTTCCGCTGCCAGGACTGCCACGACCGCTGGGACATGGAGGTCACCGAGGACGACCT
>CAYSAC010000519.1:0-2373 GCA_964428815.1 uncultured Acidimicrobiaceae bacterium | reverse complement strand
AGAAGAGAGAACCAAACAGTTCTTGGATCAGATCTTGTAGGCGTGGCACTGGCGAAGTGTGCCTGATCAGTCCCGCGCTCGTCCATCGCCAAGGGTTTGCGCTACCTCTATTCCCGCGATCAGCCGAGTGATCGACCGGGTCTTGTTTGCATTGCCTCGTCGACGTCGGCGTTAGAGAATTTAAGCGATTGGTTGGCCATCGCCCCCCGGGAGGTCGGTCACCTCGAACGGCGCGGTCGCGATAGCTCTTAACGGGCCTGGCGTAGACGGGTCGACCTCGCCGGTCGGTGTCGTGACGGTCACCGGGGAGCGGAGGGCGCCGGCGACGAGCCGGGCGAGGTCGGTGAGCGACGTCAACACGGGGAGGCCGGTCCCCGTGAACGCGTCCGGCCGGCCGGGACGAGAGAGCCCGACGAAGCGAACCCCCGCGGCCCGGGCGATCGCGGCGTCGCGCAGCGAGTCGCCGACGAACAGGACGTGGTTGGGAGCGACGCCGATCGCGGCCACCCAGGCCCGAAGCTGGGCCACCTTGGGATGGTCGGGCCGCCAGCCGTCGACCGTATCTGCGCGCTCGGCCAGCCCGTGGCGCTGGCAAAACTCCTGAACGAGTTCAGCGCGGGTGCTACTACAGACGAGGGCAGGGACGCCGGCTCGCCCGAGCCGCTCGATCGCCGCTTCCGCGTCCAGGAAAGGTCGGCAGCCTCCCATGAGGCTTTCCTTGGCGGCTTCGAAACTGCCGGCGATCTCGTCGAGGCACGGGTAGCCGTGCGCGAAGACGTCGAGCTGGGTCCGGAAGTCGTCGCCTGCGGTCGCGAGGTAGCGGTTCGTGGCTTCGTCGCGCGGTATGCCGAGCTCGAGCGAGAGCAGCTCAGCCGCGTGCTTCGCGAGCGTCCCCATCGAGTCTGCCACCGTCCCGTCGAAGTCGAACGCCACGGCACGCACCCCCATGTAGTGGGCGCCCGGTCCGCTAGCCCACCACGACGCCCATAGCCGCACACTCACGATCCCGCCGCAGAGGACTGCCACGACGGCGAGCGCGGCAAGCAGCGAGCCGGCATGGAATCCCGCGCCCAAGGCACCGAGCGTCAGCATCAGCAGTCGCAGGTCGCGCCCGCGGCCGCCCGCGAGGAGAACGCCGTGGTATCTGTGGCCGAGATCAACAGCGGCCTTGGCCGTGGTATAGCTGACGAGCAGGTGCCCAACAAGCGCCAGGCCGGCGACGGCTGTTACGACCGGCAGCTGTGCCGACCCAAGAGGGCCGGCGAGGTCCCCGGTGGTCGCAAGGTAGACGGCCGCGCCGACGAAGAGCAGGCCGTCCGCTGCCCGGTCGAGGACCGCGTCGAAGAACGAGCCGAAGCGCGACGAGCGGTGCGCCAGGCGGGCGATCTCGCCGTCGCTGCCGTCGAGGATGCTTGCCGCCGTGACGAGGACCGCGGCTACCACCGGGGCGTGCGCGGCCAGGGCCGCCGCGACGGCGAACGCGACGGCGAACGCGGTAATCGTGACCTGGTTCGGGGTGATCGAGGGGAAGACACCGAGCAGCACCGGGGTCACGAACCGCTGCGAAACTGCGCGGTTCAACCGCGTCGCCACGACGCCGTCAAGCGCCTTACCAGTGCTGCCGAACAGGTACCTGCTGCCACGGCGATAGTCCGTCCGGGTGTCGACGTCAAACCACCATTCGTCGTCCTCGAGAGGCAGCGCCCGTGCAGAGCCGAGGTCGGCCAGCACCTGCAGGGCATCTGCGAACGCGGTGTCGCCGCAAGCAGCGACCTGTTCGACCGAGTCAAGCACCGCCGCGCTACAGACGAAGGCACCCACGTCGAACGCGTCGTAAGCGGGCAGCGTCTTACCGATGGCCTCGACCCGGTTGCCGGTCAGGCGAACCTTCATAGCGTCGGCCGGGTCGACACCGGCGGCCCGGCCCAGCGAGCGGTCCACAGCGACCACCACCTCACCCGGTCGCACCGACGTAGCCCGGAGCCGGCGCAGCAACGCCGGCCCGAAGACGTGGTCAGCCATCACCAACGCGAACGGTGCCTCGCCGACGGCGTCCCTCGCGGCGAGAACGGAGAGTCCGTTGCCCTCCCGATAGCGCGCGTTGTAGATCACGGTAACGCGCAGTCCTCGGCGACGGCTCACGTCGAGGGCCTCCTGGGCGACACCTTCGTGTTCGTGACCGGTCACGATGACTACCTCGTCGAAGCCGGCCCCGTGCGCGGCGACGATCGACCGTTCCAAGAGAGTCATACCCCCGACCCGCACCAGCGGTTTCGCACCCACCCTGGGGGCAAGGCGCGACCCGACCCCGGCGGCGAGCACGACAAGCCGGGACGGTTGCATTCGTCTCGATCTCCTTCTTGCTGTAGCCCC
>CAYSAC010000518.1:0-2390 GCA_964428815.1 uncultured Acidimicrobiaceae bacterium | reverse complement strand
GCAACCGCGGCGCGCCGCTCGGCCTCCGGCGCGGCCAGCGCGTCGCTGAGCGCGGCGAGCACGCCGTCAGGCTCGCGGTCGAGCACCGTCTCGGGCGGCCCCGAGGGCGTCATCGTGATGGGCTGGTCGGCCATGGGTCGAGCCTAAGCCCGGTAGGGTCCGAGCCGATGGTGCTGGCGGCGTTCCCCGAGTGGCTGAGCGAGAACGTCAGCCTCTTCTCCGTCCTGACGCTCGCCGCGCTCGCGCTGCTCGTCATGCGCTTGGTCAAGAAGGCCATCACCCGCGTGGTCCTGCTCGGTGTGCTGGTCGTGGCCGCGTTCTTCGTCTACGTCAACCAGGACCAGTTCGAGCAATGCGCCAACACGTGCGAGTGCCGCCTCCTCCGCCAGAACATCAAGGTGCCGCTCTGCTCACCGGAGTTCCCCGGCGACTAGTGGGCTGTCGCCGGCCAGTGACGTCGCTGACGGCGTCGCTCCTCCTTGTGGTAGGGCAAGGCTACGACTGCGTCGTCGGCTCCTTGTCAGCACCACCCCTGGCTCGACGGATCCACATCGTCAACTCGACGACAGACCACTAGCGCCCGGCGGATGAGCCCGGCGAACGCCTCGCTGTGACTGGAGTGCGCGCCGTGGCCCGCGCCGTCGATCACGTGCAGCTCGGCGCCCTGCACCGCTTCGGCCAGCGCGATCGCGGTCTGCATGTGGTGCGGCTGCGACGTCGTGCCGTGGGCGGCGACGACGGGCACGCGCACCAGCGCCGGATCGTACGGCGGGTGGGCAGCGTCGCGCACCGACAGCATCTCGGCGACCAGCGCGGGCCCTTCGGCGCGGCGGTCGGCGCGCGTCGAGGGCGCCAACCCCGCCCAGCGGTCGTCACCGATCATGCGGCGCATGAAGGCCTCGGCACCGTCGGCCGGGTCGCCGGCACCGGTGACCATGCTGCCGGCGCTCGCACGCGGCCACCACGAGGACCACGGCGTCGGCGCCTCGTAGGCGACCACGGCGCGGACCAGCTCGGGGTGCTGCTGGGCCGCGGCCAGGGCGACCACCCCACCCAAGCTGTGGCCGGCCACCACCGCCGGGCGGCCCGCTATCACGTCGAACAGGTCGTCGACCTGGTCACCGAAGCTGGTGGCCGGACCCACATCGAGCGACCGGCCGTAGCCCCGCCGGTCGTAGCGCACGACCGTGCACCCGTCGAGCTTGCGCTGCACCTTCGCGAACGACGAGCTGCGATCCATAGAGCCGTGCACGAGCACGACCAGCGGGCCGCTGCCGCTCTCGCTGCTCCACACTGACGTCACAGGCGGCGTCGCAACGGGTGGTCGGCCGGGACCTCGACGACGACGATGCGCACGCCGTCAGGGTCGGCCAGCCACATCTCCCGCAAGCCCCACGGCATGGTGGCCGGCGGGGTGGTGATGGTCGCGCCTGCGGCGCGCAGGCGCTCGTGCTCGCCGTCGACGTCGTCCACCTGCAGCCAGAGCGACGGGCCCCGCGCCGCCTCAGGCATGCCGCCACCCACCGTCGCCAGCTCGATGAACCCGCCGCCGGCGAACAGCACGATGCCGGTCACCTGGCCCTCGGCGCCGTACTCGCGGTAGATCCGCAGCCCGAGGACCTCGGTGTAGAAGCGGCGCGACACCTCGAAGTCGGCCGGCCGCAGCAGGATCCGGCTGGACAGCACGTGCACGGTGCCGACACTAGACATCGTCCGTGGAGCTGCTGCTGATCCGCCATGCGCTCCCCCTCCGCGTCGAGCTGGAGGAGGGCCGCGCCGACCCGCCACTGAGCGACGTCGGCCGGGTCCAGGCGAAGGCACTGGCACGGTGGCTGCTGCCAGAGGGCATCGACGCGATCTTCACCAGCCCGCTCCGCCGAGCGGTGCAGACCGCCGAGCCGGTGGCCGAGGAGACCGGCCTCGGGCCCGTCGTGGTGGACGGCCTGGCCGAGTGGGACCGCGAGGCGAACGCGTACATCCCGATGGAGGAGCTCAAGGCCGAGAACGACCCGCGCTGGCAGACGTTGGTCGAGGGATCCTTCGTCAGCGAGGTGGGCATCGACCCGGTCGCGTTCCAGCGGGGCGTCGTCGCGGCGGTGGAGGAGGTCATCGCGCAGTCCCCCTCGATGCGCGTCGCTGCGGTCTGCCACGGCGGGGTCGTCAACGCCTACGTCGCGCACATGCTCGGCATCGACCGCATGATGTTCTTCGAGCCCGGCTACACGAGCATCACGCGGATCCACGCGTCACGCGCCGGCCACCGCAGCCTCGGATCGCTCAACGAGATGGCCCACCTCCGCGAACCAAGCACTTTCGGCTGACATCGCGCACACGTCGGCTGGATGGAAGCCTCAGTGCCCCGGCGCCGTCCCCCGAGGTTCGGGGCACCC
>CAYSAC010000517.1:0-2407 GCA_964428815.1 uncultured Acidimicrobiaceae bacterium | reverse complement strand
CGCGCCATCGCCGATGCGGCCTCCCGCGCCGGCACCAGCGGCTGACGCTCGGCCCCGGTTCGCCGTCCTCGCGCTGCTCGGTCCGCTCGTGTTCGGCGCCGTCGCCGCGATCTTCTTCAACCCGCTCATGGCCCTCTTCGCGCTGCTGAGCCCCGTCATGATGCTGACCAGCTGGCTCGAAGCACGGCGCCGCGGCCGCAGCGACCAGCGCCGGGCGCGAAGAGCGTTCCGCGACGCCCTCGTCACCTTCACGACCGAGGTCGACGCCGCCGCGGCGGACGAGCTCCGCCGCCGGCGCTCGGCGCTCCCCCACCCGGCCGAGGTCGTTCGCAGGGCGGAGGCGCCGAGCATCCGGCTCTGGGAGCGGCGGCTAGCTCATCTCGACGCGCTCGTCCTCCACGGCGGCACCGCGGACGTGCCGTGGCGACCTCTCCTCGATGGCAGCGACCTCGCGGCCGAGGTCGACGCGGTGCTCGCCGACCGCTGCCGGTTGCCGCGCTGCCCCGTCGCCATCGACCTCTCGGGCGGCGGTGTCGTCGGCGTCGTCGGTCCCCGTGCCGCCGCGCTCGCCCTCGCTCGGAGCCTCGTGTGCCAGACGGCGGTCCACCACGGTCCGGCCGACGTCCGCATCTGCGCCGCGGTCGATCCCGCGGCGGCCGGCGACTGGTCGTGGGTGCGCTGGCTACCACACACCCGAGACCCGGATGGCGACGAGACGGCACGGCTCATCGCCGTCGGCCGCGACGGCATCGCCGCGCTCGACCCGCTCCTCCAGCACGACGACGGACGCGCCGGACCAGTCGTCGTCACCGTCGTCGACGGGGAGGAGATGGTGGCCGGCCGGTCGTCGCCCGTGCGCGCGCTCCTGCGCAGCGGCAGCGGCATCGTCGTCGCCACCACGGTCGACCGTCTGCCGGCCATCTGCACGACGGTTGTCGACATCACCGACGGCGAGGGCACCGCGCGGATCGTCGAACCCCACGCCGGCTCACTACTCGACGGCGTCCTCATCGCAGGAATGGACGAGCCCACCGCGCGCGGCTGCGCTCGCGCGCTGGCTCGCTGGGACGACCCCGAGCTGCCGCTCGCGGGTGGCGGGCTGCCGGCGTTCGTCACCCTGCTCGACGTGCTCGGGCTGCCGCGACCGACCGCGGCCGGCATCACCGAGCGGTGGCACCGCTCAGCAGCAACGGGTTCGATCGGCGCGCCCGTCGGCGCGGACGACGAGGGGCCGGTGTGCATCGACCTCGTCGCTGACGGGCCCCACGCGCTGATCGGCGGCACGACCGGCTCGGGCAAGAGCGAGCTGCTCCGCTCGCTGGTCGTGTCGATGGCGGCGACGGCCGATCCAGAGCACCTCACCTTCCTGCTCGTCGACTACAAGGGCGGCAGCGCGTTCGATGCCTGCGCGCGGCTGCCCCACACCGTCGGCCTCGTCACCGACCTCGACGAGCAGCTGGGCGCTCGCGCGCTGCGCTGCTTGGAGGCCGAGATCCGGGGACGCGAGCGGACCCTGCGCGACGCGGGCGCACCCGACCTCCGCACATACGAGGAACACCGCCGTCTCGCCCCGGCGCTCCCCCCGCTGCCACGACTGGTCGTCGTCATCGACGAGTTCGCCACGCTCGCGGCCGAGCTTCCTGACTTCATGGCCGCGCTGGTGAGCGTCGCGCAACGTGGCCGCAGCCTCGGCGTGCACCTCGTGCTGGCGACCCAGCGCCCGTCGGGCGCGGTGAGCGACAGCATCCGCACCAACACCAACATGCGCATCGCGCTGCGGGTGCTCGACCGGGCCGACTCGACCGATGTGATCGGCGGGCCCGATGCGGCGCTGATCGGTCGCGGCTCGCCTGGCCGCGCCTACGCGCGCCTCGGACCGGGCGAGCTCGTCCCGTTCCAGACCGCGATCTGCACCGCCCCCGCGCCCGCCGGTGAGGTGCCGCCCGTGGTGGTGCTGCCGGCCCACGGACCGGTGACACCTGCACCGACCAAGACGCCGCCCAGCGGCGCGTCATCACTCGACTGCCTCGTGGAGGCGATCAGCGAGGCCTTCCTCATCTCGGGCGTGGCCCCGCCGCGACGGCCGTGGCCCGATCCGCTCCCCGAGGTGCTGCTGGCCACCGAGGCTGCCGCGGCTGGCGGCGTGCTCGGACTGGCCGACGACCCTGACGGTCAGCGCCAGCTGCCCGTCGCTTGGGAGCCCGAGCGCGGCAACCTCCTCATCTACGGCATCACGGGCAGTGGCACGACGACGGCGATGACGGCGGCGGCGCTCGGCTTCGCGAGTCGGCGATCAGCCGACGACCTCCACCTGTACGCGCTCGACTTCGGCGCCGGTGACCTCGCGCCGCTCGCGGCCCTGCCCCACACGGGCGCCGTCATCGGCGCCACCGAGCGCGAGCGCCAG
>CAYSAC010000516.1:0-2415 GCA_964428815.1 uncultured Acidimicrobiaceae bacterium | reverse complement strand
GGTACGCGAGCAGGTGCTCGATGATCGGGTGCTGGCCGGCGAGCTTCTCGAGCGAGGAGGCGTCGGTCGAGAAGCCCGTCTTCGTCTTCTTCTGCGGCGCCAGGCCGAGCTCGTCGAAGAGCAGCGTGCGGAGCTTGGGCGTCGAGTTGACGTTGAACTCGTAGCCGGCGTCGGCGTAGATCTCGGCGCGCAGCCTGTCGCACTCGCTCACGAGATGGTCGCGGAGGCGGCGCAGCTCGTCGACGTCGACGCCCACGCCCACCTGCTCCATGCGCGCCAGCACCTCGATGAGGGGGACTTCGATGTCGTCGTGGAGCGTGCGCAGCCCTTGCGCATCGAGCGCGGCGTCGAGCGGAGCGATGAGCCGGTCGACCGCGAGCGCGCGGCGAGCAGCCAGCAGCCAGGACGGCGACGCCGAGCCGTCGAGGTCGAGCTGCCCGTCGGCGGCCGCGTCACCCTCCGGGATGCTGGCGCTGGCGTAGCGGACGACGAGCTCCTCCAGCAGATAGCGGTTCTCGGCCGGGTCCAGGAGGTAGGCAGCGAGCGCGGTGTCCATGCCGACGTCGCCGACGTCGAGCCCGAGCTCGAGCAGCGATCGGATGAGCGGCTTGGCGCCGTGCGCGACGAGCGGCCGGCCCTCGCGACCGACGAGGGCGCCCAGCGCGGCGACCACTCGTTCCTCCGCGAGCAGCGTGCCCGGCAGCCAGACGACCTCGCCGCCGGCGGGGTCGGCGACGACGGCGAGCCCCTCGAGCGGCGAGCGCCCCTCCGGCCCGGTCCAGGTGGCGTCGACGGCGAGCGGCGACGTGGTGGCGGCGAGGCCCTCGAGCACCTCGACGGCCCGGTCCGCGGTGTCGACGACCTCGACTTCGGCCTCGAGCACCTCGGTCGCCGAGGCGCTCGGACCGAGGTCCGAGCCGAGCGCTTCGGCCAGGCGGTCATAGAGGGTGTTGAACTCGAGGAACTCGAACAGGCGACGGACCTCGTCCTTGTCCATCTCACCGAACCGGAGATCGTCCACCGCGGCGTCGAGCTCGGCGTCGCGCACGAGGATCATCAGCTCGTGGTTCTGGCGGACGTCGGCCTCCGCGGCAGCGAGGTTCTCACGCAGCTTGGGCGTCTGCTCGTCCAGGTGGGCGAAGATCCCGTCGAGCCCGCCGTACTTCATGATGAGCTTCGCCGCCGTCTTCTCCCCCACGCCAGGCACGCCCGGGAGGTTGTCGGACGGGTCACCCCGCAGCGCCGCGTACTGCGGGTAGAGAGTCGGCGGCACGCCCGTCCGGTCCTCGATGCCCTTCTCGTCGTAGAGCACGTAGTCCGAGACGCCCCGACGGTTGTAGAGGACCTTCACGTGCGGGTCCTCGACGAGCTGGTACGCGTCGCGGTCGCCGGTCACCACGATGACGTCGTCACCGCGGTCGCGGGCTTGGGTGGCGAGCGTCGCGATGATGTCGTCGGCCTCGAGACCGGGGCACTCGAGCAGCGGGATGCCGAGGGACTCGACGACCTGGCGGACGAGCCCCATCTGCTGGCGGAGGATGTCTGGTGCCGCGGTGCGGTTCGCCTTGTAGGTCGCGAGCTGCGCGTGCCGGAAGGTCGGCTCGGGACGATCGAAGGCGACCGCGATGCCCGCGGGCTTGTGGTCGCGCAGCAGGTTGATGAGCATCGACGTGAACCCATACACCGCGTTGGTCACCTGCCCGCTCGCGGTGGCGAGGTCGGTCGGCAGCGCGAAGAAGGCGCGATAGGTGAGCGAGTTCCCGTCGATCAGGAGGAGCGGGCCAGCCGTGCTCATTGCGCCACTCGCTTCGCTCGCCGGCGCGTCCGGCTGCTCGCTGGCGCTCCCGACGCCGGTCTGCGGGGCACGCGCGATGTCCAGCGCATCCTCAGTCAGGCGACAGATCGCCGGCGATGACCTGGTCCGCCACAGCGCGCATCGTCACGCGGTCCTGCATGGCGCGCTTCTGGATGAAGGAGAACGCGTCACCTTCGTTGAGGCCGTGCTTGTCCATGAGCCTCCCCTTGGCGCGGTCGACGACCTTGCGCGTCTCGAGCTGCTCCTCGAGCGTCTGGGTCTGATCGAACAGCGCGCGCATCTCCTGGAAGCGACCGAGGGCGACCTCGACCGCAGGGATCAGCTCGCTGCGCTGGAACGGCTTCACGAGGTAGGCGAGCGCGCCCGCGTCGCGCGCCTGCTCGATCAGGTCGCGCTGGCTGAAGGCGGTGAGGATGAGCACCGCGGCCCGTCGCTCGCTGGCGATCTCGCGCGCCGCGGCGAGGCCGTCCAGACCTGGCATCTTGATGTCGAGGATCGCGAGGTCGGGTTCGAGCTGGCGGACCAGCTCGACGGCCTCGTCGCCGCGACCCGTCTCGCCGACGACGTCGTAGCCCTCCTCCTCGAGGGTCTCCTTCAGG
>CAYSAC010000515.1:0-2417 GCA_964428815.1 uncultured Acidimicrobiaceae bacterium | reverse complement strand
TTGTGCGTGCGTGCACAAGCGGGCAGGGCACTACCTGCCGGTAACTTGCCCGGAAGGTGAAACCCCCCTGGTCGCGGGCCAGTCGGAGGGGGGATGCTCGCCTTCACATTCCCTGGCCAAGGATCCCAGCAGCCCGGGATGGGCCGCGCCTGGGCCGACCACCCGTCCTGGTCGATCGTCGCCGCCATCAGCGAGGCGACGGGCCGCGACGTCGCCGCGCTCCTCCTCGATGCCGACGCCGACGAGCTGACCCAGACGCGCAGCTCGCAGCTCGCGACGTTCGCGATGTCGATGGTCGTCCTCGACGCCGTCCGCACCCTCGGCATCGACGCGCAGCGCCTCGCTGGGCACAGCCTCGGCGAGTACAGCGCCCTCACCGCCGCCGGTGCGCTCGAGCTCGATGACGCGGCACGGCTCGTCGCCGAACGCGGCGAGGCGATGCAGGTCGCAGCCGAGACCCGTCCAGGGACGATGTCCGCGGTCCTCGGGCTCGACGACGATCAGGTCGACGTGGCCTGCCACCGCGTCGGCGGCGACGTGTGGGTCGCGAACTTCAACGGTCCCGGCCAGGTCGTGATCGCGGGCGACGCCGCCGCGCTCTCCACCGCCGGCGACCACGCGAAGGAGCTCGGCGCTCGGCGCGTCATGGCGCTGCCGGTCGGCGGCGCGTTCCACACCCCGTTCATGGCACCGGCACGCGACCGGCTGCGGGCCGCACTCGCGGCAGCACGATGGCGAGAGCCGCAGATGCCGGTCATTGCCAACGTCGACGCCCTCCCCCACGCCGGTGCTCATGAGTGGGCCGGGCTGCTCGCCGCGCAGCTGTGCAGCCCCGTGCGCTGGCGGCAGAGCGTCCACCGCCTCGTCGACGACGGCGTGACGACGTTCGTGGAGATCGGGCCGGGCACGGTCCTCACCGGCCTGGCCAAGCGCACCGCCGGTGATGCGCGCACCCTGTCCGTCGCCGTGCCAGAGGACCTCGGCGCCCTGGCAGCGGCGCTCGACGGCGAGACGGTCGCGGCCGCGCACCACGAAGGCGAGCACCTCTTCGCCCCCGAACGCCTGGTCGTCAGCCCCGCCGCCGGCATCTTCACGCCGGCTGACGTCCGGGCAGGGCACGACATCGAGCGGGGCCGCGTGATGGGTCGCGTCGGTGAGCACGAGGTCCGCTCCCCGTTCAAGGGCGCGATCATGGGGCTCCTCGCCGTCGCCGGCGAGCGGGTCACACCGAGCCAGCCCATCGCCTGGCTGCGGATCGCGTGACCGAGCGAAGCGAGGTCCAGAAGGCACAGTCGGGTTCCGTCACGAAGTGGCGGACCGGTCACCGCTCCAGCCGAAGGCTGCACCAGTGACCGGCCTGCGCATCACGGGGTGGGGCACAGCGCTGCCCGACAAGACCGTCACCAACGAGGACCTCGAAGCGCGGCTCGACACCAGCGACGCGTGGATCGTGGAGCGGACCGGCATCAGCGAGCGCCGGATCGGCGGCACGACCTCCGGCCTCGCAACCGAGGCCGGACGCGCTGCGCTGGCGATGGCGGGTCCCGGTCCGGAGGTGGACCTCGTGGTGCTGTGCACAACTACGCCCGACCAAGCGATGCCGGCGTCGGCATCGACGGTGCAGGACGCGCTCGGCCTTCAGTGCGGCGCCTTCGACCTGAACGCCGCGTGCAGCGGCTTCGTCTACGGGCTCATCGCTGCCGACGGCATGCTGCGGGCTGGCATGCGGCGCGTGCTTCTGATCGGTTCGGACACGATGTCGCGCATCACCGACTGGGACGACCGCGGCACCGCGATCCTCTTCGGCGACGGTGCCGGCGCGCTCGTCCTCGACGCAGCCGACGGACCGGGCGTGCTCGGATCCGACCTCGGCTCCGACGGCGCGACCCGGCACCTGCTGGCCGCCGACGTCGGCGGCTTCATCCAGATGGACGGCAGCGAGGTCTTCCGCCGGGCCGTGCGCGTGATGGTCGACTCCGCAGCCCGCTCGATGGCCGCCGCGGGCATCTCCGCTGACGACCTCACGCTCGTCGTCCCCCACCAGGCCAACATCCGCATCATCGAGTCGGCGTGCGACAAGCTCGGCGTGTCGATGGACCGGGTGGCTACGGTGCTCGCCACGACCGGGAACACCTCTGCCGCTTCCATCCCCCTCGCGCTGGCGGGTCCTGCCGACGCCGGCCGCCTCGAGCGGGGTGACCGCGTGCTGCTCGTCGGCTTCGGGGCCGGTATGACCTGGGCCTCGGCGGTGCTCGAGTGGTGACCGTCACCCCCCGCACCGTCCTCGTGACCGGCGGCTCGCGCGGCATCGGCCTCGCGTGCGCCCGCGCCTTCGAGGCCGACGGTCACCGCGTCGCGGTCACCTACGTCACCAAGCCCGTCGACGACCTGTTCTGCGTGCGCTGCGACGTCGCCGA
>CAYSAC010000514.1:0-2419 GCA_964428815.1 uncultured Acidimicrobiaceae bacterium | reverse complement strand
GTGATGCAGTTCGTCGGCGACGCGGTCATGGCCGTGTTCGGCGCGCCGTTCCCGCAGGAGGACCACGCCGAGCGCGCCGTCGCTTCTGCCGCCGCGATGCACAAGGCCCAGGACGAGCTCAACGCACGATGGGCGACAGAGGGGCGCGAGCCGTTCGGGCTCGGCATCGGCGTGTCGACCGGTGAGGCCGCGGCTGCGCTGCTCGGGTCGGACGAGCGCATCGAGTACACGCTGGTGGGCGACACGGTGAACATGAGCCAGCGCCTGCAGCAGTGGGGCGAGGCAGGCGAGACGGTGCTGAGCGAGGGGACCTGGGCGGCGCTGCCGACCAAGCCCGACGCCGAAGCGCTCGCGCCCGCTCGGGTGAAGGGCAGGGAAGCGCCGGTGACGGCCTACAAGATCAGGAGAACGGGTGATGGATGACGTGCTGAAGGTGACCGGTGTGCGCAAGACCTTCGAGGCCGAGGGAGCGCCGGTGCGGGCACTCCGAGGTGCGGACCTGACGCTGCGACGCGGCGAGTTCGCGGCGGTGATGGGGCCATCGGGCTGCGGCAAGAGCACGTTGCTCAACCTCGTCGCCGGCCTCGACACCGCGGACGAGGGGACGATCGTGCTCGACGGCGAGGAGGTCACTGGACGGTCAGAGGACGAGCTGGCGCGCATGCGCCGCAAGCACATCGGCATCGTCTTCCAGTTCTTCAACCTGCTCGAGGGCATGAGCGTGCTCGAGAACGTTGCCCTGCCCGCGATCGTCGCCGGCATGAAGCGCAAGCAGGCCGAGACCCGTGCCCGCGACCTGCTCGACCTGCTCGGCCTGTCCGACAAGGCGAAGGCTGCGCCGGGCGTGCTGTCCGGTGGGCAACGCCAGAGGCTCGCCATCGCTCGGGCGCTGGCCAACGAGCCAACGCTCGTTCTCGCCGACGAGCCGACGGGTGCGCTGGACTCCGAGGGTGGGCACGAGGTGCTCGAGCTGTTCCGGCGCCTCCACGACGGTGGTCAGACGATCCTGCTCGTCACCCACGACGACGACGTCGCGGCCGCGTCCGAGCGCGTCGTTCAGATGAAGGACGGGCGCGTCGTGTCCGGCGACGCGGGCGCGACTAGCGCGCCGCAGCCCGCCAGCGTCTGACTGACGCGGCAGGGCTGAGCGGGCGTGGAGATCATCCGGGTGCTGCTCGGCGCCGGCGCACACCGGCGGGCGCGCTCTCTGGTGGCGCTGGTCCTGCTGATCGGAGTCGTCGGGGGTGTGACGATGGCGTCGTTCGCCGCGTACCAGCGGACGACCACCGCGATGGCGCGCTTCCTCGGCGACTACCGGCCGACGAACGTCTTCGTCGAGGGCACGCTTGAACGGGAGGACCTCGAAGCCATCGCCGGCGTCGAGGAGGTCACGGGTGGCGACTACTTCTTGATGGTGCCGGTCGTCGACGGCGAGCCGGTGCCGGGCGTCCTGGGCGCGGTCAGCCCGTTCAGCACCGACAGCGAGCAGCAGTTCCGGACCTACGACCGCGCGATGTTCGTGGAGGGGCGGCCGTCCGATCCCGACGACGAGCTCGAGGTGGTCGTGGACGAGGAGCTCGCTGACGCCTACGGGCTGCATGCCGGCGACACGTTCATGATGCAGGGCTACGCGATGGACCAGGGCGAGGCCCTCTTCATGAACCTCGGCCGGCTGGAACCGGAGGGGCTCGCGTTCGACTTCGAGATCGCAGGCGTCGTCAGAGCGCCGCAAGACGTCGTGCGCAAGCAACGGGTGCCCGACGTCGTGTACCTCGGCAGCAGCGAGGTCTTCCTCGGACGAGCCTTCGACGCCGCCCATCGCTACGAGGACGTGCTCAGCATCGACGCCGTCTTCGGCGACGGCGAGACTGCGAGCTACCAGCTGGTTGTCGACTTCGACCTCATGACGAGAGAGGACGTCGCCTCAGCGGTTGCCGCCCTCGACCCCGACGCTGCGGTCGAGTTCGGCGGCAGCGACGCCCAGACCGCGGCAGAGGAAGGTGAGCGGGCGATCGACCTCCAGGCTGGTCTCATCCTCGCCTTCGCCGTGCTCGTCGGCCTAGGAGGTCTCGTCCTCGTCAGCCAGGCGGTCCGCCGGCAGGCCGATGAAGATGCAGCGGACCGCTCGATACTGCGCGCCGTAGGGGTCGCTCCCCGCACCATGGCGACGGTGGCGCTGGTCCGCGCCGCGCTGGTCGCTCTTGCCGGGGCCGTTGTTGCATGCGTCGTCGCTGTGGCTCTGTCGCCGCTCGGACCGGTGGGATACGCGCGCCGGGCCGAGATCGATGCTGGCATCGATGTGCGGGCCGGCGTGCTCCTCGTAGGTGTGGCGGTCTTGGTCGCGCTCGTCCTGCTGCGCGCGGCCGCTCCCGCGTGGCGGGCAGCGTTGCGCGGCCGCGCCCCCACCAGCCGAGCCACC
>CAYSAC010000513.1:0-2422 GCA_964428815.1 uncultured Acidimicrobiaceae bacterium | reverse complement strand
GCACCGGTGCGACGGCGTCGACCACCTCGGGGACGAGCACCATCGTCGCGATGAGGCCGGTGTGGCCCCCAGCCTCGGTGCCCTGGGCGACGATCAGGTCAGCGCCGGCGGCCGCGTGGCGCAGGGCGTGCTCGACCGAGCCTGCGAGGGCGGCAACGGGGATGCCCGCGGCGTGCGCTCGCTCGATGAAGTGCGGAGGCGGCGGCCCGAGCGCCGACGCGACCAGCTTGGTCTCGTGGGCGAAGAGCACGTCGAGCAGCGGCGCCATGCTCTTCGGGTCGACCCGCATGCCGCCGACCCCGGCATCGAAGTTGCGCTCGCCGTCCGGTTGGGGCGGCACGTCGTAGCGCGCGAGCAGGTCGTCGACCCATGCCTTGTGCTCCTCTGGCAGAAGCTTGCGCAGCTCGTCCCGGTCCAGCCCGCCCTCGTCGGATCCGGTGAACTTCTCGGGGACGAGCAGGTCGACCCCGAACGGCTTGCCCCGCACCTCCTTCTCGATCCAGCTGAGGTCGATGTCGAGCTGTTCGGGGCTGTGGGCGACAGCGCCGAGCACGCCGCACCCACCGGCGTTGGTCACCGCCGCGACCACGTCGCGGCAGTGGCTGAAGCCGAAGATCGGGATGTCGATGCCGACCAGCTCAGAGGCGGGAGTTCGCATCGGCGTCAGTCGCGTTCGACGAGGTTGACGTGGTCCTCGTGGGTGTCGATCTCTTTGCCGTTCTTCTCGAGCGCGACCACGATCCCGTCGCCGAGGACCTTCTTGTCGACGATCGCGCCGCGGTCGCCCTTGAAGTCGCCCTCGGTGATGATGACCTTGTCGCCGACCTTGAATCTCGCCATGGCCCCATCCTCCCAGGCCGTCCAGGATCACGCCGCCCGTTCCGTAACGAACCCTTGGCTCACTAGCGTCGGCACCGTGGCGGACGAGACCGCGTACGAGATCGCCGAGCTGGTGGCACCGCTGTCCGGTGCCGACTGGTGGAACACGCCGGGCGCTGCGGGCGTGCCGCCGCTGAAGGTCACCGACGGCCCGAGCGGTGCCCGGGGTGAGCTCTTCGTCGGGGGACCGCCCTCCGTGTGGTTCCCGTGCGGCGCGGCGCTGGGCGCCAGCTGGGACGTCGTCCTCGCGGCGCGCGTTGGCGCGGCGCTGGCGGGAGAGACGCGCGCCAAGGGTGCGCACGTCTTGTTGGCCCCGACCGTGAACCTCCAACGCGACCCGCTCGGCGGTCGCCACTTCGAGTGCATGTCGGAGGACCCGGTGCTCACCGCGCACCTCGCCGTCGCGTACATCCGCGCGCTGCAGGAGGGCGGTGTCGCCGCATGCGTCAAGCACCTCGTCGCCAACGACGCGGAGGACGACCGCTTCGAGGTGTCGAGCGATGTCGATGAGCGGACGTTGAGGGAGGTGTCGTTGCTGCCGTTCGAGCACGCGCTGCGCGCCGCGCACTCGTGGTCGGTCATGTCGGCCTACAACCGGCTCAACGGCACGCACTGCAGCGAGAACCACTGGTTGCTCACTGAGGTGCTCCGCGAGCAGTGGCGGTGGGATGGTGCGGTGATCTCCGACTGGTTCGGCACCAGGAGCACGGTGGGGGCGGCCCTCGGCGGTGTCGACCTCGAGATGCCGGGACCGGCGATCCACTTCGGTGACGCGCTCGTCAAGGCGATCCGGTCCGGTGACGTCGACGCGGCCGTGATCGACGCCAAGCTCGCGCACCTCCGCTTGCTCGCCGAGCGCACGGGTGTGGCCTCCTCGCCATCTGCGCCCGACGGCCCGGGAGGCGACGACGCCGTCGTCGCCGTCGCGCGCGCGAGCGCCATCGGTGGCACGGTGCTGCTCCGCAACGAGCCCGTCGGCGGCACTCGGGTCTTGCCTTTCGACGCTTCGGTGATCAGCCGGCTCGCGGTCATCGGGCCCAACGCCGACCGGGAGGTGGTCGGCGGCGGCGGCAGCGCCCGCCTGACACCAACCGCGGTCACCACCGTGGTCGACGGCCTGCGCGCGCAGCTCGGGGGTGATCGCATCAGCTACGAGGTGGGATGCCGCGCCGACCGTGGCACACCAGGCATCGACGGTCGCCACGCTCGGCGCGCTGACGGCACGCCCGGCATCGATGTCGACGTCGTCGATGGCGCTGGCGACGTGCGCGTCCGTCTCCGCCCGCGTGAGTTCCGTGTGCTGATCGCGAGCGAGCCCTGGCGCGGCGCCGAAGGCAGTGAGTGGTCGCTGCGAGCGAGCTGCACGTACGAGCCGACCCGATCCGGCGCCCATCACCTCAAGCTCAAGACGGGCTGCGACGCGCAGCTCACCGTCGACGGCGTCACGGTCATCGACACCACCAGCGGGAGCCAGCAGGCCGACGTCGAGCTCATCGCGGGGAGGTCCGTGGCGCTCGGCGTCACCGGCGCGCCGCAGGCGGAC
>CAYSAC010000512.1:0-2442 GCA_964428815.1 uncultured Acidimicrobiaceae bacterium | reverse complement strand
CGCTTTTCGCCCCGCGCGGTAGAGAATGGACGACGTGCTGCGGGGTCTTCGATCGGTCGTCCTGACCATGTGCCTTGTCGCGCCCCTCGCGGGCGCGACACCGGCCGCGGGCGGCGGCGCCGATGACCCAGCGTTCGCGCAAGGCCTGCAGTGGGGACTCGACCGCATCGGCGCGCCGGGGGCGTGGTCGCAGGCGAGGGGCGCGGGGGTGACCATCGCCATCGTCGACTCCGGCGCCGACCTCGGCCACGAAGACTTCGTCAACGAGGACAAGACCAGCCAGATCGCCGGCCACACGAGCTGCGTCGGCAGCGGGGGCACGGCGTCGGGCTGCAAGGGCTCCGGCCAGGACGACAACGGCCACGGCACCCACGTCGCTGGCATCGCCGCCGCCGCCACCGGCAACTCGCGGGGTGTCGCCGGCGTGGCCCCCGACGCCAAGCTGCTCATCGTCAAGGTGCTCCAGAACGAGGCCGGGTGCGACCGGCGCGAGGGCGACTGCGTGGCCGAGGGGTCCCCTGCCGACGTCGCCGCCGGCATCCGGTGGGCGGTCGACCACGGGGCCACGGTGATCAACCTCTCGCTCGGCAACACGAGGCAGTCCGTGTTCGGCCCCTCCTTCGCCGATGCCATCGACGACGCCTGGGCTCGCGGCGCGGTGCCGGTGGTCGCGGCCGGCAACGACTTCCTGCTGCCCTCGGGCTTCTCCAACGAACCCGCCATCGTCGTCGCGGCCACGACCCGGTCCGATACCAAGGCCGAGTACTCCAACACGACCGGCAGCCCGGTCAACGTCGTCGGCGACGCGCGTTGGGGTGTGGCCGCGCCGGGCGGCGAGGGCGACGCCGACCAGCAGTCGTGCGAGACCAAGCCGAACGGCGTGATCTCGACCTACTTCGATCCGCGGTACGGAGCGAACCAGTACGCGTGCGTCGCCGGCACCTCGATGGCCGCGCCGCACGTGTCCGGCGCGATCGCCGTGCTGCTGAGTCAGGGCCTGTCCCCGCAGCAGGCGGTCGACCGCCTGCTCGCGACGGCCGACGACATCGGGCCCAAGGGCAAGGACACGACGTTCGGCGCCGGCCGGATCAACCTCAGCCGGGCCGTGGGAACCGGCCCCACCTCGACGACGGTCGGCGGTGGCGGCGGCGGGACCGGCGGCGGAGGCGGGGGCGGGAGCACCGGAGGCGGTGGTGGCGGGGGCACGGGCGGCTCTTCCGGCGGCGGCACCACTCCATCGACCGCGCCGGGGCAGCCGGCGACCACGGTCCCGGGGGTCAAGCCCGGCAGCGTGTTGGCACCCGAGCTGGCTGGGGGCGAGTCGGCCGGCGGCGAGCTCACCTCGACCGGCAGCGGACCGAAGAGCGCATCGGCCGACGACCCGGCGCTCCTCGTGCTCCTCGCCGTCGCCGGCATCCTCGGCAGCGGCGGGGCGACCGCCTGGTGGCTCCTCCGCGGCGCTCGCCGGTCCGCCCCCGTCTAGACCCGCCAAAGCACCGAACTGGCGGTGGAATCGCGCCGAAAAGCGGCGCGCTTTCACCGCCAGAACGAGTGGGTGGCTAGACCGGCAGCTTGCCGAGGGCCTCCGCGTAACGGGCCGCCTCCCGGGGCGTGCCCAGGCTGTCGGTCGCGAAGGTGTCGACGACAGTGCCGTCGGTGCCGATCAGGAACGAGGCCCGGTTGGCACAGCCTCGCTCCTCGTTGAAGACGCCGTAAGCCTTCGCAACCGCGCCGTGGGGCCAGAAGTCCGACAGGACCGGGAAGTTCCAGCCCTGCTGCTCGGCCCACACCTTCTGGGCCGGCGACGTGTCGCACGACAGCGCCAGGATCTGCACGCCCGCGTCGTCGAACTGGCTGTGGTCGTCCCGTAGCCGGCACAGCTCGGCCTCGCAGATGCCGGTGAAGGTGAACGGATGGAAGACGAGCAGCACCGGCTGCGACCCGCGGTAGGAGGACAGCGAGCGCTCCTCACCGGTGTGGTCCTTCAAGGTGAAGTCAGGCGCAACCTGGCCGGGCTCGACCGCCATCTGGCGCTCCTCGTGATCTCGGGGGGTGGGACCGGCGCACAGTAGTCGTCAGTCCCACGCTCCCAAGCCCGCTAAGGCGCTGGGGAGCTAAGGCGCTGGGGAGCTAAGGCGCTGTTGTCGTCCGCACCACCCGGCGCAGGCCGAGGGCGGCTGCGGCGGCGATCGCTGCGAGCAGCGGTGCGACGAGGGCGCTGCCACCCGTGCGGGGCAGCGTGGGCGCCCCGGGTGTGCCCGGCGTGGCCGGCGTACCCGACACCGCCCGGAAGCTTGCGGCGCTCTGCACTTGGACTGCCCGCACCGTGACCGGCTGGGCGATGGCGGCCGCGAGGCCGTTCACCAGGCCGGCGGCCGAGGCCTGCGAGCAGGCCACGTCGGCCACACCCGCGGGCAGCGAGCCGAGCAGGTCCGCGACCGG
>CAYSAC010000511.1:0-2444 GCA_964428815.1 uncultured Acidimicrobiaceae bacterium | reverse complement strand
CCAGATCACCCACATCGCCAAGGACCTCTTGCGGCGCTGAACCGCGTGCGCCAACCCATCTCCGTGCGCCAACCCGTGGCGGACACGGGTTCACGCACACGGTTTCCCGGTCCGCACCTCAGACGCCGAGCGACCGGCCGATTATCTCCTTCATGATCTCCGTGGTGCCGCCGTAGATGGTCGTGATCCTGGCGTCGGCGTAGGCGCGGGCAATGGGGTACTCGAGCATGTAGCCGTAGCCCCCGTGCAGCTGAACGCACGTGTCGACCACCCGCTTCTGCAGCTCGGTGCACCACCACTTCGCCATCGCCGCCTCCTCGGCGGTCAGCTCGCTGGCGTTGAGCGCGACGACGCAGCGGTCGATGAACGCCTGCGCGATCGTCAGCTCCGTCTCCATCTCGGCGAGCCGGAAGCGGCTGTTCTGGAACGACCCGATCGGCTGGCCGAACGCGGTGCGCTCCTTGCAGTAAGCGAGCGTCCAGTCGAGCGCCTGCCGCGCGGCGGCGACGCCGGTGGCGGCGATCGACAGCCGCTCCTGCTGCAGGTTGGACACGAGGTGCACGAAGCCTTGACCCTCCTCGCCGAGCAGGTTGGCGACCGGCACGGGCACGTCCGCGAAGAACAGCTCTGCGGTGTCCTGGCTGTGCATGCCGATCTTCTCCAGGTTCCGGCCCCGCTCGAAGCCCTCCATGCCTCGCTCGAGCACGAGCAAGCTCATGCCCTTGTGTCGTTGGGTCGGGTCGGTCTTCACCGCGGTGATGACGAGGTCGGCGTTGATGCCGTTGGTGATGAACGTCTTCGAGCCGTTGACCACGTAGCGATCGCCATCGCGGAGCGCGGTCGTCGTCATGGAGGCGAGATCGCTGCCGATGCCCGGCTCGGTCATCGCTACCGCGGTGATCAGCTCGCCGGACACGATGCCCGGCAGCCACCGCGCCTTCTGCTCATCGGTGCCGAGCGACAGGAAGTACGGCAGGCAGATGTCGTTGTGCAGCGTCCAGCCCAAGCCCGCGGCGTTGATGCCACCCCGCTGCACCTCCTCCGCGATCACCAGGTTGTAGCGGAAGTCGTCGACCCCGCCACCCCCGTACTGCTCGGGCACGGCCATGCCGAGGAACCCGTTGGCGCCGAGCTTGGTGAACACGTCGCGACCGACGATGCCAGCCTTCTCCCACGCCTCGAGGTGGGGTGTCATCTCCTTCTCGATGAACCGGCGGACGCTCGCCCGGAACTGCTCGTGCTCGTCGTCGAAGAGGGTGCGTTGCACGCGGGCGACCGTAGCGTCGCGAACTCCGGCGCAGAGCGAAGTCAGGGCCTGAGCGAGGTTCGGGCCAACTGAGGGTCGATTCGGCAGCCAAATGCCCCCAACCTCAGGCGCGCCGACGGATACCGTCCGGCCTCGTGGGGGAGATCGTCGTCGAGCGCTTCGAGTGGGCCGACGATCTGAGCGACGCCGATGCCGATGCGCTCGCTACGACCTTCAACGCTGTCCACGCCGAGTGGGTGGCTGGTGAGCGCCCGATCAGCACCGCCGCGTTCTGCGACATCGATCGGGCGAACCACCACGAGCCCATCGTGCTGGGTCGCTGGCTCGCTCGTGACGGCGACGGGCATGCGATCGGCATTGCGCAGACCCAGTGGCGTGACGACGGCGGCCCCGCGTCCGGCGTCTTCCTCCGCCTCCTCGTCCACCCCGACGGCCGCCGCCGTGGCGCGGCCACGGCCCTGTGGCGAGCGGTCGCCGAGCACGCAGCGGCCAATGGCCGGATCGCCATCGTCGTGCAGACAGCCGTCGGCAGCGTCGCTGACGAGCTGTGCCGGGCGCGCGGTCTGCGCCCAGACCAGGGCATCGAGCAGAACCGCTGCCTCGCCGACGCCGCCGCTGACGAGCTGCTGCAGAGCTGGATCGCGCGCGGCGAGGCGGCCCGCGGCTACTCGATCCTTGCGTGGGACGGGCACTGCCCCGACGACCTCGTCCACGATTTCGCCACCGCCCAGGACATCATGAACGACGCACCTCAGGGCGAGCTGCAGGTCGACGAGCAGCACAGCGCGTCCGAGCTGCGATCGGCCGAGGCGGCGACGGCTGCTGCGGACGAGGACTGGTGGGTGGTCGCGGTGCGCGACGACGCGTCCGGTGCGCTCATCGGGCTGAGCGAGATGACGCTCTCGAGGAAGCGCCCTTGGATCGCGTTCCAGGGCGACACCGGCGTCGCTGCCGCGCATCGGGGTCACGGCCTTGGCGGGTGGATGAAGGCGGTGAACCACCTCCGCCTCCGAGACGAACGCCCAGGCGTCGAGGTGGTCCAGACGTGGAACGGGAGCGCGAACGAGCCGATGCTGCGCATCAACCGAGCGCTCGGCTACGAGCCGGTGCAGCGTTACAAGGGCTGGCTCCACCCGATAGGGTCCAACCCAACACAAGGGGAGCTCGGGCAGCCGGG
>CAYSAC010000510.1:0-2447 GCA_964428815.1 uncultured Acidimicrobiaceae bacterium | reverse complement strand
GAGGCCATCCCCTCCTTCGCCAACACGGCCATGGACGGCTACGCCGTGCGCGCCGCTGACACCGCCGGCGCGCCGGTCGAGCTGCGAGTGCTCGGCACCATCGCGGCCGGCGGACGACCAGACGTCGAGGTCGAAGCCGGCGGCGCGGTGCGGATCATGACCGGCGCGCCGATCCCGCCTGGCGCCGACGCGATCGTCATGGTCGAGCGCACCGAGCCTGCGGGCGAGGGGACCGTGCGGGTGCTCGAGTCGGTCGAGCGCGGCACCCACGTCCGCCCGGCTGGCGACGACATCAAGCCGGGCCAGCACGTCTTCTCCGCCGGCGAGGAGCTGACCGCCGGCCACCTCGGTGTGCTCGCCAGCCTGGGCGCTTACGAGGTGCTCGCCTTCCCTCGGGCGCGCGTCGGCGTGCTGTCCACGGGCGACGAGCTCGTCGAGGGACCCGGCCCGCTCGGGCCGGGCCAGATCCGTGACAGCAACCGGCGCACGCTGCTGGCGCTCGTCGCTCAGTCCGGCTGCGCCGCGGTCGATCTCGGTCGCATCCCCGACGATGAGCCCGCCATCACCGCCGCGGTCGAGGCCGGCGCCGCCACCTGCGACGCGCTGGTGACGAGCGGAGGCGTCAGCGTCGGCGACTTCGACTACGTGAAGGCCGTCCTCGACCGGCTCGGCGAGGTCCGGTGGATGCAGGTCGCGATCAAGCCGGCCAAGCCCCTGGCGTTCGGCGTCGTCGGCGGACGGCCCGTCTTCGGCCTGCCCGGGAACCCCGTCTCGTCGATGGTGAGCTTCGAGCTGTTCGCCCGGCCTGCGCTGCGCCGGATGATGGGCCACGCCGCCATCGACCGGCCGGTCGTGAGCGCCACCGCCGACGGCGATCTCAAGCGCCGGCCCGACGGCAAGACCCACTTCGTGCGCGTCGTCGCCCGCTACGCCGACGGCGAGTTCCACGTCCGCTCCGCCGGCGGGCAAGGCTCGCACCAGCTCAGCGCGATGGCCGGTGCCAACGCGCTCGCGGTCCTGCTCGACGGCGAGGGCGCGGCCAGCGGCGAGACCGTCGCCACGATGCTGCTCGGCCCGTGGGCAGTAGATTGAGCGTTCCCATGGACCTCGTCGACGGCTTCGGCCGCGTGCACCGCGACCTGCGGATCAGCGTCACCGACCGCTGCAACTTCCGGTGCACCTACTGCATGCCGGAGGAGGGCATGCAGTGGCTGCCACGCGACGAGGTGCTCAGCTTCGAGGAGATCGAGCGCGTCGCCCGCCTGATGGTCGAGCGCTACGGCGTGACGAGCATCCGCCTCACCGGTGGCGAGCCGACCGTGCGGTCCCACCTGCCCGTCCTGGTCGCCAAGCTGGCTGCCCTCGGCGCCGACCTGTCCATGACGACCAACGGCGCCAGCCTCGGCCTGATCGCGGAGGACCTCTACGCCGCGGGGCTGCGCCGCATCAACATCTCCTGCGACTCGTTGCGGCCCGAGCGGTTCGCGGCCATCACCCGCCGCGACAGCCTGCCCGCGGTGCTCGACGGCATCGATGCCGCCATCGCCGCCGGCCTCGAGCCGGTGAAGGTCAACGTCGTGCTCGTGCGGGGCGTCAACGACGACGAGGTCGTCGACTTCGCCGCCTTCGGGCGTGAACGGGGCGTGAGCGTCCGCTTCATCGAGTGGATGCCGCTCGACGCCGGCGCCACCTGGACTGGCGATCAGGTCGTCACGCAGGCCGAGATCGTCGCCGCCATCGACGCCGTGTTCCCGCTCGAGCCGGTCCGCCGAGGCAGCGAGCCGGCCGAGCGCTTCCGCTACCTCGACGGCCGGGGAGAGGTGGGCGTCATCGCCAGCGTCACCAAGCCGTTTTGCGGCGACTGCGACCGGGTCCGCCTCACCGCCGAGGGGCAGCTCCGCAGCTGCCTCTTCTCGGTGGACGATCACGACCTGCGAGGGCTGCTGCGATCCGGCGGGTCCGACGCTGACCTGGCAGCAGCGATCGAGGCCTGCGTCGCCGCCAAGCAGGCCGGCCACGCCATCGGCCAGGTCACCTTCATACGGCCCCGGCGGAGCATGAGCCAGATCGGCGGCTGAACACCCCGACTAGACTCACTCGCCTATGCCCGACCGTGGCCTCACCCACCTCGATCCGCTGGGCCGGGCCCGGATGGTCGACGTCACCCCCAAGGACCCGACGCACCGGCGGGCGATCGCCAGGGGCCGGGTCCACATGAAGCCGGAGACGACCTCCCTGGTCGCGAGGGGTGCGGTGACCAAGGGCGACGTGCTGGCCGTGGCCAGGGTGGCCGGCATCCAGGCCGCCAAGCGCACCCCCGATCTCATCCCCCTGTGCCACCCGCTGCTGGTCGGCTCCGTGCTGGTCAACTTCCGCATCGAGGACGACTACATCGAGGTCGAGGCCCAGGTCGAGACCGTCGACCGCACCGGCGTCGAGATGGAGGC
>CAYSAC010000509.1:0-2465 GCA_964428815.1 uncultured Acidimicrobiaceae bacterium | reverse complement strand
TGAAGTTCGTGATGCGCGCGTCGCGCCGCTCCCACACGAGCTCGTCGTAGGGGTGAATCCCAACGGTTGTGAAGTGGCGGCGGATGCCGATGCCGGCCTGCGCGGGCGCTAGTGCCATTGGTGACCCTCCAGAAGGTCTGCGATGGTTGCTGTGGTCTGTGGCTGGGGCGTCGATCCACCACTAGGTCTTGTGGCCACACCGTCGGGAGACGCCCCCGGACCACAAGATGTGGGAAGGATTACAGCACCGTAATTACACGTCTGTCAACGGTCACAGCGAGAAAATCCGGCGCAAGGGTGCCGCAACGCGAACTCCCAGGTCAGAGGGGGTGCGAGGTCCGCTCCCCCCAAGAGTCCTCCAGCCCACCACAGACGTGAAGCACCGCTCTCATCCGGTCCTCCGCGCTACGGCCCCGTGCACGGTTGTGCAACCTACGAAGCACCGCTTGTGGAGCGATAGGGGCACATCCTGTGAATTGCAGGTGGATTTCCCGCGCTCCTGTCCACAGGTGCGGTGGAGAACCGCGCTACTCGCCCACAGCCGTGGCGAGCGGCGGCTCGGGGCCCTGGTCAGGGCCTGTGAGCAGGGGCGCGACGGGGTTGCCGAAGCCAGGAATCCCGTCGGCCGCGCCGAGCTGGGTCGCGATCGACGCCGCGAGGCGCCGGGACAGCAGGATCGAGAGGTGGCCCTCGTCCTTGACGAGGATGTTCGTCGCACCGGCGGCGGGCTCGGTGATCATCGCGGCGCGGGCCGGGACGATGAGATCGAGGTTGGAGTAGTACGCGATGAACCGGGTCGGCAGCGGCCGCGACGACGCCGACAGCCGGCGCAGCAGCGGCGACCCTGGCCGCAGCTGCCGGGCGGTGCGACCGAACGCGAGCCGGGCGGCGGGAGCACCCTGATGGGGCGAAGCGACCGTCACGCACGTCGCGGCGCCCGCGAGCCCGCTGATCTGCACCGCGTAGCGGGCGACGAGCCCGCCCAAGCTGTGGCCGACGAGGTGGACCCGGTCGGTGCCGCAGTGCGCCATGAGGCCACGGGCGCGCTCCGCGCAGGCCTCGGCGATGGCAGGCACGTCGGCCTGGAAGGGGTTGTAGTTCAAAGCGTTCACGCGGCCGTAGCCGGCGTCGCGGAGGTAGCGCTCGAGGAACAGCCAGTTGCTCTTGTTGGCGCCGTAGCCGTGGATGAGCAGGACCGGTGTGCCGTCGCCGTCCTCGTCGCCCAGCAGCCGCCGGAGCTCGGCCAGGCCGCGGTCGGCGACTCCGAACGGCCACATCGCCGCGGTCACCAGGGTGGACGCGACCTCCCTGGCCTGACCAGGGAGCGTCTCCGGCCGCCGCGCGGCACGGAGCACCTCTGCTGCCGGCCGCGTGATCCGCTCGAGCATCGACACCTCTCCTGCGCCCGTCTTCGGGTCCTGCCTTCATCAACGGCAGGTCAGCCCGAAACCTGTGCAGGCGCCATGCAACTGCAACATGGCCCCCAGGTGGTGGACCCAAAGCGAATGTGGTCAAGAAGACGGGTCCCAGAGCCCACCTTCTTCGGTGAGTTCCGGCGGGTCAGGCGGGCGCGACGCTTACGGGGATGCCGTTGAGGACGGCGTTGCCAGAGATCGCGTCGAGGAGGTGCTCGTCGGCGAGGACGTTGCTGTTCGTCCCGGCCCGGCCCTCGGCAACGAGCATCTGCGTGCCCGGCAGGTCGTGGCCCCACCCGTGGGGGATGCTCACCACGCCCGGCATGATCCCGTCGGTGACCTCGACCGGGATCTCGACCGCGCCGGTCCGCGAGCGCACCGCCGCGGTGCCACCGTCGGTGAGCCCGCAGCGTGCGGCGTCGTCGGGATGGACGTGCAGCGTGCAGCGTGGCTTGCCCTTCACGAGGACCTCGACGTTGTGCATCCACGAGTTGTTCGACCGCAGGTCCCGCCGGCCGATGAGCACGAGGCGGTCGGGATCGGACCGCTCGACCAGGCCGGCCCGCAGCCGCTCGACGTCCGCGACGATCGGCTCAGGCGCCAGCTCGATCATCCCCGACGGGGTGCGGAGCACGTCGGGTAGTCGGGGCTCGAGCGGGCCGAGGTCGATGCCATGGGGGTTGGCCAGCAGCACGTCGAGCGACAGGCCCTTCGGGTCGGCTCCGAAGCCGTCGCCGTACGGGCCGGTGCGGACCATGAGGTCGAGCAGGCGTGCCGGCCCGCGGCGCTCGCCGAGCTCGGCCACGATCTCCTCGGGGTCGCGCCCGTAGATCGCTGAGGTCTCGTCGGCGACGCTGTTGTCGACGAGCGAGCGGACCATGAGGTCGTCGACGATCGCCGGGTCAGCGGTGGCGCCCATCCCCTGGAAGATGAGCGCGAGCCTGGCGAGGATCTCCCACTCGTCCATCTCGCCCTCGCCGAGGGGCAGCACCGCCTCGCTGTAGTTGCTGACGTTGCGGATCGCGAGCTGCAGCAGCGCGACGTCGTAGT
>CAYSAC010000508.1:0-2465 GCA_964428815.1 uncultured Acidimicrobiaceae bacterium | reverse complement strand
CCTTCGCCAGCCGGCGAGGCGCAGCCCGAGCGCGGTGCCGGCCGCAGTGCCGCCGGATCCGAGGCCGACGACCACGTCGTCCGGCTCCTCCCATCCCGCCGCCGCGAACGCGGCCGCCAGCTCGAGGCCGGCGGTGACGTAGCCGAGGGTGCCGAGGGGCGTGGACGCGCCCGGCCACAGCAGGTAAGGCGACCGGGGCGCGAGCGCGGCCAGCCGCGCCGCGAGCACGAACGGCATCGCGTAGCTGCTCGGCGCGGCCGTGATCCGGACGCCACCCAGCGCCGCCAGCTCGGTCTGGATCTGGCGAACGTCGTCGGTCTCGGGTTGGGGGTACTGCACTGCCTCGACCTCCATGCCGAGGCGCCGGGCGTGGATGGCAGCGGCGAGGACGTGGTGCGAGCCCGTCCCACCGGCGGTCAGCAGCGGCCCACCCCGGCGCTGCGCCACGGGGAACGTGTGCTCGAACTTGCGGACCTTGTTGCCTCCGTAGTGGCTGTCGGTGCGATCGTCGCGCTGCACCCACAGCCGGTCGTCAAGCTGCTCGACCGGCGTCGGCAGCCCGTCGGCGAGCTCGACGAACGGGACGAGGTCGACGAGCCGCGGCAACCGCTCGAACAGGTGCCTCACGTGCCCGGCCAGCGGCCCGGGTTCATGCGGCGATCGGGGTCGAGCGCATCACGCACGCGCGTGAACAGCTCGCCGAAGCCGGGGTCGGCGCGCTCGAGGATGCGCGCCGCGGCATCAGCCGACGCCTTGTACGGGACGTAGCCGTGGTCGAGCACGCAGTCGGCCAGCGCGCTCATCGTCACGCGAACCTTCTCGACCTCCGCGTCGTCACCCTTGTCGAAGCACGCAACGAACCGAAGGACGTAGGAGTGGCCGCCCATCATCGGCCGGGCGACGAGGAAGGGTGGAAAGCCGTGCTCCTCCAGGACGGCGAGGCCGGCCTTCGCGCCGCGCGCCCACGACGCGCCAGGCCCGTAGGAGCCGACCCATGCCAGCCCGCCGCCGGGGAAGTCGAGCAGGAAGTCGAGCGTCGTCGGCAGCTCCGCCAGCTTCGACATGCCGGGCATGAGCTTGACCAGGTGCTCGACCTCGAAGGTGCTTTCGAGGCCGCTGCGATCGAGGATCTCGTGGCCCAGCGCGACGCGCGCGTCGAGCTCGGCCGCGGTGCTGCCGGTCAGGTCGATGAACAGGAACGCGAGGGGCTCATCCGGTTGGCGAACGAGGTCACGGGTCGCGCCGAAGAGCATCTTCGCCGCGGGCCACGTCATGCAGCCGACATCATCGAAGGATCCGCTGCGGGCAAGCGCTCGCATCGCCTCGTAGGCGGCGTCGAGGTCGTACGCGAACGCGAACCATCGACGCCGGTGCGGGGGCTTGGGGACGAGGTGGAGGCCGATCTTGGTGACTATGCCGGTCGTGCCCTGCGTCGAGATGAACAGACCGGTGAGGTCCGGCAGCGGCGCCCGTCCGAACCAGGACGGCACCACGGCGGCGCTGCCCGTGCGCACGAGTGTGCCGTCGGCGAGGAGCGCTTCGACCCCCGTCACCCAGCTGCCCATCGCGCCGTGCTTCATCGACAGGTTGTTCAGGCCGTCGAGCAGCGCGTTAGCCATGACGGACGTGAACGGCGGCGCGAACGGATACGTGTAGACGAGCTCGGGTGCCTCGATGTCGAGGTGGATCTTGAGCGCCTCGAAGGTGACGCCGGGCTCGACGACGACGACCATCGCGTCCCGGTCGAGCTCGACGATGCGATCCATCCGCTTCAGGTCGACGACGATCCCGCCCGCGCGGGGCAGCGCGATGCCGGCGACGTTGTAACCGGCGACGACCGGCGTGAGGGGCACGCCCCGGTCAGCCGCGAGCCGCACGATCTCCTGCAGCTCCTCGACGGTCGCCGGCGAGACGGCGACATCGGCGGTGCCGGGTGGGTGCTCGGTGATGTCGGTGAGCCACGGGCCGACCGCGGTCGTGACGTGGTCGGCGCCGATGATCGCCGCGAGCGCGTCGCCCAGCTCCACAGCGCCTCAGCTCACTACGACGGTCGTATGCGCAGCGAACCGAGCTCGCGCACGATCGCGCCGGAGGCCACCTGGAGGAGGGGTTCGACGTCACCCTCCACGACGAGCAGCGCATCGGCGCTGATGCCGTTGGCCACGCTGAGCCGGCCCTTGCCAAGCGTGACCGTCGCGGTGGTGCGTCCTGCGCGCAGGCCGATGCTCACCTGGATGGGTAGCCCGATGACCGCGGCTCGAACGACCGCGTTGGCGAGATAGGTCGGCGCCGCCTGCGCGATGAGGTGGGTCAGCAGGTTGGCCTCCCCCGCCGGCGGCATGTCGATCTCCGGCACCGGCGGCGCGGCGCGGTTGATCGCCCGCATCGCCGCGCCGGTCGCGAGCATCGGGATGGCCACGGGGAGCGCGATCGCCAGCGTCGCGAGCTCGCGCGCGGCGGCCAGC
>CAYSAC010000507.1:0-2469 GCA_964428815.1 uncultured Acidimicrobiaceae bacterium | reverse complement strand
GCCGATCTCGGCGAGCGTCAGGCCCTCGTAGTAGTAGAGCGTGAGCACGATCTTCTCCCGCTCGGGGAGCCGGTTGATGGCGTCGGCGAGGATGTGGCGCATCTCCTCGACCTCGTAGGCCGCGACCGGGCCCTCGCCGCTGTCCGCGATGGTGTCGCCGAGGGTCATCGACTCGCCCCGGTCACCGCCGACCGACAGCATCTCGTCGAGGGCGACAAGTCCGACGAAGGAGATCTGGGACAGCGTCGTCTGGAGCTGGTCCTCGGTGACGCCCATCTCGTCGGCCAGCTCGGCGTCGTTTGGCGTGCGGTGCATCTCCGACTCGAGCTTGCCGTAGGCCTTCTCGAGCGCCCGGGCCTTGGACCGGACCGAGCGTGGCACCCAGTCGATCGAGCGCAGCTCGTCGAGGATGTTGCCCTTGATGCGGGCGATCGCGTAGGTCTCGAACTTGTAGCCCCTCGAGAGGTCGAACTTCTCGATGGCGTCGATCAGGCCGAAGATGCCGTAGCTGACCAGGTCAGCCTGCTCGACGTTCTGCGGGAGGCCCACCGCGACCCGGCCCGCGACGTACTTGACCAGGGGCGAATAGTGCACGATGAGCTGATCGCGCACCTCGCGGTCGCCCGAGGTCTTGTACTCCGCCCACAGGCGGTCGATCTCGGGTTCGGCGTTGATGGTCAAGGAATCCCCTAAGCGCGCGGATGGGTCGCGTCGTACACCGATCGAAGGCGCTCTTTGCTCACGTGAGTGTATATCTGCGTGGTTCCCAGGTCGGCGTGGCCTAGCAGCTCCTGGACCGCACGCAGGTCGGCGCCGCCGTCGAGCAGGTGCGTCGCGAACGTGTGCCGGAGCGCGTGGGGGTGGGTTGGCGACGGCGCGCGGTGGTCGAGCACCCGCCGGACGTCGCGTGGCGTGAGGCGGCGGCCGCGCCGGTTCAGGAAGACAGCGTCGAGCGGGCTCGACCCGTCCGCCAGCGCCGGACGGCCCTCGGCGAGGTAGGTCACCAGGGCGCGCCCGGCTGGCGCGCCGAGAGGCACGACGCGCTGCTTCGAACCTTTTCCCCACACCGTCAGCCGGCCGCGCTCGACATCGAGGTCGTCGGGGCGCAGGGCGCAGAGCTCGGCAACCCGAAGGCCGCTGCCGTACAACAGCTCGAGCACGGCGTCGTCCCGGGCCCGGACCGCGGGCTCGTCGCCCTCGATGCGCGCCGGCGGGTGGTCGAGCAACGCGTCGAGCTCGTCGTGGCGGAGGACCCGGGGCAGCCGGGCCTCTCCCTTGGGTGCGGACAGCCGGGCGGCGGGATCGGCGGCGATCGCGCCGGTGCGGGCAAGCCACGCGAAGTAGCGGCGCAGAGCTGACGCCTTGCGCGCGATCGACCGCTTCGCGAACCGGCGGGTGGTGAGGTGCGCGAGGTAGCGGCGCAGCACAGTGCGATCCACCCCGGCGGGCCCGTCGAGCCCGAGCCGCCCGGCCCACTCGACGAACCCGTCGAGGTCGGTGCGGTAGGCCGATACGGTACGCGGCGCCACCGAGGTGAGCGATCCGGTGAACGCGTCGAGCTGCCAAGCCACGCGACAACGGTACCGGCGACGACCACCGAGAGCGCGACCATCGCCACGTTCACGTCGGTCGCGCGATCCGCTCGTACCAGCCGCCGCGCGCCGCGACCCACCCCCCGTCCTCCAGCCGCGCCAGGGCGAGCGCGACGGCGCCGAGCCGCTGGCCGGTGCGGGCGATGAGCTGGTCGAGGGTCGCCGGCTGCCACTCGAACGCCTCGAGCACGGCGCGATCCTCCGGCTCGGGTGGCGGCCGCGGATCGTCGCGGGGTCGTCGGGCCGTGCTGTTGAGGCCGAGCACGACGAGCACGTCGTCCACGACCCGGACCGGTGCTCGCCCGTCGGCAAGAAGGTCGTTCGTGCCGGCCGATGCCGGGTTGCGGGGCGAGCCCGGGACAGCCATCACGTCGATGCCGCGGCGGTCGGCCTCCTCGACGGTGTGCAGCGACCCGCCGGCGGCGTGGGACTCGACGACCACCAAGAGATCGCAGAGCCCGGCCAGGATGCGGTTACGTGCAGGAAACCGCCATGGCTCGGGCCGAGCGCCCATTGGTGCCTCGCTCAGCAGCACACCGCGCTCGGCGACGCGCGCCCACAGGTCGGCGTGGTGGCGCGGGTACACGACGTCGAGGCCGCTGCCGACCACGCCGATCGGGGGTGTCGCGCCGCACGCCAGCGCGCCGCGGTGAGCGGCGCCGTCGATGCCGAGCGCCAATCCGGAGACGACCGCCACGCCTGCGGCGGCAAGCTCGTAGCCCAGCTCACGCGCGATGTCCGCGCCGGTGCGGGTGCAGCGACGGGTGCCGACGATCGCCACTCGCGGCCCGCTGATGCAATCGAGGTCACCGCGGCTGCACAGCAGCGCCGGCGGCTCGGGGTCGTCGGCGAGCGGCGCCGGGTAGCCGGCGCCGCC
>CAYSAC010000506.1:0-2477 GCA_964428815.1 uncultured Acidimicrobiaceae bacterium | reverse complement strand
CGCACCTACTGGCTCACCTTCACGAGATGATCAACCTCCGCTACCACATCGTCAGCATCACCGCCGTCTTTCTCGCGCTCGGGATCGGCCTCACCCTCGGTTCCACGTTCCTCGACCGAGCCACGGTCGAGAACGTGAAGGGGCAGCTCGACAGACTCGATGTGAAGTTCAAGGAGACCGACGCCCGCAACGCTGAGCTCAACCGGCGCGTCGATCGCATCGAGGAGCGCGATCTGCTGCTCGCCGCGCAGCTTCCCGAGCGCCTCACCGATGGTCTGCTCGAGGGCGTCCCCGTGCTCGTCATCGCGGAGAAGGGCGTGGACGAGGACATCGTGCGCCGGACGGTCAACGCGCTCATCGGTGCCGACGCGCAGGTCGCCGGGACGTGGTGGCTCACCGACCGCTTCGCCCTCGACGACGACGCCGAGCGCCGCGACCTCGGGGCCGCTCTCGGCCTGAGCACGTCCGACGCCGAGCGGCTGCGACGCAACGCCGTGCTCCGCGTGTCCGATCTGCTCCTTGACGCCGCCGCGCCTCTCGAGCAACCCCCGTTCGGGCCGGGCGGGGTCGTCGCACCGCCAGAGCCGGCGCCGGCGATCGAGCCAGAGCTGATCGCGGCGCTACGCTCGGCCGGTTTCATCGAGTACGAGGTGCTTCCAGGTGCTGTCGCCGAGCAGGTGCTCGTGCCGCAGGGCGCCACCCGCTTCGCCGTGATCGGCGGCGCCGGGCCTGAGGTCGACGACCTCTTCCTCCGGCCCCTGCTCACACAGATGACCGTCGACGGCCCTGCGCCGGTGCTCGCCGCCCAGGGCACGCCCCAACCGACGGCGGACGAGGAGGCGAGGATCTCCTTCGTCGGTCCGTTGCGCGACGACGAGATCGTGGGCGCTCGCCTGTCGACCGTCGACGATCTCGACAGCGCCGCCGGCCTCGCCGCTGCCGTGCTCGCCGTCGTCGACCTCGGTGAGCTGAAGCTCGGCCACTACGGCACGTCCGACACCGCCAGCCGGCTGCTGCCGGCACCGGAGCCCACGGGGTGACCGTCGCGGGTGACCAGATCACCCGTCACACCGCCACCATCTCCGGGCTGAACCTCGTCTCGAGGGTGACCGGCTTCGTCCGCATGCTGGTCGTGGCCGCGGTGCTCGGCACGACGTTCCTCGGCAACACCTACCAGTCGGCGAACAGCGTGCCCAACCTCGTCTTCGAGCTGTTCGCCGCCGGCGCGCTGCAGGCTGTCCTCGTCCCGACGCTGGTGGAGGCGCTCGACCGGAGCGGCCGCCACCAGGCCGAGCGGGTTGCCGGCCTCGTGCTCGGTTCGCTGTTCGTCGTGCTCGGTGGGCTGGTCGTCGCAGGCGTGGCGCTGGCGCCGCTCATCGCGCGCGGGCTGTTCGCTGGAGCGCCCGACGCGATCGCCGACGACCAGATCCGCCTCGGCACGGTCTTCCTCCTGCTCTTCCTGCCCCAAGTCATCTTCTACGCGGCAGGGCTCGTGGCGACGGCTGCGCTGAACGCGGAGGACCGCTTCGCGGTACCGGCCTTCGCGCCGGTGCTGAACAACATCGTCGTGACGGCCGCGTACGTGGGCTTCTGGGTGCTGCGTGACGGCGCCGAGCCGTCGCTCGACCTCCGCGCCATCGAGGTGATCGTGCTCGCTGGCGGCACCACCCTCGGGGTCGTCGTCTTCACGGCGGCGCCGGTCATCGCTCTCATCCGCAGCGGCTACGGCGTGCGCCCGCGGTTCGCCCCGCGCGCGCCGGAGCTCTCCCGGTTCTGGCGCCAGGGCGCCTGGGCGGCGCTGTTCCTCGCGCTCACCCAGGTGCTGCTGGTGACCGTCCTCGTGCTGGCGAACGAGGTGGAGGGCGGCGTCGTCGCGTACCAGCTCGGCTTCACGTTCTTCCTGCTACCGCACGCGCTCGTCGCCATCCCCGTGTTCACAGCGCTCTTCCCCGGCATGACGCGCGCCGCGCTGGCTGGCGACGACGGGGCCTACGCCGCACTCGTCCGCCGCGGTGTGACGACGATCGGGGTGCTCGGGCTGCCAGCGGCCGCCGCGCTCATCGCTCTGGCCCATCCGCTGGCGCGGCTCACCCTGTTCGGCAACGGCGACGACGGCCTCCCTCAGGTCGCGCTCGCGACCGCGGCCTTCGCGCCGGGCCTGGTGCCCTACGGCCTCTTCCTGCTGCTCACCCGCGCCGCCTACGCCCGCGGCGAGGCGAGGCTGCCTGCGGCTGTGAACGGCGTTGCGACCGCGCTGGGGGTCCTGGCGATGCTCGTGTCGTCGCGCATGTTCGAGGGCGACGCTCGCATCGCCGGCCTGGCCGCTGCCCACAGCGGCGTCTACCTCATCGGGGCGGTGGTGCTAGCGGCGCGCCTGCGGGCTCGGCTCGGCCCCGGCACGCCGATCGTGGACGTTCGGACGGTGGTGGTCGCCGTGGTCGCGGCAGCGGCTGCAGCCGCGGTGATGGCCGGGGTCG
>CAYSAC010000505.1:0-2478 GCA_964428815.1 uncultured Acidimicrobiaceae bacterium | reverse complement strand
CAACGGCGAGATCAACACCGTGCAGGGCAACGAGAACTGGATGCGCGCCCGCGAGGCCCTGCTCCGCAGCGACCTGTTCCCTGGTGACCTCGAGCGCATCTTCCCGATCTGCACGCCTGGCGCGAGCGACACGGCGCGGTTCGACGAGGCGCTCGAGCTGTTGCACCTCGGCGGGCGCTCGTTGCCGCACGCGGTCCTGATGATGATCCCGGAGGCGTGGGAGAACCACGAGTCCATGCCGGAGTGGAAGCGCGCGTTCTACGAGTTCCACGCGACCGTCATGGAGCCGTGGGACGGGCCCGCGTCGATCGCGTTCACCGACGGCACAGTGATCGGCGCGGTCCTCGACCGCAACGGCCTCCGCCCCTCGCGGTACTGGGTGACGAGCGACGGGCTCGTCGTCATGGCCTCAGAGGTCGGCGTGCTCGACATCGACCCGTCGACGGTTGTGAAGAAGGGACGGCTGCAGCCCGGTCGGATGTTCCTCGTCGACACCGCGCAGGGCCGCATCGTCGGCGACGACGAGATCAAGGAGGCGCTGGCCGTCCAGCAGCCCTACGGCGAGTGGCTCCACGCCGGTCTCTCCAGACTCGACGACCTGCCGTCGCGGGACTTCCTCGTTCCGCAGCACGCGTCGGTCGTGCGGAGCCAGCGTGTGTTCGGGTGGACCACCGAGGAGCTCAAGATCCTCATCTCCCCGATGGCGCGAACCGGCTACGAGCCCATCGGTTCGATGGGCACCGACACGCCCATCGCGGTGCTCTCGCAGCGCCCGCGGATGCTCTTCGACTACTTCTCCCAGCTCTTCGCTCAGGTGACCAACCCGCCGCTCGACGCCATCCGCGAAGAGCTCGTCACCTCGATGGGCAGCACGATCGGCCCCGAGGGCAACGTGCTCGAGCCGACGCCGGCGTCGTGCCGCCAGCTCGTGCTCAACCAGCCGATCCTGTCGAACGCCGAGCTGGCGAAGATCCTCTACATCAACGACGACGGCGACATGCCCGGCTTCAAGCCGTTCGCCATCGACGGCCTCTACCCTGTCGCCGCGGGCGGCGAGGGCATGCGCAAGGCGCTCGAGGAGGTGCGGGCCAAGGTCACCAAGGCCATCGCCGACGGTGCCAAGGTCATCGTGCTCTCCGACCGGTACAGCTCGGCCGAGCTCGCGCCGATCCCGTCGCTGCTGCTCACCGCGGCTGTGCACCACCACCTGATCCGCGAGAAGAGCCGCACCCAGGTCGGCCTCGTCGTCGAGACCGGCGACGCGCGCGAGGTGCATCACATGGCGCTGCTCATCGGGTACGGCGCGGCCGCCATCAACCCCTACCTCGCGTTCGAGTCGATCGAGGATCTCATCGACGAAGGCATCATCGCCGGGGTCACGAAGAACCAGGCGGTGCGCAACTACATCAAGGCGTGCACCAAGGGCGTGCTCAAGGTGATGTCGAAGATGGGCATCTCCACCGTCGCGTCCTACACCGGAGCCCAAGTGTTCGAGGCGATCGGCCTCGGCCACGAGCTGGTCGAGGAGTACTTCACCGGCACTGTCTCGCGCATCGGCGGCGTCGGGCTCGACGTCCTCGCCGAGGAGGTCGCGGCGCGGCACCGCTTCGCCCACCTCGACCGCCCAGAGGAGGCCGCTCACCGCGACCTCTGGGCGGGGGGCGAGTACCAGTGGCGCCGCGAGGGCGAGTATCACCTCTTCAACCCGGAGACGGTCTTCCGCCTGCAGCACGCGACGCGGGCCAAGCGCTACGACGTCTTCAAGCAGTACACGAAGGGCGTCGACGAGCAGGCGGCGCGCCTGGCGACGCTGCGCGGCATGTTCACCTTCAAGGAGGGCGTTCGCCCGCCCGTCCCGATCGACGAGGTCGAGCCGGTCAGCGAGGTCGTCAAGCGGTTCTCGACCGGTGCGATGTCCTACGGGTCGATCTCCAAGGAAGCCCACGAGAACCTCGCCATCGCGATGAACCGCCTCGGCGGCAAGTCGAACACCGGCGAGGGCGGCGAGGACGTCGACCGGTTCACCCGCGACCCGAACGGCGACCTGCGGCGCTCCGCCGTCAAGCAGGTGGCGTCGGGCCGCTTCGGCGTGACGTCGGAGTACCTCACGAACGCCGATGACCTCCAGATCAAGATGGCACAGGGCGCCAAGCCCGGCGAGGGGGGCCAGCTGCCGGGCGGGAAGGTCTACCCCTGGATCGCGCGCACGCGGCACTCCACGCCCGGCGTCGGCCTCATCTCCCCGCCGCCGCACCACGACATCTACTCCATCGAAGACCTCAAGCAGCTCATTCACGATCTGAAGAACTCGAACCCCTCGGCCCGGGTGCACGTGAAGCTGGTCGCCGAGGTCGGCGTCGGCACGGTCGCGGCCGGCGTCTCCAAGGCGAAGGCCGACGTCGTGCTCATCTCCGGCCACGACGGCGGCACCGGCGCGTCACCGCTGACGTCGCTCAAACACGCCGGCGCTCCGTGGGA
>CAYSAC010000504.1:0-2488 GCA_964428815.1 uncultured Acidimicrobiaceae bacterium | reverse complement strand
TCGTCCGCGTCGACATCGCCGAGGGCCAGACCGTCGACACCTACCTCCACAAGCAGGACGGGCGCGGCGTCAACGCGGTCGTCATCGTCCTCGACGGCGGCAACGCCGAGCTTGCCCACGACCTCGCGGTCCACGCCGCCTTCACCAAGCCGGGGTACCTCACCCGCGACGAGGTGCCGGCCGAGGACGTCGAGCGCGAGCGCGACACCCTCGAGGGCATCACCCGCGCCGAGGGCAAGCCAGAGCAGGCGGTGTCGAAGATTGTCGAGGGCCGGCTCAACGCCTGGTACAAGGGCCGCGCCCTCATGGAGCAGTCCTTCGTCCGCGACGAGAAGAAGTCGATCGAGCAGCTGCTCGGCGACGCCAAGATCGCCCGCTTCGCCCAAGTAACGATCGGCGCTTGACCATGTCCATGGCTTCGCTGCGGCAGGCCTCCGCTCAGCTGCCGGCTGCTCGCTGGCGCTCCCGACGCCGGCCTGGCTGGACCCAGTCGCCTTGACCGCGTCCCCGCGCTGGAAGCGGGTCCTGCTCAAGCTCTCCGGCGAGGCGTTCGCCGGGGAGGTCGGCTACGGCATCGACGGCAAGGTCGTCGAGTACGTCGCCGGCGAGATCGTCGACATCCGCCAGGGCCTGAACGTCGATGTCGCCGTCGTCGTGGGCGGCGGCAACATCTGGCGGGGCATGACCGGCGCGGGTGCCGGCATGGACCGCACGCAGGCCGACTACATGGGCATGCTCGGCACGGTCATCAACGCCCTCGCCCTGCAGGACACCCTCGAGCGGCTCGGCCAGCCGACCCGGGTCCAGACCGCGATCCACATGGCCCAGGTGGCGGAGCCCTACATCCGCCGAAAGGCGGTCAGGCACCTCGAGAAGGGCCGGGTCGTGATCTTCGCGGGCGGCACCGGCAACCCGTTCTTCACGACCGACACCGCTGCTGCGCTCCGCGCCGTCGAGATCGACGCCGAGGTCATGCTGCGGGGCACCCACTCCGGTGTCTCCGGCCTCTACGACGACGACCCCCGCACGAACCCGGCAGCGAAGCTGCTCGAGGAGGTCGAGTACCTCGAGGTGCTCAACCGCGGCCTGCGGGCGATGGACTCGACCGCGATCACCCTCTGCATGGACAACGACCTGCCGATCGTCATGTTCGACCTGCTCGGCAAGGGCAACGTCCGGTCCATACTCGAGGGGAACCCCATAGGTACATTGGTCCGATGAGTGCGGAGTCGGTGTCGCTGGTTCTCGACGAGGCCAAGGACAAGATGGCCAAGGCCGTCGCCCACACCCGCTCGGAGTTCTCCGGCATCCGCACCGGCCGGGCCGCCCCCGCGCTCGTCGAAAAGATCGTCGTCGACTACTACGGGTCCGCGGTTCCGCTGCAGCAGCTCGCCGGTTTCACGGTCCCCGAGGCGCGCACGCTGCTGATCAGCCCGTATGACAAGGGATCGCTCGGCGCGATCGAGAAGGCGATCCAGCACTCCGACCTCGGGCTGAACCCGAGCAACGACGGCAACCTGATCCGCTTGTCCTTCCCGCCGCTCACCCAGGAGCGCCGCAAGGACCTCGTGAAGGTGGTCAAGCACTCGGCCGAGGAGGGCCGCGTCGCGGTGCGCAACCTGCGCCGCGCCGCTCGCCACGAGCTCGATGCGCTGGTCAAGGGTCACGACATCACCGAGGACGAGCTTCAGCGCGGGGAGAAGGAGCTCGACAAGCTCACCCACGCCCAGGAAGCCGAGATCGACAACGCGCTCAGCCAGAAGGAGCGAGAGCTGCTCGAGGACTGAGCCCCGCGCCCCAGGGCGCGAGCGATGCGAGCCGAGGAGGCCCGAATGGTCGAACGAGAAGGCAAAGGCGATGAGGAGCGCCCCGAAGGCGTGCGCATCCTCGGCGCCGAGGAGGCAGCAGAGGCGCTCGAGCGAGGCGACGTCGTCCCCCGACGCGGCGCCGACGAACCGAAGTTCGGTGACCGTCCCGCCGCGCCCGCGGACGGGCCCCGGCCCGCGCTGCGGTTCCCGTTGAGCTCGGACGCGGACGCGACCGACATCGCGCGGCCTCCGGTCGAGCCCGTCGAGCTGCCGCACTGGACCGAGCCCGCGACCGGTCAGGTCCCGCAGATCCTCGCGGGACAGGCCGACGACCGCGACGACGCCGATGACTGGTCGTCGTTCGCGACGAACGCGCCGCGCTGGCGGGACACCTCGACCAGCTGGGAGGCCGACTCCGACTACGACGACGTGTCGGTGTTCGGGCGAGAGGACGAGGCGCCGCTCGGTGCGCTCGACGAGAGCGACCGGCCGTCGGATGACGACTTCTTCGCCTTCAACGACATCGACCAAGTGCCCGCGGGCCGGTCGGTGTTCGCCGACGCCGACACCGACACCGACACCGACGACGGCTCCTACGACGAGGTGCTCGATGACACCGGCGCCGTCGCCGCGCCGGCCGAGCCGCGGCGCCGGCCCGGTCCACGGCAGCGCCGACCTGT
>CAYSAC010000503.1:0-2493 GCA_964428815.1 uncultured Acidimicrobiaceae bacterium | reverse complement strand
AATGACCCGAGGGATGCAGATCGATGGCTGAACGAGAGCAGAAGAAGAAGCAGGCACCAGCCCGCACCGAGGAAGAGACGGTCGAGGAAGCCCCCGCGACGACCGAGAAGGGCGAGAAGCTCAAGGGCGAGCTCGACGACCTCCTCGACGAGATCGACGAGGTCCTCGAGTCTAATGCGGAAGACTTTGTTAAAAGCTACGTACAAAAAGGCGGAGAGTAGCCGAGGCAATACCTGTCGATCCTGGCTCTCGAGGCAATAGCGCACGCATACGACGGTTATTGCCTCGAGAGCTCGGACGTGGACCGTGTCGTGAGCGTCCACCGCTAACCTCCGGCCCGTGACCCTGCCGTTCTTCTCTGCTGACACCGATCCGGGGCCGAGCTTCGTCGACCTGCTCAAGCGGATGGCGCCGGAGATGCCCCGACCAGCAACGTCGGTGACCAGCACGCCGCTCCAGATCACCCACGGCACGACCGTCGTCGCCATCCGCTACGCCGACGGCGTCGTGATGGCCGGTGACCGGCGGGCCACGAGCGGCAACCTCATCAGTCACCGCACGATGGAGAAGGTCTTCCCCGCCGATCGCCACAGCGGCGTCGCGATCGCGGGCGCGGCGGGCCCGGCGATGGAGATGGTCAAGCTCTTCCAGCTCCAGCTCGAGCACTACGAGAAGGTCGAGGGCAACGCGCTCAGCCTCGAGGGCAAGGCGAACCAGCTCAGCCAGATGGTGCGCAACCACCTTCCCGCCGCCATGCTGGGCTTCGCGGTGGTGCCGCTGTTCGCCGGCTACGACGTCCGCCGCGGCGGGGGCCGGCTGTTCCAGTACGACGTGACCGGCGGGCGCTACGAGGAGAGCGACTTCGCCGCCACAGGCTCTGGCAGCCTTCACGCGGCGACGGTCATCAAGATGGGCTATCGGCTGTCGCTCGACCGCGAAGGCACGATCGACCTCGCGCTGAACGCGCTCTTCCAAGCAGCCGACGAGGACTCTGCAACCGGCGGCCCTGACCTCGTCCGTGGCATCTACCCGGTGATGGCGACGATCACGGACGACGGCTTCACCCGGGTCGAGGACGACGAGATCGCCCAGCGGTTCCAGTCCTTGCTCGACCGGCTCCGCACGCCGGACAGCACCACCAGCGCCGGTCCCGCTCCCTCGATGGGAGGTGAGCCCGAATGAGCATGCCCTGCCTTTGGCGCCACTCGCTGCGCTCGCCGGCGCGTGTCGGCTGCTCGCTGGCGCTCCCAACGCCGACCTCGATGGGAGGTGACCTCCGATGAGCATGCCGTTCTACGTCGCGCCCGAGCAGGTCATGAAGGACCGGGCCGACTACGCCCGCAAGGGCATCGCCAAGGGCCGCAGCGCCGTCGCCGTCCTATACGACGACGGCCTCCTCATCGCCGCCGAGAACTCCTCGTCCACGCTGCGCAAGGTCAGCGAGATCTACGACCGCATCGCGTTCGCCGGCGTCGGGAAGTACAACGAGTTCGATCAGCTCCGCATCGCCGGCGTCCGCCACGCGGACCTGAAGGGCTTCAGCTTCAGTCGCGAAGACGTCGACGCCCGCAGCCTCGCCAACGCCTACGCCCAGATCCTCGGCCAGATCTTCACCCACGAGATGAAGCCGATGGAGGTCGAGATCCTCGTCGCCGAGGTCGGCACGACTGCGGAGGGCGACCAGATCTTCCACATCCTCTACGACGGCAGCGTGGTCGACGAGGAGCGGTTCAGCGCCATCGGGGGCGACGCCGAGGCGATCGGCGAGCGCCTCGAAGCTGCGTGGAAGGAGGGCATCTCGTTGGGAGCCGGCTTGCGCGCCGCGGTGGCCGCCATGGCAGGGCCCGAGCGCACTCTGGACGCCGGCGACCTCGAGGTCGCGGTCCTTGCCCGCAGCAACGGCCGCCGCGCCTTCCGCCGCCTCGACGACGAAGAGGTCGGCCGGCTCCTCGCGGAGGGCTAGTTCGCTCCGACCATCCTGGCGACCGCGAAGAGCGCGCTCAGGACGATCGCGATCGACACGAACCAGAGCTCGCGCGTCGTGACGTGGTGCCCGTGATGGGCGTCACCCCCGCCCGTCAGCGCGTCCTCCACCTCGTCGGCCAGCAGCAGCTCGCGGGCCACCTCGTAGTCATCGCGCGCGACGAGCACCTCGACCATCCCGACGGGATAGGGACCGTCCACGTTGCCCCGCAGCTGCCACATGATCCCCTCGGACCCCAGCCGGGCAGCGACGATCTTCGCCTCGAACGAGCTGGCCGCCGTCATCACGGGCACCATCGGATCGTCGCCCATCGCGCCAAGGTAGCCACTTGCTTCGGCGCGGGGCTCTGTAGGGTGCCCCTGATGGAGCGGCGCATCTTCGGACTCGAGAACGAGTACGGCGTCACGTGCACGCTCCGGGGCCAGCGCCGGCTCAGCCCCGACGAGGTCGCCCGCTACCTGTTCCGGCGCGTGGTGTCGTGGGGGCGCAGCAGCAACGTCTTCCTCGAG
>CAYSAC010000502.1:0-2497 GCA_964428815.1 uncultured Acidimicrobiaceae bacterium | reverse complement strand
GGTGATGCGGGCCTTCAGCGCGGGATCGCTGCTCGCCACGAACATCAACCCGTCGATCATTTCCTGGCGCACGGCGAGGTGATCGGGCCCCTTCATCGCCTCGGCCATTCCCGCCATCATCGCCATCATCTCCGGCGGGGGGGCGGCGATCGGGGCGGCGTCGACCATCACGATGGCGGCTGGAAGGTCGGGGTGGCGGACCGCCAGCTCCAACGCGATCGCCCCGCCCAGGCTGTGGCCGATCACGACCGGCTTCGTCACGCCGATCTCGGCGCACAGCCACGCCACGTCCTCGACGAAGCGAGCGACCGTGTACTGCTCCTCGGGCTTGTCGCTCTGGCCATGCCCCCGGAGGTCCACGGAGACGACGCGGTGGACCTTGGCGAAGTGGTCGAACTGCGGTGCGAAGTAGGTGTGGTCGCACGTCCAACCGTGCACGAAGACGAACGGCGGGTCACCTTGACCGGCTTCCTCGTAGAACAGCTTCGTTCCGTCCCTGTCGAGCGTCGGCATGCTCGCCCCTGCGTGTCGTTGGTGGCACCAGTATGGCGAAGTAGCTAGCGCAGCGCCCGGTAGTAGCGGATGAGGGAGCCGGTGGAGCTGTCGTGGTCGAGGTCGGGATGGGGTGCGGCCAGCTCGTCCGCGATGCGGGTCGCGAGCACCTTGCCGAGCTCGACGCCCCACTGGTCGAAGGAGTTGATGTCCCAGATCACCCCCTGCACGAAGACCTTGTGCTCGTACAGCGCGATGAGCTGGCCGAGCACCGGTGGCGTGAGCGCGGGCGCGAGGATCGTCGAGCTCGGTCGGTTGCCCGGGAAGGTGCGGTGGGGGACCAGCGCGGGGTCCACCCCTTCGGCCGCGACCTCAGCCGCGGTCTTGCCGAACGCGAGCGCTGCGCTCTGCGCGAACAGGTTGGCCATCAGCAGGTCGTGGTGGCCCGGTACGTCGTGGGTGGGGCGGGCGAACCCGATGAAGTCGACGGGCACGAGCCGCGTGCCCTGGTGCAGCAGCTGGTAGTAGGCGTGCTGGCCGTTGGTGCCGGCCGTGCCCCACACGATCGGGCCGGTCGGCAGCGGCACCGGTGAGCCGTCGAGGGTGACGGACTTGCCGTTGCTCTCCATGTCCAGCTGCTGGAGGTACGCGGGCAGCTTGGCGAGATCGTTGGCGTAGGGCAGCACAGCGTGGGTGTCCGCGCCGAGCACGTTGATGTACCAGATGCCGATGAGCGCGAGCAGGACCGGCAGGTTGCGGTCGAGCGGCGCGGTGCGCAGGTGCTCGTCCATCGTCCGGAACCCGGCGAGCAGCTCGTGGAAGCCAGTCGGGCCGATCGCGAGCATCAGCGAGAGGCCGATGGCGGAGTCGACGGAGTAGCGACCACCGACCCAGTCCCAGAACCCGAACATGTTCTCAGGGTCGATGCCGAACGCGGCGACGGCATCGGCGTTGGTCGACACGGCGACGAAGTGGCGCGCGACCGCGCCCTCGTCCCCATCGAGCCCGTCGACGAGCCACGCGCGTGCCGACTGCGCGTTGGTGATGGTCTCGATCGTCGTGAACGTCTTCGACGACACGATGAACAAGGTCTCCGCTGGATCGAGGTCGTGGACCGCCTCCCACAGGTCAGCACCGTCGATGTTGGAGACGAACCGGAACGTGCGGTGCCGGTCGGTGTGGGCTCGCAGGGCTTCGGTGGCCATGTGAGGCCCGAGGTCCGAGCCCCCGATGCCGATGTTGACGACGTTGCGGATCGGTTGACCCGTCGCCCCCGTCCACTCATCGGAGCGCACGCGCTGCGCGAACGCGGCCATGCGGTCGAGCACCTCGTGCACGTCGGCGACGACGTCTCGCCCGTCGACGACGATCTGTTCGTCGGGCCGCGCTCGCAGCGCGACGTGCAGCACGCTCCGCCCCTCGGTGACGTTGATGCGATCGCCGCGGAACATTGCCTCGACGCGCTCGCGGACGCCCGCTCGCTCCGCCACCGCGACGAGCAGCGAGATCGTCTCGGCCGTGAGCAGGTGCTTCGAGTGGTCGAGGTGGAGGTCGCCAGCCTCGGCGGTGAGCCGACGGCCGCGGTCCGGCTCGCCGGAGAACAGGTCCCTGAGGTGGACGTCGCCGAGGGTGCGATGGTGCTCGAGCAGCGCCTGCCACTCGGGCGTGGTCGTGATGTCCATGTGGCCGCCGACGGTAATCCGGCGTTCGTGGAAGCATGGCGGTCATGGCGCGCTTCGACCTTGTGATCACGGGCGGTTCGGTCATCGACGGGACCGGGGCGGCGCCGCGGTCGGCTGACGTCGGCATCGCTGGCGGTCGGATCGCCGAGATCGGCTCGATCGACGCCGCCGCCGCCAGCCGCGTCGTCGAGGCGGACGGCGCGCTCGTGGCGCCCGGCTGGGTCGACATCCACACCCACTACGACGGCCAGGTCACTTGGGACAAGCACCTCGCTCCGTCGTCGTGGCACGGGGTCACGACGGTGGTGTTCGGTAACTGCGGC
>CAYSAC010000501.1:0-2502 GCA_964428815.1 uncultured Acidimicrobiaceae bacterium | reverse complement strand
CCGTCATCGTCGATCGGTCCGGCGGCCTCTTCGACCTCGGGCTGCCGCTCCACGCATTGGGAAGCCTCGACATCCCCTCGTGGGAGCCCGACGAGTGCGAGCTGTGCGCGGCTGGCGTGGCGTTGCACAAGCCCGGGAGCAGCTGAGGTCTCCAGACCTGGTCAGCTGACCTGGTCAACCTTGCAGGACTAGCCCTTCGCGCCCCCGGTGAAGTTCCACGAGGCCAGGTGGAGCGAAGGCACCACCCACGCGCCGAGGCCGAAGCCGCCGGTCACCACCGTCGCATCGGAGCCGACAGCGCGCACCGCTCCCGGACCCAGCGCCTCGAGGAACGACTGCGTGAATCGCAGGTTGCTGACGGGCCGCGAGATGCGGCCATCCTCGACGAGCCACACGCCGTTGCGGGTGAGCCCGGTCACCACCTGGGTCCGTGGATCCAGGATGCGCGTGTACCACAGGTCGGTCACGAGCAGGCCGCGCTGGACGGAGCTCACGAGGTCCGCCTCGGAGCGCTGACCAGGCTCGAGGACGAGGTTCGACGGCATCGCGCCCCACGAGCCGGCGCCCTCGACGGCGTGGCCGGTCGACTCGGCGTCGAGCGCCTTGGCGGTTCGCCGGTCGTGGACCAGGCCCACGGTCACACCGTCACGGACGAGCTCGACGCGTCGCTTCGGCGTGCCCTCGGCGTCGAACGGCACGCCTGCGGTCATCGGATGCGCCACGTCGTCCACGAGATTGATAGCGCCGTCGAACTGCGCCTCACCGATGCTGGCGAACGAGCGTCCCTCGTCGACCGCCCGGCCGTTGAATCCGTATACGGAGAGGAAGGTCAGCACGTTGGCGACGCAGGAGGGCGAGAGGACGACCTCGTAGCGGCCGGGCTCGAGGTCCGTCGGGTCGGCGGAGTCGCGGGCACGCAGGGTGGCGGTCTCGCCGGCAGCCGAGCCGTCGAGATCGGCGAGCCGGACGGAGACGGCGCGCGCGCTGCCGTCCGAGGTGTGGGTGCGCGCGATCCCGTCCAGGGCCGCGGTCGTCGTGCGGCCGCTCAGGCGCTGGCCGGCGGAGTTTGCGAAGGCCAGCGTGATCCCCTCGGTCGAGCAGAAGCCGGCGGTCTCGAGGCCTCCCGCGGCCGCCACGAAGGAGCCGACCCGCTCGGCACGGGCGCCCGGATCGGCCGATGCGGTCCCGTCATCCCAGTGCTCCACGACCGGCGCTGGAGCAGCCGGCGCCAGGCCGGGCCAGCCGGGATCGGGCGGGCGGAGGCGCGCGGCCTCAGTCGCGGAGCGGACAAGGCGGTCGAGCGCGTCGTCATCGGTCTGGTTGCCGAAGGCCTCCGCGACGTGCCCGTCGAGCGCGACGCGCAGGTGGATGCGGCGAACAGCATCCGCGACGTTCTGGTGGATGAAGCTGGTGGCGAAGCGCGTCAGCGCATCGGTTCCGGAGGAGATGGTGACCTCGCCCTCCGCATCGGCTCCGAGGCTGGAGAGAACTCGATCGCAGGCATCGAGCAGCTGGTCCGCGTTCATCCGCGGACTCCGACGCGGACGCCTCGGAACCGGCATGGGACCGCCGGATGTCCGGTGTGGCCGACCTGCACGGGCTGTCCTTTCCCACAGCTCGGCGTGCCCCAGAAGGTCCACTCGCTCTCGTTGCCGAGCATGTCCAGGCTGCTCCAGAACTTGGGTCCGATCCCGGTGTACGTCGGGTTGCGCAGCATCCGCCCGCGCTTGCCGTTCTTGATCTCCCAGCCGATCTCGCAGCCGAACTGGAAGTTCAGCCGCTTATCGTCGATCGACCACGACCGGTTCGTGTCCATGTAGATCCCGTCGTCCGTCGCGGCGATCATCGCCTCGAGCGAGTCCTGCCCGGGCAGCAGCCCCACGTTCGTCATCCGGACCATCGGGATCCGGTTGTAGCCGTCCGCCCGCACCGCGCCGCCGCTCGGGATCCCGGCCAGGGCCGCCGAGTCGCGGCCGCTCAGCACACCCACCCATGTCCCGTTCTTCACGATGTCGACCGGGTGGGCGGGCGTGCCCTCGTCGTCGAAGCCGAAGCTGCCGAGGGCGCCGGGGAGCGTCGCGTCGGCGGTGATGTTCATGAGGTCCGATCCGAAGCGCAGGCTGCCCATCTTCGCGAGCTCGAGCCAGCTCGTGCCGGCGAACGCCGCCTCCCAGCCGAGGATCCGGTCGAGCTCGACCGCGTGGCCCACCGATTCGTGGATCTGGAGCGCCATCTGCTCGCTGCCGAGGATGAGGTCCGTGGCATCGAGCGACGGGCAGGCGTCGGCGGCGAGGAGGGCCTTTGCCTCGTCCGCGATCCTCGCCGCGTGGGCGGGCAGATCGAGCTCGCGGATCAGCTCCCAGCCGCGTGTCCCGTATTGCCCCCGGATCCCCGGATACGAGCGGACCTGGGTCTCGCTCTCGCCCACGGCGGTCGCGGCCATCGAAGCGCCGCACTCGATGATGTGCTGGTCGACCCGGTGGCCCTCGCTGCTGACGAGCC
>CAYSAC010000500.1:0-2503 GCA_964428815.1 uncultured Acidimicrobiaceae bacterium | reverse complement strand
TGCGCACCTTGATGCCCTCGATGCCGCTGGCGAGGAACGCGATCGTCGGGTTGCCAACCGCATCGAGAACCTCGATCTGCGGGGCGAGCAGCTCGGCGATGGCGGATTCGCTCTCGCCCCACGTGCGCAGCGTGCGGCTCACGATGACCTGGGAGACACCGGCCCGGCGCTTCAGGTCGGGCAGCACGGCACGCTCGAGCATCTCCTGCATCTCATAGGGCACGCCTGGGACCGCATACACGACGCCTTCGCCGACGGGGCAGATGAGGCCGGGCGCGGTGCCCATCACCTGCCCGATGACGGTGGCACCTTCTGGCACGTCCGCCTGACGCAGGTTGTTCTCCGCCATCCGCCGGCCTCGACTCGCGAACATGTTGGCGATCCGTTCGGCGATGGCCTCGTCCCGAACGAGGGTCACGCCCATCACCTCGGCGATGGCCTCGCGCGTGATGTCGTCCTGCGTCGGGCCGAGCCCGCCGCACACGACGACCGCCTCGGCCCGGCCGAGCGCGTCGCGCAGCGCGTCAACGATGCGGCCGAGATTGTCGCCGACCTTCGTCTGGCGCTGGTGGTCGATCCCGGCGAGGGCGAGCTGCTCACCGATCCACGCCGAGTTGGTGTCGACGATCTGCCCGAGCAGCAGCTCGGTCCCGATCGCCAGGACCTCACACCTCATCGACGCGTCAGTCCCTCGCCATGGACGAAGCGGCGCGGCTGCCCTCGGTCACATACTGCGCGCCGGTCACCAGAGTCAGGACGACGGCAATGGTGAGCACGCTGCTCGCCAACCACTCGTAGTCGTCCGCGGTGATCGGCAGAAGCGCGAACCCGACGGCGACCTCCTGGACGACGGTCTTCACCTTCGCCCAGTACCGGGCCTGGATGGCGAGGCCGCGCCGCGCCCAGTACGACCGCACCACCTGCACGCCGAGCTCGCGAACGGCGATGAGCGTGACCGGCAGCCACCAGAACCGATCGACGGCGACGAGCGTCACCATCGCGCCGAGGACGAGCACCTTGTCGGCAAGCGGATCGAGGAACGCGCCCGAGCGCGTCGTGCCCTGCTTGCGAGCGAGGTAGCCGTCGACACCGTCGGTGGCGGCCAGCAGGATCCAGAGCGAGAGGGCGGACCAGCTCGCGCCGCTGTCGACGATCATCAACAGCAGGACGGGCGTGACGGCGAGCCGCGCGAGCGTGATCGCGTTGGCCGGCGTGAGCAGCGCCGACGGCCCGAAGGACTCCCTCGCCACGACTACGTCTCCGCGGTCAGGTCGGGACCGACCGCGCCCGTGATCGTGACCTTCACCATGTCCCCGGTCGCGAGACTGAGTGGGACCGTGATGATGCCGTCGATCTCCGGTGCCTCGCGGTGGCTGCGGGCGATGCCTGGGCTGTCCACGAGGACTTCGACCCGCGTACCGACGAGGAGGTCACGCCGGGCCGCGGTGATGCCGTCCTGCAGCTCGCCCAGCTCGGCGAGCCGCTCGCGTACGAGCGCGGGATCGACGGCGCCGTCAAGGCCGGCGGCATAGGTGCCGTCCTCGCGGGAGAACGCGAAGAAGCCGCACCAGTCGAGCTGCGCCTGGTCGATGAAGCGCAGGAGCTGGTCGTGGTCGTCCTCGGTCTCGCCGGGGTAGCCGACGATGAAGCTGGAGCGGAACGCGGCATCGGGCTCGCGGGCACGGATCGCGTCGATGCGCCGGAGGAAGCGTGCGCCCTCGCCCCACCGTCGCATCCGCCGCAGCAGCGTTGCCGACACGTGCTGCAGCGACAGGTCGAAGTACGGCACGCCGGTACGGCAGACCGCGTCGATGAGGGCGTCGGTGAGATCGGAGGGATAGAGGTACAGCAGCCGCACGCGGTCGACGCGCGCCGCGACCGCGTCGACCAGCGGCACGATGGCGCGCTCCCCCACGCCTTGGTCGCGCCCGAAGGCGGCGAGGTCCTGCGCGACGAGCACGACCTCGCGGATGCGCAGCTCGTCCACCTCGGTCAGGATCGACTCGATCGTGCGGGAGCGCTGCTTGCCGCGGAAGCTCGGGATCGCGCAGAAGCCGCACGCGCGGTCGCACCCCTCCGCCACCTTCACGTACGCCCACGGCGCAGACGCCGGCGGGCGGGGCAGGTTCAGCAGGTCGAAGCTGGGCACGAGCGACTCGGCCGACGGCTTGCGACCGAGGGTGACAGGGACCCCGAAGCCGGCCACGGCGTCAGCCTCAGGCAGCGCGGCCGCCAGCTCGTCGCCGTAGCGCTCGGCCATGCAACCGGTGACGACGAGCTCGGCGCTGCTGGCCTTGCGGTCCGCAAAAGCGAGGATCGTGTCGATCGACTCCTGGCGTGCACCCTCGATGAACGCGCACGTGTTGACGACGACGAGATCGGCGCGCTCGGGCGCGGCAGCAGGGACCAGGCCGTCTGCCAGCAGGGTGCCGGTGAGCTTGTCGGAGTCGACCTGGTTCTTGGGGCAGCCGAGGGTCTCCACCCAGAACGTGCGCGCCATGAC
>CAYSAC010000499.1:0-2504 GCA_964428815.1 uncultured Acidimicrobiaceae bacterium | reverse complement strand
CGTCCTGCATGGCGACGACGAGCCCGGTCGGCTTGTGGGTGATGCGCACCGCCGAGTCGGTCGTGTTCACGGACTGCCCGCCAGGGCCGGAAGACCGGTAGACGTCGATCTGGAGGTCGTTGGGATCGATGTCGATCTCAACCTCCTCGGCCTCCGGCAACACCGTCACGGTCGCCACCGACGTGTGGATGCGGCCTTGGCTCTCGGTGACGGGCACGCGCTGCACGCGGTGAGGACCGCCCTCGTGCTTCATTCGGGGCCAGACGCCCTCGCCCTTGAGCAGGAACGTCACCTCGTTTAACCCGCCCATGTCCGACGGCTCGGTGCCGAGCACCTCCATCTTCCAGCCCATGCGCCCGGTGTAGCCCTGATACATCTGGAACAGGTCGCGTGCGAAGAGGTTCCCCTCTTCGCCGCCCTCGGCGCCGCGGATCTCGATGATGACGTTCTTGCCGTCGTTCGGGTCCGTCGGCAGCAGGAGCAGCCGCAGCTCCTCGGTCAGCCGCGCGATGTCGGCCTCGGCCTCGTCGACCTCGGTGCGCATCACCTCGCGGTCCTCGCCGCTGGTGTCGCGCAGCATCTCCTTGGCCGTGTCGAGGTCCTCCGTCCGCTGCTGAAGCTCGCGATAGCGAGAGACGAGCGCCTCGAGCTCCTTGTAGCGCCGGGCGACGTCCTGGTAGCGGTTCTGGTCCGCCAGCAGCGCGGGGTCGGCGAAGCGCGCTTCGACCTCGTCGAACTCCTTCTCCAGGTCGGCGAGCCGGTCGAGCACCCTCAGAGGGTAACGGCGCGCCAGTCCCCCGGGATCGTGACGACGGTGGCCGGCCTTCGCAGCCGCGACGCGAGGAACCGGGTGACCGGGTGGTCGTCGCGCTCGGGCACGACGAGGACGAGGGCGCCGTCGGGGTCGAGGTGGGCGCGGGCATCGGCTCCTGCGGGGACGAGGTCGAGGTCGATGCCGACCGAGCAGACGACGACGGTGCCGTCGCCGACCGCGCACGCGACGCCGCGATCCTTCAGGTTCATGCGGTGCGGCACCGACGGCGCCGCGTGGAGCTCACCGACGCCGATCAGCGCGGGCGCCGCGATCAGGCGGGCGCGCAGCCAGCGCTCCGGCACGAGCTGGTTCAACGGGTGTGGTTCCGCGCCCGGCCGGCGCTGCGCGCGCACGATCTCGGCAACGCGGTCGACGGCCTCTGACGGCGCGAGGTGCCCGTGCATGAGCGTGGAGGCCTCGCGGTCGAACCGGCCGACGCCCGTGCTGAGCTCGATGCCGCTGTCGGTCCGCGTCACCCGCGCGACCTCGAGCCCGTTCACCTCGCCGATCAGCGCGCCGTCCTCGACCACGACCTCGAGCCCGGCGTCGACCAGGACGGCGGCGAGCTCTGGCGCGTCCGGCGGCGGGTCCGCAAGCGGCACCGGCTCCGGAACGGCTTCGATCAGGGACCGGCCGTCGACGCGCCAGACCGCCGGTGCGGGGGCGAACTCGGCTGCCCGGCGGGCCAGCACGCCGGTGCCGTGGTCGGCGATCAGGTGGACGTCGGCCGCGCCCTGCTTGTCAGCCCACGCCAGGGCGGCGCCGAGCGACCGGGTGGGACCCTCGTCGAGCAGCAGGTAGGCGGTCGCCCCGTCGACGAGCGCGGCGCCACCAGGGAACACCGCGGCGCGAGGCGATGCCTCGGGCCAGCGCTCGCGCACCAGCGCACCGAGCTTGGTGGCGAGGAGGACCTTGCGCTTCGCCGGTTCCAGGACTAGTGACCGGGCGTCGAGTCGGTGAGGTGGATCCGTCGAGCCAGGGGCGTCGCTCGCAAGGAGTCGACAACGCCGTCGTAGCCTTGCCCTACGGCTAGGAGGAGCGACGCAGCGAGCGGCGTCACTGGCCGACGAGACGCCTCGGCGATCCGGCGGCCGATCACTAGGCCTTCTTGCGGGCCTTGCCGTAGCGCCGCTCGAAGCGGTCGATGCGGCCACCGGTGTCCACCAGCTTCTGCTTGCCGGTATAGAAGGGGTGGCACTCGCTGCAGAGCTCGACGTGCAGGTCTTCCTTCGTCGAACGGGTCTCGAAGGTGTTGCCGCACGAGCACCGCACGATGGCGGCCTTGTAATCGGGATGGATGTCAGTCCTCAACGTCTCTCGCTCGCTTCGCTCGCGTGCGGCTCGTCGCTGGCGACTTCCCTCGCCGCGCCTGCCGGACTCTTCGTCTCAGGGTGCATCAGTTTCTCAGCCGCCGGGGGCTTTTGCTACTTCGGCGAGGAACTCGTCGTTGGTGCGGAAGGTCTTCATGCGGTCGATGAGCATCTCCAGCCCGGCTGAGCCGCTTCCGCTGTCACCGGCGAGGGCCGACAGGACCCGCCGCAGCTTCCAGACCTGGTTCAGCTGGCCCCGCGGGAACAGCAGCTCCTCGTGCCGGGTCGACGAGGCGTCGACGTCGATGGCGGGATAGATGCGGCGCTCGGCCATCTTGCGGTCGAGGCGCAGCTCCATGTTCCCGGTGCCCTTGAACTCC
>CAYSAC010000498.1:0-2516 GCA_964428815.1 uncultured Acidimicrobiaceae bacterium | reverse complement strand
GTCGCGCCGGCGGGGGCCCCCGACGTGGCCCGCGTGCGGTCGCCGCCCGTGCAGGACGTGGTCGCCGAGATGCTGCGTGAGAGCGACAACGCCACCGCCGAGCTGCTGCTGAAAGAGCTCGGGCGCGTGCAGGAGGGCGAGGGGACGAGCGCGGCGGGGGCCGAGGCGATGACGGAGTCGCTGCGCTCGCTCGGTTTGCCGATGGAGGGCGTCGAGCTCGCCGACGGCAGCGGCCTCGCGCTCCAGGACAGCGTCACCTGCGTCTCGCTCACCGCGGTGCTCGGCCATGACGAGGTGGGCGAGCTGATCGAGCGCCTGCTGCCGGTCGCGGGCCGCACGGGGACGCTGCGCAAGCGCTTCGTCGGCTCGCGGGTCGCGGGTCGGCTGCGCGCCAAGACCGGGAGCCTCAACCAGGTGACGTCGCTCGCCGGGGTGCTCGACACGATGCAAGGCGGCGAGCTCACGTTCGCCTACGTCGCCAACGTCCCCGCCCGGATCTCTGCCGAGCTGGTGGCGCTGCAGGACGAGCTGACCCTGATCCTGCTCGGCTACCCGCGCGACATCGAGCTCAGCCAGCTCGGACCGGAACCACCGCGGGGCTGAGGGCCCGGGCCACGTCGCGTGCCGCGCCGCACACGACGAGGTGCTCGGTGTTGCGCAGGTGCGAGACCGAGCCGACGCGCTCTCCGGCCGGGTTGTGCACGCCGATCTGCGCGCCGACGTAACGCTTGGAGTCGAAGGACAGAACCGATACCGCGCCCCGGGCGCTCGCCATCTCCACCAGCTCGTCGAGCGCGAGCCAGGCCTCGTTGCTGATCGAGATGACGACGACAGCGGCGTCGATCGTCTCGACGCACCGTCGCAGCGCGGCGGCCATGGTCCGGCGGCTGTCGAATGCGGTCCGGGTGGTGGGCTCGCGTGCGTCGGTGCGCTTGCAGGCCACGCCGTAGTGGTCGGGCGCGTCCCACGCGATCAGCGTCTCCCACACGTGGTAGTTCGTGAAGTACCGGTGCTGGTTGTAGGGCGGGTCGAGGTAAGCCAGGTCGACCGGACCGAGCCGCGACACGACCTCAGTCGCGTCACCGCGGACAGCCCGACCGGTGCCGGCCAGCAGCTCAGGTGGCCGCAGCGTGAGGGGCTGCAGCGCCCGTGGTGCCCACGACTTGAGGTACGCCATCTGCACGCCGGTGGTCGAGTCGACCCGATCGGCCGCCTCGATGAGGCTGGTGAGCGCGATCGAGCGCAGCGGCTCGTCGCGCACGTCGCGCTCGATGGCGTCCCGGATGGCGTCGATGCGCCGTCCGTTCGCCGGCGTGAAGAACCGCGCCTGACGGCAGAAGACCTCCGACACGTAGCCGTCGACGTCGGTCGCCGCGCTCAGATGGGCGAGCGCGGCATCGACGTGGTGGTGGTCGATCGCGTCGGCGTCGGCCTCGACGTAACAGCGCGCGAACACCTCGGAGTATCGGGCGGTGTCGACGGCGGTCACAAAGGTGCCGAGCCGCTTGAGTGCCTGCGCGATGCGGGTCGTGCCGGTGAACAGGTCGACGGCGGTGCGCGCGCTGAGCGATCCCGCGATCGCGCTGATCGTGGGGAGCAGGCGGCGCTTCGACCCGAGGTACTTGATCACGAGGTCACCAGCGTGGCACCCGCACGTAACGTCACCGGGTGATGCCCAAGCTGGCGATGTTCCCCCTCGGGACCGTCCTGTTCCCGTCGGCCGTGCTGCCGCTCCACGTCTTCGAGCCGCGCTACCGCGCGCTCGTTGCCGACTGCCTCGCCGGCGACGGGGAGCTGGGTGTCGTCTTGATCGAGCGGGGGAGCGAGGTCGGCGGTGGTGACGTGCGCACGGACGTTGGGACGGTCGCCAGGATCGTCGAGGCTGCTGAGCTCGAGGACGGGCGGTGGGCGCTGGTGACGGTCGGCACGCGGCGCATCCGCGTGAGCGCTTGGCTCGACGACGACCCCTACCCGCGGGCAGAGGTGGAGGACTGGGCCGATCCCGAGCCCCTGCCTGGCCACGACGACGCCTGCGAGCGGGCGCTCCACCTCCTGCGACGCGCGCTGGCATTGAAGGCGGAGCTCGGCGAGCAGGCCGCGCCCGCGACGGTCGAGCTGGCGTCCGACCTCGTGCTTGCCGGGTACCAGGCGGCCGCGCTCGCACCGGTGGGGCCGCTCGACCAGCAGCGGCTGCTGGCCGCGCCGACGCCGGACGAGCGCGCGTCCCTCCTGAGCGAGCTGCTCGCCGACGAGGTCGAGGTGTTGGGCCTCCGCCTCGCCGGCGGCTAGCGGACGTTCAGCAGCAGGGGATGCCGTTGGCGCAGGGCGTTCTGGCGGCGGTTGTGGTCGGCGGATTCAATCGGTGGGCGCAACGCCTCAGCGCTGCGCGCCTTCGGCGGACGCGCACATCGTGGCGTTGCCCTGCTCATGAGGAAAACGCGATCCCACCGCCGCTGACTAGTGTCCCTGCGTGCCCGAACCCCAGGCCAAGAGCCTCCCGCAGGTCGCGAGCGAGC
>CAYSAC010000497.1:0-2517 GCA_964428815.1 uncultured Acidimicrobiaceae bacterium | reverse complement strand
GTTGGCGATGGCCAGCAGGTGGAGCACGGCGTTGGTGGAGCCGCCCAACGCCATGACGATTGCAATCGCGTTCTCGAAGGCCTCCTTCGTCATGATCTGCCGGGGCCTGATGCCCGATCGCAGCAGCTCGACGACGGCCCGACCTGACTCGTAGGCGAAGTCGTCGCGCCGGCGGTCGACCGCCGGCGGCGAGGCCGAGCCGGGCAGCGACATGCCGATCGCCTCCGCGACCGACGCCATCGTGTTGGCGGTGAACATCCCCGCGCAGCTGCCCTCGGTGGGGCAGGCCTTCCTCTCGATCTGGCCGAGCTCGTCCTCGGTGAGCGTGCCGGCGGCGCAGGCGCCGACCGCCTCGAACACGCTGACGATGTCGAGGGCCTGGCCGTTGTGCTGACCCGGCAGGATCGACCCGCCGTACACGAAGACCGACGGGAGGTTGAGCCGCGCCGCGGCCATGAGCATGCCAGGGAGCGACTTGTCGCACCCCGCGAACGTGACCAGCGCGTCGAACCGCTCCGCGTGCATCACCGTCTCGACGGAGTCGGCGATGACCTCGCGGCTGACCAGCGACGCCCGCATACCCTCGTGGCCCATGGAGATGCCGTCGGACACGGCGATGGTGACGAACTCGATCGGGAACCCACCCGCCGCGCGCACGCCCTCCTTCGAGCGCTTGGCGAGCCGACCGAGCGGCATGTTGCAGGGCGTCACCTCGTTCCAGGACGAGCACACGCCGACCTGGGCCTTGTCCCAGTCGTCATCGGTCATGCCGATGGCACGCAGCATCGCCCGCGCGGGCGCCCGCTCGAACCCGTCGGTGACCTCGTGGCTGCGGGGCTTCATGCTCTGGTCGTGGCGGTCGGCCATGGCTCGGAGGTTATCGGTGGCGCTCGTCATCGTTGCCAGCCCCTATCTTTCTGATCGTGCCGAGGTCCAGCGGCCGAGAGCTCGACCGCGAGATCGCCCGGCTGGCCTTCCCTGCCTTCGGTGCGCTGATCGCAGAGCCGCTGTATGTGTTGGTCGACACCGCGGTCGTCGGCCACATCGGCACCGCCGAGCTGGGCGGCCTCGCGGTCGCGAGCACCGTCCTTCTCACCCTCTACTACCTGTTCGTGTTCCTCGCGTACGGCACGACGGCATCGGTGGCCCGCCTGGTCGGGGCCGGCGACGAACGGGAGGCGTCCGAGCAGGCGGTGCAGTCGCTCTGGCTCGCCTTGCTGCTGGCCGCCATCGTCATCCCGGTGGGCGCGCTTGCCGCGCGACCGATGCTCACCGCGCTCGGTGCCGATGGCACGGTGCTGGAGGCCGGTCTGCTCTACCTGCGGATCAGCCTGCTCGGCGTGCCGGCGCTGCTCGTGACCCTTGCCGGCACCGGCTACCTGCGCGGCGTCCAGGACACGCGCACGCCCCTGGCGGTGGCGATCGGCACCAACGTGATCAACCTGGTGCTCGAGCTCGTCCTCATCTACGGCCTGTCCTACGGCATCGGGGCGTCCGCGCTCGCCACTGTGTTCGCGCAGACGCTCGGTGCCGCGGTATACGTCCGTCGCGTCGCCCGCGGCGCACGTCGCACCGGTGCGGGACTGCGGCCTCAGGGGGCGCGGCTGCGCTCGCTCGTCCTCGTCGCGCGCGACCTGCTGGTGCGAACGGCCGCGCTGCGCGCCGCGCTGCTCATCTCCACCGCGGTCGCCACCCGTATCGGCACCGTCGATCTCGCTGCTCACCAGATCGCGTTCGAGCTGTGGAGCTTCATCGCGCTGGCGCTGGACGCCATCGCCATCGCCGGCCAGGCGATGGTCGGCCGGCTGCTCGGATCGGGCGACGCCGACGGCGCCCGGGTCGCCGGCCGCCGGATGCTCCAGCTGGGAGCCATGTGCGGCGCCATCGCCGCGCTGCTCGTGCTGGCGGGACGCCCGCTGCTGCCCGACCTCTTCACCGATGACGCTCGCGTCGCCGCGCTGGCGAGCTTCCTGCTGCTCTGGGTCGCCGCCCTCCAACCACTGAACGGCGTCGTGTTCGTGCTCGACGGCCTGCTCATCGGCGCTGGCGATCAGCGGTTCCTCGCAGTCGCGATGGTGATCGCGCTCGCCACGTTCGCGCCGGCGGCCGGCGCCGTGCTCGCCTTGGGCTACGGCATCGGATGGCTGTGGGCAGCGCTCGCCGTGCTGATGAGCGCCCGTCTCGTCGCGCTGCTTCGCCGATGGAACGCCGGCGCATGGGCCGTCACCGGAGCCTCGCGCCGGCCTGTCGTCTAGCTCGAGCGCGGTCACGTGAGTGACGATCGCGCTGCGCCAACCTGCGAGGAAGCCCCCGCTGGTGGTGGCACCGGCGGTGTTACCTTCCGACCGTGCGATCCGTGGAGCTCGGAGAGTTCCTGCGCTCACGGCGCGGCCGAAGCGACCCAGCCGAGCTCGGCTACACCGCGTCTGACCGCCGCCGGATCCCCGGCCTCAGGCGTGAAGAGGTGGCCTCCATGGCCGGGGTCACCATGTCATGGCTTGCACGGCTGGAGCAGGG
>CAYSAC010000496.1:0-2517 GCA_964428815.1 uncultured Acidimicrobiaceae bacterium | reverse complement strand
GTCAACCAGGGCGAGAATCACGTCGAGCGCCTCGCCGCGCGGTTCATCGCCCGAAGAGACGACCGCTTCGGCGGCGTCGAGGGCGAACGTCCCAACGAACACTGCCAGTCGCCGCAGCACTGCCTGCTCCGACTCCGACAACAGGTCGTAGCTCCACGCAACGCACGACGCCACCGAGCGCTGCCGATCGTGGGCGGTGCGCGACCCGCCCGAGAGGATGTCGAGGCGTTCGGGGAGGGTGCTGGCGACACCGTCGAGGCTCATGGTGCGGAGGCGGGCGGCGGCCAGCTCGATGGCGAGGGGCAACCCGTCGACGCGGCTACATATCGCCAGCGCGGTACGTGCCGTGCGGTCGTCCAGCGCGAACTCTGGGTCGGCCAGGTAGGCGCGCTCGGCGAACAGCTGGACCGAGTCGAGGTCGGCAATGGCAGCGGTGTCGATCGCGGTCCCGTCCGCAGGAATCGTGAGCGGCGGGATGCGGTAGAGCGCCTCGCCACCGGTGTTGAGTGGTTCGCGACTGGTCGTAACGACGTCGAGCCGCGCGCAGTCGCGCAGGACCGCGTCTACGAGCGCCGCTACGGCGCCGACGACCCGTTCGCAGTTGTCGATGACCAGCAGCACACGGTCGTCCGCGATGTGGGCGGCGATGCGCTCGGTCGCCGCGTGCGTCGAGCCCTCGCTGAGGTGAAGCACACGCGAGACCGCCACCGACACGTCGGCTGGATCGTTGACATCGGTGAGGTCGACGAACCACGCGCCCGCCGGGTACGCGTCGAAAGCGTCCATAGCCAACTCGAGCGCCAGGCGCGTCTTGCCCGCGCCACCGGCACCGGTGATCGTCACCAATCGGTTCTCGTGGAGGAGCTTGCGCGCCGCTAACAGCTCCGTGGCCCGCCCGACGAAGGTCGTCACCTGAGCGGGCAGGTTGGTGGCGAGGACGTCGGGCGTCTCGAGGTCGAGCAGGTCAGGTGACAGCGCTGGGTGGAGGAGCTGCCAGATCCGGTGAGGCTGGGGGACGTCGCGAAGCCGGTGGGTGCCGAGGTCGACCAGCGAGGCGGCGGCCGGGATGGCACCCGCCACCAGTCCCTGGGTGGCGCCGGAGAGCAACACTTGGCCGCCGCCAGCCAGAGCCTTCAGCCGAGCGGCGCGATTCATGAGGGCGCCCATGTAGTTCGAGTCGTCCCGTAGCTGCGCCTCGTCGGTGTGAAGCGCCATGCGCACGCGGAGGGAGGGCGTGTCCGGGTGGTCGCGCAGTCCGGCCTGGATGTCGATGGCGCAGGCGACGGCGTCGGTGGGGCGGGCGAAGGCCACGACGAAGCTGTCGCCCTCCCCCTGCTCGAGTGGCCTCGCGCCACGGTTGGCACTGACGGCGCGGTCCACGACCCCTTCCATGGACTCGATGGCCTTGGCCATGCCGTCCGCCTCGGCCTCCCAGTGCTCAACGGAGCCCTCGATATCGGCGAGGAGGACCGTGACCACCCCGGTCGGGAGGTCACCCACCGTGCGTGTAGTCATCGCTGGCCTCCGTCTCCACCGGTGCGCATTGTTGCGCCAGGAGGGACGATGCGCCACGGATGGCAGAGGATCATCTGCCAGGTGTCAGATATCGCGCCCTCGCACTTGAGTCTCCCGTCGTGTACGAAGGCCGGTGGGCGTGGGCGAGGTGGATAGCGATTGACCATTGGTATCAATCTGATACCATCGGCGGATGGCAATGACCTTGCGACTGACGGATGAGGAGCAAGCCGCCCTACGAGACCGTGCCGCACAGGAAGGCATCTCGATGCAGGACGCGGCCCGGCGGGCTGTGCGCGAGTACGTCAGTCGTGGCGAGCACCGGAACCGAGTCGCCGCTGCCGCCGAGAGCGTGAAGGCCGCTCACGCCGAGGCCCTCGAGCGCCTCGGTCGGTGAGCCCGGAGATCGAGTACCTCGACACCGACGACCTCGTCGACCTGGCGACTGGTCTCTTCGGCGATCCGCCGCCGATTCGCGATCTCGGCTTGCTCGGCTCCGCAGCCGCGCGGCCCCAAGCGACCGCCTTCGGCGACGACGCCTACCCGGACCTCTGGACGAAGGCGGCCGCGCTATTGCACTCGATCGTGAAGAACCACGCCCTCGTCGACGGCAACAAGCGTCTCGGCTGGCTCGCCACCGCGGTGTTCCTCGAGATCAACGGGATCCAGGTGACCCGGGTTTCGAATGACGCCGTCTACGACTTCGTCATCGCCGTCACCATCGGCCGCGACGAGGTCGCTGCGATCGCCGCTGACCTGCGGTCGCTCGTCGAGCACTGACCAGCGCCTTCACCCCAGCTCGACGCGTGTCCGCAAGGGGTCGAACGCCCGTCCGACACCGAGCAAGTGTTCGATCAAATGTTGGCTTTCGGTGTGTGCTCATGCGACGCGACGGCAAGACGGCATGGGGTGATGGCGTCGCTCGTGCCCTCCCAAGCGCCGGATCCAGGGGCTGTCAAGCGCGAGTTGTTGGCGAGGTAGGCAGTTGTAGACCTCGCGTGC
>CAYSAC010000495.1:0-2522 GCA_964428815.1 uncultured Acidimicrobiaceae bacterium | reverse complement strand
CTCGGCTACGTCGACCTCGTGCTCGCCAGCTTCCTCGCCGTGGGCGCGGTGTCAGCGCTCACTTATGGGCAGGTCCTCTACCTGCTGCCGATCAGCCTCTTCGGAATGAGCGTGGCCGCGGCCGAGCTGCCAGAGCTGTCGCGTCTCGGGCAGGGCAGCGCCGAGGTGGTGCTCGCTCGGCTGCGCGACGGGCTGGGACGCATCGCCTTCTACGTCGCGTTCACCGCCGCGCTCTACATCACGGTCGGCGACGTGATCGTCGGCGCGCTCCTCCAGCGGGGGGAGTTCGATCCCGCCGACACGCGACTGGTGTGGCTGGTGATCGGCGCGTTCGCGCTCGGGCTGCTCCCGACCACCGCGTCGCGCCTGTTGCAGAACGCGCTCTACGCCAGCGACGACGCCAAGACGCCGGCACGCATCGCCATGGTCCGCGTCGTGTTCGCCGCGCTGCTCGGCGCCGCGCTGATGTTCCCGCTCGACCGGATCGTCATCGAGGGGAGCTCGCTCGTCAACGACGGCGGCCTCGCGCTGAGCGCGCTGCCCGACGCCGTGCGGTTGGCGGAGGACGGGCCTCGGCGGCTCGGCACCGTCGGGCTGGCGCTGGGTGCGGCGGGCTCGGCCTGGCTCGAGTTCGCGATGCTGCGCGCCGCGCTGCGCTGGCGAGTCGGGAGGATCTCCATCGGTGGCCCGCACCTGTGGCCCACGGTCGCAGCGGCGGCCGCAAGCGCTGTCCTGGCCGCCGGGTTGCGATCGGTCACCGCCGACCTTCCCCGCCTCATCGCGATCGTCCTGACCGTCGGGCCGGCGGCCCTCGCCTACCTGGCGATCACCGCTAGCTTCGCCGTCCCGGAGGCCGACGCGCTGCTCGGACGGCTGCGGGGAACTCACCGCTGAGCACGCGGGTACGATCCCGCCCATGTTCAAGGCCCTCCGGCGGTTCTGGAAGTACCTGGGTGCGAAGCTCACGAGCGACTTCAACGAGCGCGCCGATCCGAAGATCCAGCTCGAGCAGGCGATCGCCGAGGCGAACGACCAGCACCGCCGGCTCAAGGAGCAGGCCGCCAACGTCATCGCCAACCAGAAGCAGACCGAGATGCGCCTCAACCGCTCCATGGAGGAGCTGGAAAAGGTCGGCGGCAACGCCCGCCAAGCCGTGCTCATGGCCGACGAGGCGTCCAAGAAAGGCGAGCAGGCCAAGGTGTCGGAGTACACGTCGGCGGCCGAGTCCTTCGCCAACCGGCTCATCGCCCTCGAGCGGGAGGTCGAGGACCTCAAGCAGCTCGCGCTGCAGTCCTCGCAGGCCTCCGATCAGGCCAAGGCCGCCGTGCAGCAGAACAGCACCGTGCTGCAGAAGCGCCTCGCCGAGCGCCAGAAGCTCCTGTCCCAGCTCGACCAGGCGAAGATGGCCGAGCAGATGAACAAGGCGATGGCGTCGCTGTCGGAGGCCGTCGGCCAGGACGTGCCGACCTTCGACGAGGTGCGGGACAAGATCGAGGCCCGCTACGCCAAGGCCAAGGGGATGTCAGAGCTCACCGAGACCTCGGTCGAGAGCCGGATGCTCGAGGTCGAGCAGGCGGCGATGAACTCCGAGGCGCAGGCTCGCCTGGCCCAGATCCGCGCCCAGCTCGGGCTCGCACCGGCCGAGGCACCAGCCGAGGCCGTCGCCGAGCCCGCTCAGCAGCAGCAGCCCACCGCCGAACCCGGCTGACCCGACCGCCACTCCGCCGTTCTGGCGGTGGAATTCGACCACCCGTGGTCGGAATTCACCGCCAGTTCGATCGTTGGGACTAGGGCAGGACGACGAGGTCGTCGCGGTGGACGACCTCGTGGGGCATGCCCTCGGGGAGGTCGGCGGTGCGGCGACCGGCGACGGCGCGCAGGCCGGCTGCGTCGAGCCGGCTGAGACCCTTGGCGAACACGGCACCGTCCGGCCCGGCGATCTCGACCGCGTCGTCGACGTCGAAGCCGCCCTTGACGCCGGTGACGCCGGCGGCGAGCAGCGAGGTGCTCCGCTCGACCAGCGCGCGCCGCGCTCCTTCGTCGACGATGATCGTGCCGGACGACCCGACCGCGAAGGCGATCCAGAGCTTGCGGGCGGGCAGACGTCGATCACGCGGCAGCACCGACGTGCCGACGCCGGGGCTGCCGGCGACGGCCTGGGCCAGCACGTCGTCGCGATCCGCTTGAGCGATGACGGCGCGCACGCCCGACCACGCCGCGATCTTCGCTGCCGCCAGCTTCGACGCCATGCCACCGCTACCCCGGATCGTGCCCGCCCCGCCGGCGAGTGCCTCGAGCGAATGGTCGACCTCGACGATCTCCTCGATGAGCGACGCGCTGGCGTCCAGCCTGGGGTCGGCAGTCAGGAGGCCGGCCGTATCGGTGAGCAGGACGAGCACGTCGGCCCCCACGAGGTGGGCGACGAGGGCCGCGAGCCGGTCGTTGTCGCCAAAGCGAATCTCGTCGTCGGCGATGGCGTCGTTCTCGTTGACGATGGGCACGACCCCGAGCTCGAGCAGCCG
>CAYSAC010000494.1:0-2528 GCA_964428815.1 uncultured Acidimicrobiaceae bacterium | reverse complement strand
GACGTGATCCGCGACGTGCTCGACGCGGCGCTGCGCGCCGCCCTCGCAGACCTCGGCATCGAGGCGCCACCGACCATCTCCCTCGAACGGCCCGCGCGCCGCGAGCACGGCGACTGGTCCTCCAACGTCGCGCTCGCGACGGCCAAGGCCGCGGGCCGCAAGCCGCGCGAGCTGGCCGACGAGATCGCGGCGCGGCTGAACGCGGCGCCACCGCAGCACGTCGCGTCGGTCGAGGTGGCGGGACCCGGCTTCGTCAACTTCCACCTGCACGACACCTGGCTCCACGAGGTGCTCGGACAGGTCGTCGACGAGGGCGCCGACGGGTACGCCCGGCTGGACACAGGCCGCGGCGAACGGGTCATGGTCGAGTTCGTGTCGGCCAATCCGACCGGCCCGATCCATGTCGGGAACGGCTGGTTCGCGTCCTACGGCGACTCGGTGGCGCGGCTGCTCGAACGCTGCGGCCATGTCGTGACGCGGGAGTACTACGTCAACGACACCGGCGGTCAGGTGCGTCAGCTCGGCGCATCCGTGCTCGCGCGGCGGGCCGGTGAGCCGATCCCCGAGGGTGGCTACCCGAGCGGCTTCGTCAAGGGGCTGGCCAGCGCGTACGACGGTCCGGACGACGTCGAGGCAGCAGGACGCTGGGCCGCCGAGCGGATCCTCGGCTTCATCCGGCACCAGATGGCGTCGGTCAACATCCACTACGACGAGTGGTTCAGCCAGGCATCGATCGAAGACAGCAAGGCCGTGGGCGAGACAATGGCGATCCTCGCCGACAAAGGCCTCTTGTGGGAGGAGGACGGCGCACTCTGGCTGAACACTGGTGCCTACGGCGACCCGCGGGAGAAGCGCGTCCTACGCAAGTCCGCCGACCAAGGAGGCGACTACACCTACCTTGCTGGTGACATCGCCTACCACCGCAACAAGTTCCTCCTGCGCGGGTTCGACCGTGTGATCAACGTGTGGGGCGCCGATCACCAGGGCCAGGTCGCGAGCCTGATGGCCGGGGTAGAGGCCCTCGGCGTCGAGCGCGGCAGGCTCGAGGTCCGGCTCGGGCAGATGGTGTCGCTGGAGGGCGGTCGCATCGGCAAGCGCCTCGGCAACGCCGTCGACCTCGACGACGTTGTCGACGACATCGGTCCGGACGTGATGCGGCTGCTGTCGCTCGTGAGCTCGATCGACCAGGCCACCACGATCGACCTCGACAAGGTCCGCTCGGACTCGCGCGAGTCACCGGTGTTCTACGTGCAGTACGCACACGCACGGATCTCCTCCATCACCCGATTCGCCGATGAGCGCGGCATAGCTCGGTCCCCGATAAGTGAGGTCGACCTGTCGCTGCTGGTCCACGAGCGCGAGCTCGACCTGCTGCGGTCGCTCAGCGAGCTGCCCGATGTCGTGCGCCTCGCCTGCGACGAGCGCGCGCCGCACAAGGTGACCACCTGGGCTCGCGAGCTCGCCGACCGGTTCCACGGCTTCTACCACGACTGCTATGTGATCGGCGATGGTGTGAGCCCTGAGCTGACCCAGGCGCGGCTGTGGCTCGTCGAGGTGACTCGCATCGGGCTGGCGATCGGCCTCGACCTGCTCGGCGTGTCAGCGCCCGATCGGATGTGAGCGCGCTCCCGCGCCACCTCCTGCCGGACTCCGCCTCGGTCGATGCCAGCGGCGGGCTGACGATCGGCGGCTGCGACGTGGTCGCACTGGCCGAGGAGCACGGCACGCCGCTGTTCGTCTACGACGAGGAGCACTTGCGGGCGCGCTGCCGCGAGGCCGTCGCCGCGTTCGGGCTGGGCGTCGCGTACGCGTCAAAGGCGTTCCTATGCCTGGCGATGGCGCGCCTCGCCGACGAGGAAGGCATGCACATCGACGTGGCGACGGGCGGCGAGCTGCACGTCGCGCTGGCGGCTGGCGTCGCGCCTGAGCGGCTCGTCCTCCACGGCAACAACAAGTCGGACGACGAGCTGCGCCGCGCCCGCGAGGTCGGCGTCGGCCGGATCGTCGTCGACAGCTTCGACGAGCTCGACCGCCTGCAGGCCCAACACGCGCAGGACGGCATCGTTCCAAAGGTGTTGCTGCGCATCACGCCCGGCGTCGAGGCCCACACCCACGAGTTCGTCCGCACGGGACAGGACGACTCCAAGTTCGGCTTCGGGCTCGCGAGCGGCGCAGCGGCGCGCGCGGTCGGTCGCGCCGCCGATAGTCCCGCGGTCGATCTGCTCGGCGTCCACGTGCACATCGGCAGCCAGGTGTTCATCGCCGACTTCTTCCGTCAGGCCGTTGAGCTCCTTGCTCCGGTCGTCAACGACCTCGGCCTCCCCGAGCTTTCGGTCGGCGGGGGACTCGGCGTCGCCTACGTCGAAGGGGAGGACGCGCCGTCGATCACCGAGTGGGGCGCCGCGGTGAAGGACGCCTGCCGCCACGCCGGCATCACGGCCCGCATCAGCGCCGAGCCGGGCCGGTCGATCGTGGCCCGCGCCGCAATCACTTGTTACCGGGTCGGCACGATCAAGGAGCTGCCCGGC
>CAYSAC010000493.1:0-2531 GCA_964428815.1 uncultured Acidimicrobiaceae bacterium | reverse complement strand
CGCGCGGCGTCGCGCTGCGGGCAGCAGCCGTCGCCCGCGCCCAGGGCATCGTCGCCGACCAGACCGCGGCGGCCGCGATCGAGTCCCTCGCCGCCACCGTCGCCGAGCTGCGGGCGTCCGCCTTCGACCTCCTCGACCGCCTCATCGTCGCCGAACCGCTCGAAGCCGCCGACCTCAGCGCCTAACCCCGCGCCACCACCCCGTTCTGGCGGTGGAATTCGACCACCCGGGGTCCGAATTCACCGCCAGTTCGATCATTCGAGGTTGCGGGCGCGGGCCATGGCTGTCGCGATCACCGCGCGCAGCGCGTTCTCGGAGTCGATGCCGGCCTCTCGGGCCTCGGCGACGAGTGCGAACAGGCGCTCACCGAAGCCGTTGCCGGTGACAAGAGCCGCCGGGTCGAGGCCGATCGACGCCGCCTTGCGCTGCACCTTGAGGGCGTAGAGGAGGCTCGGCAACGTTGAGGGGATGCCGTCCATGACGCTGGCCCGGCCCTTCTCCGCCTTCTTGATCTGCTCCCACGCCGCCGGCAGGTCGTCGGCCCTGGCGTCGCCGAACACATGGGGGTGGCGGCGGACGAGCTTGTCGTGGATGCCCCTGGCGACGTCGGCGAGGGTGAACGCGCCTTCCTCCGCGGCGATGGTGGCGTGGAACACGACCTGGAAGAGCAGGTCGCCGAGCTCCTCCTCCAGCGCGTCGAGGTCGACCGGGTCGAGCACGTCGAGCACCTCGTAGACCTCCTCCAACAGGTGGCGGCTGAGGGTCTCGTGGGTCTGCTCCCGGTCCCACGGACACTCTCGGCGCAGCGTGCGGACCAGCTCGGCGAACTGGGCCAGCTCGCCGGCGACGGGCGGCGCGAGCGACGGGATGAACAGCGAGGTGAGGTGGTCGGGCTCGAACGCCCGGTCGAGGTCGTGCCACGGGACCTCGGTGATGCGCTCGTCGGGCAGACCGAGCCGCTGCAGCACGGTGACGGCGGGCCCGTCCTCGACCGCGAGCTTGATGTCGGAGAGGACGTGGCGCTGGTCGCACTGCCCGACGAGCATCGGCCCCCGCTCCCCCGCGGCCTCGACCGCGAACCGGCGGCCGTCGACGAGGCGCGCCCCGACGGCGACCGGGTCGACGCCGAGACGCGTCCACGCCAGATCCAGGAACGACAGCGCGGGCAGCACCTCGACCTCGACGCGGGCATCCGCGACGAGCAGCTCGACGGTCCGCTCTGCGACCGCGGGCGAGCCCGGCACCGCGTAGAGGACCTCGCCGTGCTTGGTCGCGGCACCAACGAGGGCCTCGACGATGGCGGCGTAGACCTCGTCGAAGGTCGCGGCTGCGTCGTAGAGGTCATCGAACGACGAAGCGCCGTCGACGACGGCGGCGGCCGGGTGGCGGGTCGTGCGCAGGTAGCGGACGGGCGTGCGCTCGATCGCCGCCACGGTCGCGCCGGTGAGCAGCTCCGGGCCGGCCGGCCCGAGCCCCACCACGATGACGCGGGCCATGGTCGCTACAGCTCGAAGACCGGCTCGTCCTCGCCGGGGTGGAGCGCGCCCTCAGGCGGGACGATGGTCTGCTGGTCCGGTTCCCATGTGCCGAAGCGCGGGTTGACCTCGACGTCCACGGTGCCCATGGCGTCGGCGATCCAGGTCTGGAACTGGTCCTCGCCGATGTCGGTCTGCAGAACGATGCCGGCCGCGATGTCGTCGACGAAGCGTTCGGCGAACTCGGACGACAGCGTGGCGATCACCGTGTCGGCGACCTCGGCCGAGCCGAAGAACACCTCCCGCGCGGTGGCCCTGGCCTCCTCGGTGATCTCGAGCCCGCGCTTCTGCTGCTCGGCCTGGAACAGCATCGTCTGCACGCGCTGGTTGAGCAGGCTGAGCGTGAACTCGCTGGTGTAGGAGCCCGGGCCGGCGCCGTTGACGGTGCTCGGGTCGCTGCCGCCGAACTCGATGAACGCGGGCGCGAGCTGCTCGAGCTCGTCCTTCAGGTCGGCCTGGCTGTAGGACACGCCGTTGACCGTGACCGCCGCGGTGCTCGAGCTCGAGCAGCCGCCCGACAGGACGAGCGTCGCGACGAGCAGGAGGAGCGGGAGGAGGCGCTTGGGCACGGCGGCTGATCGTAGGCGTCGGAGGTTGTGTCCAGCGAGCGTCAGCGGTCGCGCACGTTCCGCCGGAAGCTCGCCCGCAGCGAGGCGACGGTTGCCCACGCGAAGCCGCCAAGCACCGCGGCGCTGAGCAGCCGCAACCCGCCGGGGAGCGGCGCGCGCAGCAGGACCAGCAGGGCGAGCGCGCCCATCAGCATCGCGAACCCGGCCGCCCGCCCGTGGCGGCTCCACCACTGGAGGCCACTCATGCGCTCGCCTGCACCTCGGCCGGCACCAGCTCTTGGAGCAGGTCGACGAGCTCGGTCGCCACCTGCGGTCCGCCCTTGACCGGAAGGACGAGCTGCGCGGCGTCCTCCTTGTAGACCGCCTTCGGCGCGAGGCGCTTGAGGCGGATGGCCTGGCTCGTCTTGAGGGCCAGCGGTGAGATGCG
>CAYSAC010000492.1:0-2534 GCA_964428815.1 uncultured Acidimicrobiaceae bacterium | reverse complement strand
GCGGCCTTGTACTCGACGCGCTCGCGCGCCCACGGGATCGCTCGCAGCCGCTCCTTCGGTATCGCTTGCCCCGACACCTCGCACACGCCGTAGGTGCCGACGGTCAGCTGGGCGAGGGCGCGGTCGATCTCCTCGACGGCCGCGCTCGCCTGGGCCGAGAGGGCGAGGTCGCGCTCGCGCTCGACGGCGAGCGTCGTCCCCTCACCGGACTCCTCGTCGAACTGCACGTCGCCGGGCTCGACGTCGGCGACGAGGGAGTCGGCCTCGGCCTTGAGGCTGGCGGCCTGGCGCACGTACGTCGCCCGCTCCTCGAGGAGCATGACCTTCTGGGCGGCGAGGAACGTGTCGTCGAAGAACGGGTTCTTGGTCGAGCCGGCGCGCTTGGCCGGCGCCTTGGCGGGGGCGGTCGCCTTGACCGCCGCCTTCACCGCTGCCTTCTTCGGCGCCGCCTTCACCGGTGCCGACTTCTTTACCGGCGCCTTCTTCACCGGCGCCTTCTTGGCGGGCGCGGCCTTCTTCACCGGCGCCTTCTTGGCGGGCGCTGCCTTCTTGGCGGGCGCTGCCTTCTTCACCGGCGCCTTCTTGGCAGAGGCGCCCTTCTTCAGTGCCCTGACCACGATCCGCTTCCTGACCACGGCCTTCTTGGCCGGGACGGCCTTCTTCACCGGCGCCTTGGTCGGTCGCTTGGAGGCTGCCTTCGCAGGGGCCTTGGAGGCAGCCTTCTTGGCGGCCTTCTTCGCTGTCGGCATGGGACGTCCTCTCGAGCCTCCGCAAAGGTGCCGGACGATAGCCACCGGCACCCTGGGGGTCAAGATCCCCGGCGGCGCCCTCCCGGCGTGCCATCGCCCTCGACGAGGGCGCCGAGGAGCCTGCGAAAGTCCTCGTCCTCGCCGGTCCCGGCGACCGAGAAGCGCTTCTGCCGGCTCGACTGGCCTGACAGGAGTGTGACGTCGGCCGGCTTCACCCCGAACGACTCGGCGAGCAGCTTGACCACCGCGTCGTTGGCGCGACCACCCTCCGGCGCGGCGGCGACCTTCACCTTCAGCGCCTGGCCGTGCCGTCCGACGACCGCGGTGCGTCCGGCGCCGGGGTGGACGTGGACCGCGAGCCGCACGTTCCCCTCGCCATCTCGTTCGTAGAGGTCGTCGACCATCGCCCTAACCTAACGGGATGCCGTTCGGCCCCGTCGACGCCCAGCTGGATCTGCTCGCGCTCGAGGCGCGGGTCCTGGCTCGCTGGCGGGAGCACGACATCGTCGAGTCGGTGAAGCGGCTCCGCAAGGACGGTGAGCCGTGGGTCTTCTACGAGGGCCCGCCGACGGCCAACGGCAAGCCTGGCCTCCACCATGTCTGGGCCCGCGTGTTCAAGGACCTGTACCCGCGGTTCCAGACGATGCGCGGGCGCGCGGTGCCGCGGAAGGGCGGCTGGGACTGCCATGGCCTGCCCGTCGAGCTCGAGGTCGAGAAGGAGCTCGGCCTCGCGACGAAGGGCGACATCGAGGCGTTCGGCATCGAGGCGTTCAACCAGCGCTGCCGCGAGTCAGTCCAGCGCTACGTCGAGGACTGGTCGGCGCTGACGACCCGCTCAGGCACCTGGATCGACACCGCCGACGCCTACTGGACGCTGACCAACGACTACGTCGAATCGGTGTGGTGGCTCGTCCGCCAGCTCTGGGACAAGGGCCTGCTGTACGAAGGCCATCGCGTCTCGCCGTACTGCGCCCGATGCGGCACCGTGCTGTCGTCCCACGAGGTCGCCCAGGGCTACCGCGACGTCGTCGACCCGTCGATCTACGTGCGCTTCCCGGTCGAGGGGCGCGACGTCGACCTCCTCGTGTGGACGACGACGCCGTGGACCCTCATCTCCAACGTCGCCGCCGCCGTCGGCGCCGGCATCACCTACGTGCGCATCGCGTCGCCCGCAGGGCGGGATCTCGTCCTCGGTGAGGCCGCAGCGGCACGGCTGCACCCCGACGTCGAGGTGATCGAGCGGTGGTCCGGCCGCGACCTCGTCGGCTGGCGCTACGCCCGACCGTTCGACGGGCTCGCCGCCGACGGCGACGCGTGGCGCGTCGTCACCGCTGACTACGTGTCGACCGACGACGGGTCCGGCATCGTGCACATCGCGCCTGCCTTCGGTGAGGAGGACGCCGCGGTCGGCCGGGCCGAGGGGTTGCCCACGCTCAACCCGGTGGACGCCGACGGCGCGTTCGACGACACCGTCCCCGAGTACACGGGCCGGTTCGTCAAGGACGCCGACCGGGACATCATCGACGACCTCGCGGCGCGCGGCCTGCTCGTCGCCGAGGAGGCGTACGAGCACAGCTACCCGCACTGCTGGCGGTGCGGCACGCCGCTCATCTACTGGGCCAAGACGTCCTGGTTCGCACGCACGTCCGAGCGCCGAGACGACCTGCTCGCGCAGAACGAGCAGATCAACTGGCATCCAGAGCACCTGAAGCACGGCCGCTTCGGCAAGTGGCTCGAAGGCAACGTCGACTGGGCGCTGTCGCGCGACCGCTACTGGGGGACGCC
>CAYSAC010000491.1:0-2537 GCA_964428815.1 uncultured Acidimicrobiaceae bacterium | reverse complement strand
AGTACCCGGTCGAGCGGTTCCACCGCGACGCGAAGATCATGGACATCTTCGAGGGCACCGAGCAGATCCAGCAGCTCGTGATCAGCCGGGCCATCTCTGGCCTCCGCATCGAGTAGCGACCCCGAGCGAATGTGGTCAAGAAGTGGGGCCCTAGGACCCCACTTCTTGGGTCAGTTCGGGCGGATCCGACGGTGGGAGCAGCGAGCGCAAGAAGGCGCGGTACGGCAGACCGCGGTACAGCGCGTCCGACGATGCAGCGATCTCCGCGGCGGTGGGCATCCGGTCGAGCAGGTGGAAGTAGCCCATCTGCACCTCGGTCGCGACGTGCGTGAGCGCTCGATGCTCCGGTGAGTCGCTGAACCCTGCGAGCACCGCCCCGCGTGACAGCGATCTGCTCGCGAGCTTGCCCGTCCAGTAGGCGAGCCCGGCGCCGTCGGGGGCGCGTCCGAGCACGTTCCAGTACACCTGCGCAACGAACGTGACGTTGCCCAGCGCGCCATATCGCGAGCGGAACTCTGGGCTGTCGGCGAACAGCTGGGCGACACCGGTGATGTCCAGGCTGCCCTCGGCCAGCTTCCACCACCAGTAGCGCAAGCCGTCGGCGTCGGGGAGGCGCAGGAACGCGGCACGGTAGAGGCGCATCACCTCGCGGGGCGGCATGAATCCTGCTGAACCGAGGACCGCCTCCGCGGTGGTCGCAGCGGCGTCGGCCCGCATGTCCGGCAACAGGTCGTAGACGTAGAGCCCGGGGCAGGCCGTGGCCTGCAGGTCGCGGTGACCGAGCACGGTCGGGACGGTGACGGCCGTGCCGGCGGTGAACTTCCGGTTGCCGGTCGACACGAGCGTGACGGTGCCGAGGGGATCGAGGCCGTGGAGGGCGGCCTTCCAAGCGATCACCTGCGTGAGCGCGCTGAGCGCGGCCGGGGTCGCCTCCTCGGCGGGCCCGACCGACGAGGCCGGTCCCGATTCGCGATCGGGCTCATGCTGGCCGATCAAGGCGATCCCCCAGCTGTCGCTCGGGAACCCTGCGGTGTGGTGGGCGTCGATGATGCGGGTGACGCCACCGACGCGCCCCTCCCACACATGGCCGAACCGGTCGACGAACGCGTTGTACTCGACGTCGCACGCGCCCTTGGACAGGTGGAGGTCCTGGACGAACCGCAGGATCCCGGGCACCTGATCAGCCGTGTAGTCGTTGCCCGGCGGCACGACTGTGTGGTGCACGACGATGGCATCGAGGCGCGACGAAGCGGTCGGTGCTCGCGAGCATTGCCAGCCGGTCGTGGTCCACTCGCTGCGCGGGTGGATGCCCGGCCGACCGACCGGCGCCGCGCCCGGCGCAATGAGGGCGAGCGCCGGATGGGAATGACCCGTCGCGGCCGCAAGGACGGTGATGGGCGTGCTCGACGCCGCCCGGATCTCGACGCGGTCGAAGGGCTCGAGCATGAGCGCGTCAGTGCCCACTGCGGTCTCCTCGCCGCCGCCGACCTCCGCGGCAGCGGTGGTCCAGCTGCCGACGGTGCCGTCGACGGAGCTGACGCGGTAGCGGATTTCGCTGAGCGCGGGATCAGGCCAGGTGAAGGCGAGCAGCTGAGCCGCGTTGCTGAGCGTCGCGCTGTCCCCGTCTTGGAGCACGACCTTCGTCGTCGGTTGACCGGTGCCGATCGACGCGACGGCGGTGGTCGCCTCGCTTGGAGCGATCGGCAGCACCGACCCCACGAGCGCGACGGCGAGCGCGGCCCACCTCAGTCCGAACGACACCACCTGCACACCCCTCACCCGCCAAGGCGAACCCTAAGAGGGGGCAGAGGGTAGCGGGCTGCGCATCGAGTAGCCGCTCCGACCTATCGTTGCCTGCATGGCACTGGCGTCGGCAGACGTGGAGGTCGGCGTCGCGGCGATCGCGGAGGACTGGCGCGCGGCGCGGCCGGAGCGGCAAGCCCGTCGCCACCTCGATCCCGCCGACTTCGCGCGATTGCGCGACGCGGGGTTCCTCCGCACGGTGGTGCCGGAGGAGATGGGCGGGCTGTGGCGCAGCGTTCCCGAGTCGACCGGGCCGCTGTGCAGCCTCCTGCGCTCGCTCGGCGCCGCCGATCCGTCTGTGGCGCTCGTCTCGGCGATGCACCCCGCGGTGGTGGGCTTCTGGCTCGCGCCTCAGTCGACATCCCCGGCTTGGGTGGAGCAGCGTGACGCAGTCCTTCAGAGCGCGGCCGACGGTCGTCAGTGGGGGACGATCACGTCCGAGCCCGGCAGTGGTGGCGACATCGCCCGCACGAAAGCGACCGCGGTCCCCGACGCTGGCGCGACCGGCGAGCTGCCCGGCGTGACGTACCGCGTCGCCGGCGACAAGCACTTCGGCAGCGGCTCCGGCATCGCCGACCACATGGTCACGACCGCGTTGCCGGATGGGGAGCAGGAGCCCGCGGTCTTCATCCTCGACACGCGCGACCGGCCGTGGGACGGCTCAGCAGGGCTCTCGCTGATCGCCGAGTGGGACGGCATCGGCATGGCCGCGACCCAGAGCCACGCGATGCGGC
>CAYSAC010000490.1:0-2539 GCA_964428815.1 uncultured Acidimicrobiaceae bacterium | reverse complement strand
CGCGCCAGCCCCCCTGCTGCGGGGGGACCCCGCCGCTCCCGCGGATGCGCAGGACGGCGGCGATGATGCCGGCGACGCCGAGTGCAAGCAGTGCGCGGCGAAGGAGAGCCATTGGCCGTCGAACCTAGCAGCGGGTCCGACGTTGCTAAGGGGCAGGCGGCGCTCCGGTGAGGTCGTTGGCCGCGGCGTACTCCAGCGCGTAGCCGCGGATGATCTTGCCGTTGACCGTCCCGAAGTGCAGCGACATGAAGTCAGCACTGTTGAACATCAGCGAGCACGGCGAGGAGTCCTCGGTCGTCGCCTCGTCGGCGCGGAGCCCCTCGACGCAGTTGGCGAAGTGGTGCTGGCCGCCGAAGAGGTGGCCGATCTCGTGGGCGGTGATCTTGGCCGCGACGTTCGGCACCAGGATGACCGGGCCGAACACGATGCCGCCCTGCTCGGTGCCCTCTTGGGCCTCGGAGACGTTGAAGCTGTGCTCCTTGAACGCGGCGCCACCAATGCACTCGGCTTGACCGGCTACGGCATCGAGCCCGAGCGCCGTGATGTTGCGATTCGTGAGCAGCTCGACGACGTCGTACTCGTCCGGCACCCGGCGGTCGGGCATGAGCCCCTTCGCCTGGTCGATGATCTCGGTCGTCACGTTGCTCGTGATGGCACCGTCGGGCACCACCTCGAAGGTCGGGACGACCGCGATGTCGATCTCGCGGTACGGCAGGGAGACCTTCTCGAAGAACGTGGCGGCGTACGTCTCGTCCACGCCGTCCAGCAGGACGAGCACGTCGAGCTGGACGATCTGGCCGTCGTCGGCGAGCGCAGCATCGAGCACGTTCTGCGGGGGCGGGCCCAAGCCCTCGTCGTCACCGTTGCAGGGCACCTCGGCGTCCGGCGCTTCGCCGGCATCGGTCGCGGCCGCGATGGCCTCGTAGGTCACCGGTCCGCCGAAGCCGAGGAACGCCTCGACCCGCACCGAGTAGTGCCCCGGGACCGGATCCCGCAGGTCGACGTGCGGGTTGGCGGTCAGGGAGTCGTCGCTGGCGACCAGCGCCCCGGTCGAGTCGTAGACGTAGAGGCCGATGACGTCGGTCTGCTGCCCTGCGGCTGCGCTGATGACCACATCGGGGCCTGCCACCGGCAGCGCCCCGACCGAGAGGTCGAACACGTCGCATTGTGGCGTCACCGGGTCGCAGTACGTGCCGAACGTGGTGAACAGGAGCGGCCCACCGGACCACTCGACCTGCGGGTTCGCCTCGTCGATCGTTCCGCTCGCGGGTTCAGCGGCGCGGGTGACCGGCGCGAGGCCGAGCACCCCCAACCCGAGCGCGAGACAGCCAGCGAGCGCGACCTTGCGTATCCCCATGGAGATGACTTCGCCGGTGCCACCGCCTAGTCCTGCTCAGCTGAGTGCGCGGACGTCCCAGGCGGCGGGCCAGTCGTCGGTCCGCAACAGGGCGTCAGTGCCGCCGTCGACGAACAGCACGGAGCCGCAGAAGAACCGCGCATCCGGTCCCAGGAGGAAGGCGATCAGCGCGGCGATCTCCTCCGGACGACCCGGTCGGCCCAGCGGGATGGGGAACATGTCGAGCAGCGGGCCGACGGTCGCGTCGTTGCGACCCTCCTCGATCATCGCTGTCTCGACCATCCCCGGCGCGATCGCGTTGAGCCCGATGCCGGCCCCGACCCAGTCGTCGGTGACGGCGTTGCGTCGCACCCATCGCGCCACCGCGATCTTCGACGCCGGGTAGACGCCAGCCATGGCGCCGAGCTCGTCGGCCCGCGCCCGCGCCCGATTCTCGTCACCCTCGAGGCAGGCCGCGACGAGATCGGTCGGCACACCGGGCGCACACGTCGTCGAGTTCGAGCTGATCGCGACGACGGAGGGCGACGGTGCGGCCGCGAGGACGGGCCGCAGACCCTCGAGCAGCTCAACCGTCCCGAAGTAGTTGACCGAGACGATGGACGACCCGGCGAGTTCCCTGGCTCCTCGGTGGTCACCGAGGTCCTTCGGCCGGCAGAGATCGCCAACAGCGACGACATGGGCACTGCACCAGCCCTCCTCGCTGCCGCCCTCGGTGTCGCAGCCCTTGCGTCGCTCGCGCTTGCGCTGTCTGTCTCGACCCAGCGCCGCCGCCGCGACCTGGCCCTGCTCAAGGCGCTCGGCTTCACCCGGCGACAGGTCTCCGCTGTGGTCGCTTGGCAGGCGACCGTGACTGTGGCCGTCGGCCTGCTCGTCGGCGTCCCCGCCGGCATCGCCGCTGGGCACTGGCTGTGGCGGTTGTTCGCCCGCCAGCTCTACGTCGTGCCCGCGCCGGTGGTGCCGGCTCTCGCGATCGCGGTGCTCGCCATCGCCGTCGTCGCGCTGTCGAACCTCGTCGCCGTCGCCCCCGGCCGCACCGCGGGCCGGACGCCAGCAGCCGTCACCCTCCAAGTCGAGTAGCGGTGAACGCGTCACCGCAGGTCAGGGATAGTGGGGCTAGGAAGAATCGAACTTCCGACCTCATCCTTATCAGGGATGCGCTCTAACCGACTGAGCTATAGCCCC
>CAYSAC010000489.1:0-2544 GCA_964428815.1 uncultured Acidimicrobiaceae bacterium | reverse complement strand
ACGAACGGGAACGAGACGATCGGCTCGAAGTACCGCGACGACGCGCCGTCGATGGTCGCCAGATCGCTGCCGCAGATGCCGGAGAGGATCGGTCGCACGCGGACCCAGCCAGGACCGGGCAGCTCCGGTTCGTCGAGGTCGCGCAGAGCGAGGGGACCGTAGCGAGCGCCGCTGCCCGGCTTGACCTTGCCAGCGACCATCGCGGCCGCGTAGCGCGCCGGCTTCCGCGAGAACTGCAACGCCTTCACGCGGTCACGCTCGGGCGGCCGCGCCAGCGCGGGCCGATCGGCAGCAGTGGTTGCGGCGACCCGGGCGCCTTGGCGAACTGCTCGACCAGCCAGCCCCGCTTGCGGGCCAGCGCGGCCAGGCGCGTCTCTGGGTTGACCGCGACCGGGAACCCGACCGCCTCGAGCATCGGCAGGTCGGACGTGCTGTCGGCGTACGCGACCGACTCGGCGAGGTCGAAGCCGTTGGCGTCGGCGTAGTCCGCCATCGCCTGCGCCCGCGCCTCGCCCGTCGGCGGCACATCGGTGAGCTCGCCCACGTAGGCCCCGTCCTCGTCGACCGCGAGCGACGCGCACACGATGTCGTCGAACAGCGGACGCAGCGGTGCGATGGCGAAGTCGAGCGCGCCGGTGATGAGGACGGTGCGGTGCCCGAGGGCCCGGTGCTCACGGACACGCCGGATGGCAGCCGGGAACGACTTGGCGAGGATGAGATCGCTGAACATCTCCGCCGCATCCGACTCGAGCTGCGCGACGGGCGCGCCCTCGTAGCGTCGGTAGAACATCCGCAAGAAGTCGCCGCGGTCCTTGCGGTCGAGCGCGAGCAGCGAGGGCGCCTCGGCCAGCGTGCGGGCGACGAAGCGGATCCGGTCCTCAGCCGGCAGCCGGCGCGTCGCCAGCCACGAGTACGAGGCGACGACGTTCGACGCGATGAGCGTGTTCTCGAGGTCGAACGCCGCGAGGTGACGCTCAGGCGCGAGCACCTGGCGCCGCAGCCGGACCGCCCTGTCCTCGTTGGTGCGGCCGCCTGGCGTCGTGCGCACCCGTGCGTGCTCGACCACCGACGGCAGGTGGACGTTGTGGACGTAGTGGTCCCAGTCGACGACGCGCGGGTCGAAGCAGAACGTCGCCTGGTCCTCCGGGTCGAGGCTGGCGAACCGGCTGAGCAGCCGGTCGACGCCGTATATCGCTTCACACTCGGCGTAGGCGCCGTACAGCTCGACATAGCCGAGCGCCCGCTCCGCTTCCTCCCGCTTGGTCTCGAGCGTCGCCGACCACTCGGCCTGTTTGCCTCGCAGCGGCAGCGCTGCGAGCGTCCGCTCGGCCCGCTCGATCGCGCTCTTCGCCCGGGTCAGCTGCGCCTGCACCCGGCCCCGTCCCGGGAACGACCACTCGGGCACCACGATCGGCTGACCCTCGGCGTCGTAGATCGGGTGCTCGGTGAACCAGGTGCGGACGAGGTCGACGAGCTTGCGGTAGCGCAGCGGGTTGGCCGACCCCGAAGCAACCTGGACGATCTTCGGCTCGTCTTCGGGACCCCGGGCGGCGGCGTCGATGATCGCGGCGACGACGAGGTCGACCGGGATGACGTCGATGATCCCCTCGGGGACACCGGGGAATTCCTTGAGCAGACCCCGGGCGTAGGACACGATCACGGGCTCGGCCATGCGGAAGCCGCGGATCCAGCCCGGGACCGGCTCGTGGACCGCGGACTCGATGATGGACGGGCGCACGATCGTGACCGGCACGTCACCGCTGGACTGGAGCAGCGCCCGCTCGCCGAGCGCCTTGGTGTAGGCGTACGCGTCGGGCCAGCCGAGCGAGCTGGCGCGGGCGCGCCCGGCGTCGACCATCCGCTGGCGCACCCACGCCGAGCGCCGCTGCTCCGTCTTGGCCGCGAGCGCGGGCGTTCCGGCGGCGCCGAGCTCGCGCCGCGCCTCCTTGCGGAAGCGGGTGAGCATCTCGGGCGTGCGGCTCTGCGTCTCTGCGTCGGTGCGGGCGCGGCGCGCGGCGTCGACTTCGCTCCGCCACTCCACGTCGACGAAGAACGGGCTCTCGTGCACGGGTTGCTCTGGTGCTGCGCCGCGCCGGTTGCCGGCCACGTAGCACGTGGACACGGAGACCATGTGAGGAGCGATGCCGAGGTCTTGCAACATCAGCGCGATGCGCGTCGGGCCGAGCAGATTGACCTCGACCGCGGCATCGAGCGGGGAGTCGAACGCGACCGTGGCAGCGGAGTGGATCACGATGTCGCAGGAGGCGATGGCGGCGCGCCCGTCATCATCGAGGCCGAGACCGTCGGTGCCCACGTCGCCAGCGATGACCTGCACGCGTCGCGCGATGGCCTCGTCGAGGCCGTCCTTACCGAGGTCGGCGCGCAGCCGGTTGAAGGCGTCGTTGCGGAAGATCTCGCGGGCCGCTCGCTGCTGGACGGTCGACCGCTTGCCGGGCCGGACGAGCAGGACCAGCTCGCAGCCGGGGACAGATCGCAGCAGCCGCTCGACCAGCGCGGTGCCGAGGAAGCCGGTGCTGCCGGTGA
>CAYSAC010000488.1:0-2552 GCA_964428815.1 uncultured Acidimicrobiaceae bacterium | reverse complement strand
CCGCGAACACGTTCTCGATGCCGATGTGCTCGAGCACCGACGAGCCGTACGTCCCGCCGGAGAGCGTCATCCACGGCCGCCGCCAGATCGGCACGAACGCGCGCCGTGCACTTCTCGGCGGATCTGCTGTCGTCTGGCGACAGCGGATCCGCCCAGAAGCGCCGACCGCGGCCGCGAGCTGCTCCATCGCCGGCTGGACGTCCGCGACCGAGTCGATGCGGAGCACGCACAGATCGACGCCGGCCGCAGCGAGCGCGTCGGCGTCCTCGCGGCGGTTCTCCTCCTCGCACAGCACGACCACGTCGGGCGCCAGCGCGACGACGGCGCCGATGTCGGGGTCCTTCGTGCCGCCGACCGTCAGAAGCGAGGGCTGCTCGCAGAAGCGGGTGACGGCGACCGGCGTGATGCCCCAGGCCAGCAGCGTCTCGGTCGCCGATGGGACCAGGCTGACGACCCTCACATGCGGTCGAGCAGCTGGGCCTTCTTCGCCGCGAACTCGTCCTCGCTGATCGCGCCCCGCCGGCGCAGCTCGTCGAGCTTCTCGATCTGCTCAGGGATCGAGGGCTGCCCGCCGCCGCCGCGGCCCCTGCCGACTCGGTCGAACTTGCGGTTCTCGTTCGCCTCGACCTGCTTGTAGATCTCGTTCTGCACCGCGGATGGCTTGCGGACGTCGGAAAACTCCTGGCGGCCCATCTCGCCGGCGGACTCGATGACGAGATCGCCGGAGCCGAGGACCCGCTCCAGCAGCGACTGGCTGAAGAACACGGTGTTGACCCGATCGAGCGGGATCTCCACGCCGTGCTTGGACAGCACGCCATGGCGGTAGATCAATCGGTCGCTGGTGATGACGAAGTTGGTCGTCGACCACTTCGCGTACCGGACCGCGAACCACACGAGACAGATGAGCACCAGAACCCCGCCCGCGAACTTCAAGACGTCGTGCAGGTCGGTGCTCAAGAGGAAGGTGCCGAGCGCGATGGCCGCGACCAGCGCAGCGAGCGGCTCGATGAAGAACCACCAATGCGGGTGGAGGTCGACGACGACGTCCTCCTCCTCGTTCAGCAGCTTGCGCGGGAAGGGCACGGCGGAACAGTAACGCTCACCTGTAGGACCGGCGCTGGAACACGCGGTCCGGGCCCATGACCCGATCGAGGAACAGGATGCCCTCGAGGTGGTCGAGCTCGTGCTGGATGGCTCGGGCCTCGAACGCGTCGCACTCGAGCGCGACCTCGCCTCCGTCGGGTGCCAGACCGCGCACGACGAGCTCGGTCGCGCGGATGACGTCGCCGGTCAGGTCGGGGACGCTCATGCAACCCTCGCGGCCCACCTCACGACCGGTGGACCGGATGATCTCGGGGTTCAGCAGGACGATCTCGCCGTGGCAGGACCGGGCCTTGGCGTGGCCGGTCACGTCGACGCAGAAGGCCCGAAGCCCGACGCCGATCTGGGGCGCCGCCACCCCAAAGCTGTGGCCGCTGCCCCGCATCGTGTCGAGTAGGTCTCGGGCCAGCGCGCGCACCTCGTCGTCGATGTCCTCGATCGGCGACGCGGGGACCGACAGGACCGCCCCTGGCAGCTGGACGACGGGCTGGATCACTTAGTGACCTGAGTCGCTGGTCATGCCGCGACGAACCAACGACTCAGGTCACGGCGCTAGAGGACGTCGGCTTCGGACTCGTGCAGATGGCACTCGACGTCGAGGTCGCGCCCGATGGCGGTGAGCTCGGACCGCAGCCGGTCGGCGTCGACGCCCTCGGGCACCGTGAGCTCGAGGAGCATCACGTAGGCGGGCAGCTCGGGGTCGCCGATGACGCGCGTGGTGAGATCGACCACGTTGACGCCCTCGCTGGCGAGCAGCGCGGTGACGCGGTGGACGATGCCTGGGCGATCGGCTCCGTACACCGACAGCGTCCACGCCGCTCCCTCGACCTGGCCCGCCACCTCGTCGTCGATCGCGCGCACCGTGACGATGAGACCCAGCTCGCCGGTCACGTCGACGATCGACCGCTCGAGGGCCGCAGGGTCAGTGCCGGGAGGGACCGCCACCACGAGCACCATCGCGAAGTGGCCGCGCAGGATCGTCATCGAGCTGTCCTCGATGTTGGCCTCGTGGTCGACCAGCACGCCGGTCACCGCGGCCACGATGCCGGGCCGGTCGTCTCCGATGGCCGTCACCGCCACGTGCGCGCTCATCGCCGAACCGTAGGTCAGGCCCAGCCGAGCTCGTGGAGGCGGGCGTCGTCGATGCCGAAGTGGTGCCCGACCTCGTGGATGACGGTCACACGCACCTGGTGCACGACCTCGTCCTCGGTCCGGCACCTCGCGCAGATCGCCAGGCGGTAGATGGTGATGCGGTCGGGCATCACCATGCCGTCGTAGCCCCGGTCCCGCTTGGTGAGCGGCACGCCCCGGTAAAGGCCGAGCAGCCCGTTCACGGTCCCGTCCTCGACGACGACGGCGACGTTGTCCATCAGGCGGCCGAGCTCTGGCGGGATGCTGTCGAGCGCGTCGGCGACGAGGTCCTCGAAGCGATCAGGGGCAACGTCCACCAC
>CAYSAC010000487.1:0-2558 GCA_964428815.1 uncultured Acidimicrobiaceae bacterium | reverse complement strand
GGCGGCGCGATCGCGCTCGGCCACCCGCTCGGCAGCACCGGCGCGGGGCTGTTGACGAAGGCGCTCCACGAGCTCGAGCGCACCGACGCCACCACCGCGCTGGTCACGATGTGCTGCGGCGGCGGGCTCGGCACGGGCACCATCATCGAGCGCATCTGACGCGACCGGCTATGACCCAGCAGCGAGTAGTGATCGTGACCGGGGCGACCAATGGCATCGGTGAGGCCGCGGCCATCGAGTTGGCCCGCGGCGGCGCCCAGGTCGGCATCGTCGCCCGCAACCCACGAAAGGCCGACGCAACCGTGGCCCGGATCCAGGCGGCCACGCCGGGCGCGCCCGTCGACGTGTTCATGGGCGACCTCACTCTCATGGCCGACGTGCGCAAGCTGGCGGCCGAGATGTTGGATTGCTACGAGCACATCGACGTGCTGGTGAACAACGCCGGGATCCAGCTGCCCGAGCAGCGGACGACGAGCGAAGGGTTCCCCGAGATGGTCGCGGTCAACTATCTCGCGCCGTGGCTGCTCACCGAGCTGCTGCGCGATCGGCTCGTGGCGTCGGCGCCAGCGCGCGTGGTGGTAACTGCATCGGAGGCGCACCGCATTGGGTGGACGATCGATCCTGAGACCATCCTCACTGACACCTCCCCATTCGGCCGCGCAGGCGTCATGACCGCCTACGGGAAGTCGAAGCTGCTCGACGTTCTGTTCACGCTCGAGCTGGCCGAGCGCCTCGAAGGAACGGCCGTGACCGCAAACTGCTGCTGCCCTGGTCTCGTCGCCACGGGGCTGGCGGGCACCGATAACGTGGCCGACCGCGTCGCGACGGCGCTGTCGCGCACGCCGCTCGTGCGCCGGCCCGAGCAGGGCGCTCGGGTGCTCGTCCGACTGGCGACCGGCCCCGCGTTCGCGACCCGCACCGGCGAGTTCATATCGTCCACCCCGCTCGCGGGCCTGCTGCCCAGCATTCCCGCCGTTCGCGACGTCGCCCTGCGACGGCGGCTATGGAAGGCGACCGAAGCGTTGCTGAACGAGGAGATAGCCCCATGAGCATGGCGCGCAATGGTGACGTCGACATCTACTACGAGGCGTTCGGCGATCCGGCGCAACCGACGCTGCTGCTGATCAACGGCCTCGGATCGCCGTGCATCAACTACGCCGTCGAGTGGTGCGAGCTGTTCGTCGCCGAGGGCTACCACGTCGTGCGATTCGACAACCGTGATGTCGGGCTGTCATCGAAGCTCGACGGCATCAGCTACGCGCTGACCGACATGGCCAACGACGCGATCGCCGTCCTCGATGCGCTGGCCGTCGAGCGGGCGCACGTCATGGGCTGTTCCATGGGCGGGATGATCGTGCAACGGCTCGCGATCGATCATCCGGACCGCTTGCTGTCCATCACATCGGTCATGTCGCGGACCGGCGAGCCCGGCTACGGCGACAGCTCTGACGAGGCGGTCGCATTTCTCATGGCGCCACCAGCCGCGTCACGAGCTGAGTACATCGACAGTCACGTCGCCGCGCTCAGGGTCTACGGATCGAAGCCTGAGTGGCTCGATGACGACGTCAGCCGCGCCCGCGCTGCCGCGGCCTACGACCGATGCTTCTGTCCAGCCGGAATCGGTCGACAGATGGCGGCCGTGATGCACGACAGCCCGCGGGCCGACTCGCTGCGCGAGGTCGATCTACCCGCGCTGGTGATCCATGGCAGTCGCGACACGCTCATCGCCCCGAGCGGAGGGCGCCGAACTTCCGAGCTCATCGGAGGCGCGCAGTACGTCGAGATCGAGGGGATGGGTCACGACTACCCGCCCGCGGTCTGGCCCGTCTGGGTCGCGACCTGGTCGAGCTTCGTGCGCTCAATGGTGAGCGACGGTGACCTGCGCGTCACACCGGCCTCGTAACCTCACGGCGAACGCTCGTCGACCGTCGGTGAACGGTCGTCCTCGCTCACGACTTGAGGAGAGGACGCTCATGTCCCGAACGATCGCGGTCGCCTGCGTTGTGCTGCTGACGTGCGGCTGCGCCCAACAACGCGCAGCCACCACTGATGGCGGAGCGACCGTCGAGCGCATCGTCGACGGCGACACGCTCGTCGCCGACATCGCCGGCAGCTCCGAGCGGGTCCGGCTCATCGGCGTCGACACGCCAGAGAGCGTCAAGCCGAACAGCCCGGTCGAGTGCTTCGGCAAGGAGGCCTCGGCCCACCTCGCCGACCTGATCCCTCCCGGTACGCCGATCCGGCTCGAGCGCGACGTCGAGGCGCGCGACCGCTACGACCGGCTGCTCGCGTACGTGTACCGGGTCGAGGACGGCCTGTTCGTGAACCTGGCGATGGCGGCCGACGGCTACGCGATGGTGCTGACCATTCCGCCCAACGTCGCCTACGCCGAGGACTTCGCCGCCGCCGTCGCCCGCGCCCGCGTCGAGAGCAAGGGCCTGTGGTCGGCCTGTCCCGGATAGCGTCATCGAGGTGACTGCTGAGCAATGCCTGAGCGCACCTCGGTGACGACGCTCGCCGAACGGCTCGGCCACGGGCCCGACGACCGGCTGCTGATC
>CAYSAC010000486.1:0-2570 GCA_964428815.1 uncultured Acidimicrobiaceae bacterium | reverse complement strand
CGCGCGGGATCGCGATGCTGATGAGGCGATCGAGGAACTCCCACATGCGGTCACCCCGGAGGGTGACCTTGCAACCGATGGCGTTGCCCTCGCGGAGCTTGAAGCCGGCGATCGACTTCTTGGCCCGCGTGACGATCGGCTTCTGGCCGCTGATCGTCGCGAGGTCGGCGACCGCGCTCTCGAGCAGCGAGGGCTGGCCGACGGCATCGCCGACGCCCATGTTGAGGACGATCTTCTCGAGGCGCGGCGCCTCCATGATGTTGCCGAACCCGAGGCTGTCCTTGAGCTGCTGGCGGACCTCGGCGTCGTAGCGCTGCTTCAGCCGCGGCCGTGTCGTGGTCGAAGTCGTCATGCGATCTCACCCCCGCACTTCTTGCAGACGCGCACCTTGGTGCCGTCGTTGTCGATCTTGTAGCCGACCCGGGTGTGCTTGCCGCACGCCGGGCAGATCAGCGCGACGTTGGCCACCGGTATCGGCATGTCCTTGTCGATGATGCCGCCCTGCATGGTCGCTCGGGTCGCGCGCTGGTGCTTCTTGGCGACGTTCACACCGTCGACGATGACCTTGCCAGCCGTCGGCAGGACGCGCGTCACCTCGCCGTCCTTACCCCTGTCCTTGCCGGTGAGGACCTTCACGCGGTCCCCCTTCTTGATCTTGAGTCCACTCATCAGATGACCTCGGGAGCGAGTGAGACGATGCGCATGAACTTCTTCTCGCGCAGCTCACGGCCGACCGGTCCGAAGATGCGGGTGCCGCGGGGCTGCTGCTGGTCGTTGATGAGGACGGCTGCGTTCTCGTCGAAGCGGATGTAGGAGCCGTCGGAGCGACGCTTCTCCTTCTTCACCCGGACGACGACGCACTTCACGACCTCGCCCTTCTTGACGGCCGCGCCCGGGATGGCGTCCTTGACGGTCGCCACGAACACGTCGCCGATCGATGCGTAGCGCCGCTTGGAGCCGCCCAGCACCTTGATGCAGAGCACCTCCTTGGCACCGCTGTTGTCCGCCACGCGCAGCCGCGTCTCTTGCTGAATCATCGGGCACGCTCGAGGACGTCGACGATCCGCCAACGCTTCAGCTTCGACAGCGGGCGGGTCTCCTGGATGCGAACGCGGTCGCCGACGTTGACGTCGTTGGCCTCGTTGTGCGCGTAGAGCTTCTTCGAGCGCAGCATGGTCTTGCCGTACAGCGGGTGGCGGACCTTGTCGGTGACGACGACGACCGCCGTCTTGTCCATCGACGTGGACGACACGACGCCCTCACGGACCTTGCGTGCGTTGGGGCGCTGGGCCTCAGCCATCACGCACCCTCCCCTTCCATGGCCTCAGCGGCCGCGATCTCTCGGACCCGTAGCTCGGTGTTGAGGCGGGCGATGTCCTTCTTCAGCTGGCCGAGCCGCGAGTAGTTGTCGAGCTGGCCGGTGACGTGCTGGAAGCGCAAGTTGAACAGCTCTGCCTTGGTCTCCTTGAGCTGGTTGACGAGCGCTCCGTCGTCGAGGTCGGCGTAGGTCTGGTTGCGAACCATCTACAACGCCTCCTCGCGCTCGACGAAGCGGGCCTTGATGGGCAGCTTCTGGATGGCGCGCTCCAGCGCCGCCTTGGCGACGGCCTTGTCCGGGTAGGAGAGCTCGAACAGGATGCGTCCCGGCCTTACGACGGCGACCCAGAACTCCGGGTTGCCCTTCCCGGACCCCATGCGGGTCTCGGCTGGCTTCTCGGTGACCGGCTTGTCCGGGAACACGTTGATCCAGACCTTGCCGCCGCGCTTGATGTGGCGGGTCATGGCGATACGAGCGGCCTCGATCTGGCGCGCGGAGAGCCAGCCGGGCTCGAGCGCCTGGATGCCGTACTCGCCGAAGGTGACGGCGGTGCCGCCCTTCGACGGGCCCTTCAACCGGCCGCGGTGGGTCTTGCGGTGTTTGACCTTCTTGGGCATCAACATGGCGTTAGTCCGAATCTCCGGGGCGGAAGTGCGGGGTCTCGTGGTGATCGCGCACCGAACGCTCGATGGCCTCTTCCTCGGCGAGCAGGCGCTCGAGCTCAGGGTCGGCCTCCTTGACGAGCGGCTCCGACTCGGGCGCGTCGCCCTCGGTCGTGCCGGCGGGGCGGCGGGCGGCGGCGGAGGACGACACGACGCGGCGCGGCTCGCCAGCACCAGAGGTCTCACCCACGGCCATCGCTGCCTCGCGACTGATCTTGTCCTCGGTCGCGCTCTTGTACGGGAGGATGTCGCCCTTGTAGAGCCACACCTTCACGCCGATGCGGCCGGCCGTGGTGCGCGCCTCGCGGAAGCCGTAGTCGATGTCCGCGCGCAATGTGTGCAGCGGCACCCGGCCCTCGCGGTACCACTCGGTGCGGGCCATCTCGGAGCCGCCGAGGCGACCCGAGCACTGCACGCGGATGCCGAGCGCGCCGGCCTTCTGCGCGTTCTGGACCGCGCGCTTCATCGCGCGACGGAAAGCCACGCGACCGGCGAGCTGGTCGGCGACACCCTGCGCGATGAGGGCGGCGTCCAACTCGGGCTGCTTGATCTCCTGGATGTTGAGCTGGACCTTGTTGTTGCCGGTGATC
>CAYSAC010000485.1:0-2576 GCA_964428815.1 uncultured Acidimicrobiaceae bacterium | reverse complement strand
GAAGATGATCTCGATGTCGAAGACGATGAAGATCATCGCGATCAGGTAGAAGCGCACCGGGAAGCGCTCCGGCGGCTCGCGGCTGGGCACGATGCCGCACTCGTAGGGAGCGCGCTTGGCGATGGTCGAGTTGCGAGGAGCGAGGAGCTGCGACGCCACGAAGCTGATCGCTGCGAACAGCGCCGCGAGCACCAGCATGGCGAGGACCGGCAGGTACTGGCCCATGGTCATCTCCTCAGGTTCGGGCGGGGACGGGGTTCGCCCGCACCGCGGCCACCAAGCGATCGCGGCGATGGAGCATGTTGCAGAGCAGGCCGAAGACGAGGCCGGACCCGATCGTGATCATCGCCGACGGGAACCGGAGGTCACCGAGGTTGCGGGTCATGAGGACGGTGATGACCGGCTTGCTCTCGTCGATGATGGGGGTCGGCGCCGCCCCACCGGGCTTGGTCTCCTGGGGGACGACCGGCTGCACCTGGATGATGGCGTAGTGGACCGGGTGGGTGATCTGCACCGCCGTCCGCAGCTCGTGCTTGATGCGGTCGAACCGGTCGGCGTCGTCGGCCAGATCGTCCTTGCCGCCCTGCTCGAAGGCGTACAGCGTCTCGTAGTCGTCAGTGCTGCTGATCGAGAGCGGCTTCGCGGGATCGGCGGTCGGCAGCGTGATGCCGGCGTCCTTCAGGAACGCGTCGACGACCGCCTGCGCCTCGCCCCGGGCGGGGTTGGACGGGGCCAGCAGCACCCACCCGCCCCCGAGCGTGGGCTCGAGCTCCTCCTCGAGCCGCTTGAACTCGTCCGGCTCGGCGTCGTCGAGCACGTTGTGGTCGGGAAGCGCGGTCGTGTCCAGCTGCGCCGTGCGGTCGTTGGCCGCGGTGGCGAGGTCGCCGTAGTGGATCTCCTCGACCTCCCAGGTCGCGGCCTCGCCTTTCATCCCGATGCCGTACATCCACCAGACCGAGGCCATGATCGTCATCCACCCGAAGACAGCGGTGACTGCGATCAGGAAGCCGAGCCTGTTGGCGACGTTGGTGGCGAGGATCAGGTACACCGAACCCATGAGGACGGCGACGGCGACAACGATCGTGAGGTAGCCGCGGATCTGGGGGTCCCATGCGATGCCCGCGAGGGTGTGGGCCTGCATCACAGGCTCCGCTCGTACTGGACGATCTTGCGGATCATCTCTTCGGTCAGCATCCCGTCACCGAGCTCGTCGTCGTCGAGGTCGGCCTTGTCGTCGGGGTTGTCGCCGAAGCCTGGCATCCGCCCGCTCCCTTGGCCGTGGACGCCGTACCGCTGGCCGTTCGCCGAGCCGAGCGTGACGAACTCGAGCATCTGGTCGACGGTCTCGAACTGGCGCTTCGTCGCGCCGTTGGTGAGGTTCGGGCCGAACGCGCCCGCACCGTCGGGTACCTCGGTGGTTCCCTTCGGTGCGCTCTCGTCACTGTAGAACGACCAACCCTGGGTGTGGCAGCGCCCGCAGGAGTACGCCCCGCCGGCGAAGCCGCTCTCGCGGCCAAGGTTGAACAGCGCCTCGCCCTCGTTCGCGTAGACGGGTTGGCCGTCGTCGCCCTCGAGCGCCATCGCCTTCTTCAGCTCGGTCGCCGCCGCGCTCTGCGCCGCCTCCGGCGTGAGCTGGATCGAGGCCATGTAGGCGATGAGGTTGTTGACCTGCTGCTCGTTGAGCGCGCCTCCGCCGATCGTGCCCCACGCCGGCATCGGCGAGAACGGCCGCCCGTAGTCGAGGATGTAGCGGACCTCATCGATGCTGTAGCGCAGCAGCACCGTGTTGAGGGCGGGCGCTTGCCAGTTCACCTGGGCGACGAACTCATCCTTGTCATTGAGGATCGTGAACGACGCCGAGCCGCCCACGCCCTCGGGTCCGTGGCAGCCGGCGCAGTTGAAGCCGCCCTCCTCCGTCGTGGCGAACAGGTGCGAGCCGCGGGAGGCGAAGACCGCGTCGAACTGCTCGATCGAGCCCTTCAGCCGGCCGGGCTCGCCCAACCAGTAGAGCGGCAGACCCAGCGCGACGATGCCGAGGGTCACGAGACCGACGCCGAGGCTGCGGTCGAGCTTGCGCCCCTCGAGCTCGTCGTCGGCAAGGTAGGGCTTGCGGTTGGGGGCGAGCTCGATCTCGGCGCCGACCTCAGCCCGGCCGGCGCGGACGTTCACGATCGCGTAGGCGACGAAGCCCACGAGGACGATCGCCATGATGACCAGGCCGACGGCGCGGAACGTGCTGACGGCGAGCATGCTCGCCATAGGAGACACGAAGCTCACTACTCGCCACCCGAGATGCAGTGCGGGCCCTCGGCCTCCTGGCCGGTCGTGTTCGTGCCGATGGGCGGGCCAAGGATGCGGCCAGAGGAGCTGGTGTCGACGGTGAGCACGCCGTTCTCCACCGACATGGAGAAGCGGTCGAGCCCGCGAGGTGCGGGCCCGCCCTTCTTCTCACCGACCTGGTTGTACTGCGAGCCGTGGCACGGGCACTCGAACCATTGCGACGTCTCGCACTGCGGGACGCGGCAACCGAGGTGCACGCACTTCTGGTAGAGCGCGATGACACCGGCCTCCATGCC
>CAYSAC010000484.1:0-2582 GCA_964428815.1 uncultured Acidimicrobiaceae bacterium | reverse complement strand
CCCGACGTCTTCACCCTGCTCGACGACGGCCTCGCCTACGTCAAGGAGGGCGCCAAGGTGTTCTCCGATCCCGGCGGCGCCGAGGGCCTGGCCAACGTGCCGGCCGGCCAGGAGGAAGCGGTCATCGAGTCCGCCGAGGAGTGCCCTGGCGAGTGCATCTTCATCGAGGTCGAGTAGACGTCGGAGCTCGTGTCCGGCTGTCGCCGGCTCGCTTCGCTCACGCGAGGCAGGGACCGGTGTCCTTCTCCGCCGACAGGTCACCGGCCAGCACCGCGTTGAGCTCGTCCATGCTCAGCGCATAGGCCACCCCCGGCTTGTCCGGCGCGATGGCGAAGGCGACGCCGACCACTGCTCCCGCCCCGTCGATCAGCGCCGCACCCGAGTCGCCGGGCTGCAGCCCAGAGGACAGGATGAGCACCTCCCGCTCCGTGCGGCTGCGGTCGTAGATGTCCCGCCCCGACGCCTCGACCTCTTGGCCGACCTGGAACGGGGCGATGCGCAGCGGACCCCCGCCCGGATGGCCGAAGACCCCTCCCCGCCCGCCTGGCGCGGTCGGCCCGCCGGGGAGCACCGGCCGTTCCAGCCCCGGCACACGGAGCACCGCAAGATCACGGTCGGGGTCGAAGGCCACGACGGTCGCGTCGACCGCTGAGCCGTCCGACCGGTAGACGACGATGTCGTCCTCGCCCGCGACGACGTGGGCGTTGGTGACGACGAGATCCGGCGCCCGAAAGGTGAAGCCGCTCCCCTCCTGGATGCGCCGGCAGGCGACGCCCTGCACCTTCACGGTCGAGGGCACGACGCGGTCCGCGACCTCCTGGCTGATGCCGCTCTCGGCCGGCGGCGGGCCGAGATCGGGTGCCGGCTGCAGGGCGCTGAACACCGACGGGAACTGGTCCTCGCCGACCAGCTGGCGCAGCGCCTGCAGGGTGTCCGGAGCGTCCGGGAGCGCGTTGTGGACGAACCGCGCCACGCGCGACGAGCGGCTCTGCTCGGCCGGCCACCCCGGCACGTCCGCCATCGTCGGCAGGATGAGCCACAGCGCGACGAGCACGCCCAAGAGGCCGGCGGCCGCGCCCGCCACCCGATCGGCGACCCGGACCGGCCCGGGCGGCATCAGCTGCTGCATCCGGCTGCCCGCGAGGAGGCCAGCGGCCTGGCCCACGAACGCGCCGCCGATCAGAGCGCCGGCGGCCACGAACAGCAGCGTCGTCTGCTTGCCGCCCTCGACCGTGCGCAGCAGCCACGGAAGCGAGCGCGCCGCGATGTAGAGGCCGATCGCCATGCCGAGCCACGACGCGACGCGCGCGACGAGGCCGAGGCGATAGCCACCGAACCCGGCGGAGACCGCGAGCAGCAGGAGCAGCGCGTCGAGCGAGTTCACGAGTGCCGTGTCAGCCGAGGAGTCGGGCCGAGGTGAGGAAGCCGGTGTGCGCGACCATCCGGTGGTCGGGCCGGACCGACTGTCCCTCGATGTGCCAGCCGCGCTGGAGGACCTCCATGGTCTCGGCCATGCCGAACGGGCTGTCGACCAGCGTCTCACGCAGCTGCACCGACTGGATGATCGTCGGCGTGTACGCGACGAGGATGCCGCCCGGGTGCAACGCCCGGGCCGCGTGCTTCACGACCTGCCACGGCTCGGGGAGGTCGAGCACCACACGATCGAGATCGGTCTCGTCGATGCCCTCGTAGCAGTCGCGCTCCTCGACCTGGTAGCGATCGAGCGCGTCCTCGCCGAGGAACGTCGCGACGTTCTTGCGCGCCCGCGACGCGAAGTCGGCGCGAAGCTCGTAGCCGGTCACAACCGCTCCCGCGCGCAGCAGCGTCATCGACAGCGCGCCGGAGCCGATGCCCGACTCGAGGACCCGGGCGCCGGGGAAGACGTCCGCGAGCATCAGGATCGGCCCGAGGTCCTTCGGGTAGATGACCTGCGCGCCACGCGGCATCTTCAGCACGAACTCCGACAGCGTCGGACGAATCGCGGTGTACATCGACCCCCTCGACGAACGGAACGTCGTGCCCTCCGGCGCGCCGATCACCTCGTCGTGGACGACGATGCCGCTGTGGGTGTGGAATTCGCCGCCCGGCTCGAGTGCGACGAGGTACCGGCGCTTCTTCTGGTCGATGAACAGCACCTGCTCGCCGGCCCGCAGGGCGCGAGTCATCCCGGCACTAGCCGTGGGTGTCGGTGGTGTGGGAGATGAGGATCGACTCGCCCGGCTTGAGCTCCTGGCAGTAGACGATCTGTGGCTCGCGCTTGGCCAGCTTCTTGAGCCGGCGCAGCGTGAAGGACCCCACGGCGATCGCGGTCCACGCCCTGCTCGTGCCGAACAGGCCCCGCCGGACGCCGACCCGTTGCAGCCGCGCGAGGACGCTCATCAGACGCGACGGACCTCGACCACCGTCGTGCGCTTCTTCCCCCGGCGCCGCCCCATCAGGAACGCGACCGCGATCACGCCGACGACGACGGCGGCGCCGACCGCGATCATTGTGGACTTGGCCGACTGCGCGGTATCGCTCACCTCGCCCTGAAGCTCGCGGAGCTTCGACTCGAGGTCGGTTCGGGTGACGGGCCCGCTGTG
>CAYSAC010000483.1:0-2586 GCA_964428815.1 uncultured Acidimicrobiaceae bacterium | reverse complement strand
GGCAGCGCCACCGACCCGTAGGACCTGAACCGGATAATGCCGGCGGAGGGAGTGGGTTGCGTGCGCACGATCCTGGTCATCGCCGGCGGGGATCCCGTGACCATCGAAGAGCTCGGTCCGGTCCCTGAGGGCGCGATGGTCATCGCTGCGGACTCCGGCATCGACCGGGCAGCCGAGCTTGGTCTGCCGGTCGATCTCGCGGTCGGCGACTTCGACTCGGTCACGGCGGCGGCCCTCGCGGCGGTCGAGCGGAGCGGGGCGCGCGTCGAGCGCCACCCTGAGGCCAAGGACCGCACCGATCTCGAGCTCGCCCTCGACGCCGCGCTGGTCGAGCGACCGGCGCGGGTCATCGTGATCGGCGGCCACGGCGGACGCCTCGACCACTTCCTCGCGAACGCCATGCTGCTCGCTGCGCCCGCGTACGCGTCGCTGGACATCGTCGCCCACATGGGCCCGGCGCGGGTGACCGTCGTGCGGCGCGTGGCCACGCTGCGGGGATCGCCGGGCGACCTCGTCACCCTGGTCCCGGTCGGCGGCGTTGCCAGCGGTGTGGTGACCGACGGCCTGCGCTACCCGCTTGCGGGCGAGGACCTCGAGCCCGGCTCGACGCGAGGTGTCAGCAACGAGATGACCGAAGCCGAGGCGACCATCCGGGTCACCGCGGGCGTCCTCCTCGCCGTACAGCCGGGCGAGTCGGGCACGCACTGGACGGCTGCGAGGAGCAGGCGATGAGACGCGTTCTGGTTGCATTGCTGGCATGCGGGCTCGCGCTCGCAGGGTGCGGTGGGGATGACGGGCCGGTGACGCTGACGCTGGTGACCCACGACTCCTTCGCCGTCAGCGAGGAGGTGCTGGCGTCCTTCACGGAGCAGACCGGCATCAAGGTGAAGGTGCTCAAGGGCGGTGACGCGGGCGCGGTCGTCAACAAGGCGATCCTCACGAACGGCAACCCGCAGGGCGACGTGCTCTACGGCATCGACAACACCTTCCTCAGTCGAGCCCTCGACGAGAACCTGTTCGTCCCCTACGAAGCGGACGGGCTCGACGCCGTCGACGAGCGCTACCTGCTCGATGACGAGCATCACGTGACGCCCATCGATCGCGCCGACGTGTGCCTCAACTACGACAAGGCCTACTTCGAGGCCAGTTTGCTGTCTCCGCCCGACGACCTCGACGACCTCGTCGACCCCGCGTACCGCGGTCTCACCGTGGTCGAGAACCCAGCGACGTCCTCACCGGGCCTCGCGTTCCTCCTCGGCACGGTGGCCGAGTACGGCGAGGACGGGTGGACGGACTGGTGGCAGCAGCTGCGCGACAACGACGTCGCGGTGGCCGACGGATGGGAGGACGCGTACTACGGCAGCTTCTCGGGAGGGACGGGCAGCGAGGGCGACCGCCCGATCGTCGTGTCCTACGCGTCGAGCCCGCCAGCCGAGGTCGTCTTCTCCGAAGCACCGATCGACGAGCCGCCGATCGGTGTCGTCGAGGCGAGCTGCGTCCAGCAGGTCGAGATGGCGGGGATCCTCCGCGGCACCGAGCACGAGGACGAGGCGGGCAAGCTCATCGACTTCATGCTGTCGACGGCGTTCCAGGAGGACATGCCCCTGAACATGTTCGTGTTCCCCGTGAACCCCGACGCCGAGCTGCCCGAGGTGTTCACCCAGTTCGCGGCGCAACCAGAGAACGCCTACGAGGTGCCGCCCGCGGACGTCGCCGCCCACCGCGATGAGTGGATCGAGACCTGGGCCGACATCGTGATCCGATGAGACCGATGCGACCGGCGGCGCGAGCGCTCCTGCTCGCGGTCCCTGTCACCTTCCTCGCGGTGTTCTTCCTCCACCCGCTGATCGCGATCGTCCTGCGCGGCCTGCGCCCCGACGGCCGTTGGGACCTCCGTGGCATCGGCGAGATTGCCGGCGACGGGCACCTGCGTCGTGTGGCCTGGTTCACGCTCTGGCAGGCGGCGGCGTCGACGGGGCTGACGGTGCTCGTCGCGCTGCCCGGCGCGCACGTGCTGTCGCGGATGGCGTTCCCTGGGCGGCGCGCGCTGCGCGCCGCGATCGTCGTGCCGTTCGTTCTTCCGACCATCGTCGTCGGCTCCGCCTTCCTCAGCCTCCTCGGACCCCGCAGCCCGATGGGCGTCGACCTGTCCGACACGGCGATCGCGATCGTGATCGCGCACGTGTTCTTCAACTACGCCGTCGTCGTCCGGGTCGTCGGAGGGCTGTGGGCGCACCTCGATCCATCGCTCGAGGACGCGGCGAGGGTGCTCGGCGCGTCGCGGTGGCGCGCCTTCCGCGAGGTCACGCTGCCGCTGCTCCGCCCAGCGATCACTGCCGCGTCCCTCGTCGTGTTCCTGTTCACCTTCACCTCCTTCGGTGTGATCCAGGTGCTCGGCGGTCCCCGCCAGACCACGCTCGAGGTGGAGATCTACACGCGCACCGCGGTCCTACTGGACCTGCGGACGGCGGCGATCCTGGCGATGGTGCAGCTCGTGGCGGTCGCCGGACTGCTCGCGCTCTACGGGCGCGCGCAGGGCTCGTCCGTGGGCCAGCGCCTGCGCGCCGCGGAGGTGGCCGCTCGCCC
>CAYSAC010000482.1:0-2589 GCA_964428815.1 uncultured Acidimicrobiaceae bacterium | reverse complement strand
GGAACCGAGCCGTACAGGGCGAACGTGATCGCATCGATGATGCTGGTCTTGCCCGCGCCGGTCGGGCCGGTGAGGGCAAAGAGGTCGGCGTCACCGAAGTCGACCTCCGTTCGCTCGCGGAACGCGGTGAAGCCCTCGAGCTCGAGCCGGACCGGGCGCATCAGGCGTCGGCCTCGAGCAGCTCGCCGAACAGCGCGGTCAGTCGTGGGTCGTCCACGCCCCGCTCGGCGAGGTACTCGGCGAACAGCTCAGTGGGCGCCTTGCCGAGCCGGTCGCCCGGCGACACCGTCCCGGCCGTACCCGTCTCAGCCGCGACGACAGTGACATCGACCGCGTCGGGGAACAGCGCGCGCACCTCGTCAGCCAACCCGGCACGCGGCCGCTCGTCGACCACGACGCGAAGGTGGTCGTCGCCGGTCGTGCCGGCGAGTCCGGCCAGCACGTCCAGCGAGCCGCCGATGGTCCGCAGCCGCCGTCCATTCGCCAGCGCGACGGTCTCGACCTTGGCCGGCGCACCGGGGTGCGCGTCGATGATCGCGACCGACTTGTCGTCCTTGGTCTCGCCGAAGTCGAGCTGCAGCGGCGACCCGCAGTAGCGCAGCGGGCAAGGCCCGTCGATCGCCTGCGCGCGGTGGAGGTGACCGAGCGCGACGTAGTGCGCGGTCGCCGGGAACGCCGCCGCCGGTACCCAGTAGTCAAAGATCGTGTGGGCCGAGCGCTCGCCGCCGCCGAGGGTGCCGCCGCTCACCATTAGGTGGGCGAGGACGATGTTCACGCTGCCGCTGTCGAAGCCGGCGCACAGCGCGGCGAGCACGCGGCGCACCCGCTCGGCGTACTGCCCCGTCGCCTCGGCCGCGTGGCCGGTCATGAGGTCGTCGACGTGGACGATGTAGCGCTGCGAGGGGAACGGGACGAGCGCGATCCGCGCCTGCTCGCCGCCGACATCGAGCTCGAGGACGCCGCCGTCGTCGGGCGGCGCGAGGGTGGCCGCGAGGTGGACCGCGCCGAGATCGAGCAAGGGGCGGACCGCTGCTAGCCGGTTGGGGTTGTCGTGGTTGCCGGCGATGACGACGACCTGCCGACCACCGGAGGCGAGATCGAGCAACGCCTTGTAGACGATCCGCTCGGACTCGGCCGTCGGCGCGGCGTTGTCGAACAGGTCGCCGCCGACGAGCACGACGTCGACCTGCCGCTCGTCCGCGATGGCCGCGATCTCGGCCAGCACGGCCTCGTGCTCGCCGGCCCGGCTGCGACCGCGGATCGCACGGCCGACGTGCCAGTCGGACGTGTGCAAGAACCTCATCAGGTCTGGGGGAACGTCGAGAACGGGTCGTCGGGGTGGTCGCTCGCCTGCGGGTTGGCGCCCGCCTCCGCCGCCCTCGTCGCCCACGCCGGGAACGGGAACTGAACGACGAGCGGGATCGGCAGCTCCGGCTGGGACACGAGCATCGTGCCGGGCTTGATGATCGTCGCCCGCTGGCGCTGCGTCGGCGGCAAGAAGCCGTACTCGCCACGGCTGGCCTCGGCCGAGTCGAGCCGGCCGACGACACGGATCGCGGAGTTGGCGACGATGCGCCGCTCGACCTCGCTCGCGGTCTGCTGCGCGCCGATGAGGATGATGCCGAGCGACCGGCCCCGCTCGGCCACGTCGAGGAGGATCTCCTTGATCGGGCTCGAGCCCTCGCGCGGCGCGTACTTGTTCAGCTCGTCGAGCACGACGAACTGCAGCGGCCGGGCCTGCCCGCTGCGCTCCTTGCGGTCGAACGCCTTGCGCAGCACGACACCGACGACGAACCGCTTGGCCCTGTCGTTGAGGTTGTGCAGGTCGACGACCGCGACCTGCGCGCGGTCGAAGTCGATGCGGTGCTTCTCGGGCTCGGGGATGTCGGCCCGCACGAGGTGCTCGATGTGGCGGCGGGCGCCGTGCAGTCGCCGCAGGAACGCGTTGATCGTGCCGAGGCCGATGGCGCGCCCGGCCCACTCCCCCGGGTCGCCGTCCTCGGTCAGCACCTTGGCCTCGATGAGGTCGACGAGCTCGCTGAAGCGGCGCACGACCTGGCCGTCGATGTTCACCGCGCCATCGCCCGCGGACTGGGCCTTGGCGAGGTGGGCGCTGACGTTGTGGATGACCATCGTGTACTGCTGGCGGTCGTCCTCGGCGTCGGCGAACAGGAACGGCAGCAGCTCTTGGCTGCAGAACTCCTCGATCGTCCAGAAGAACGAGGTGACGCCCTCGGTGCGCGACGCGACGTCGGGGGCGCCGGTGTTCGAGCCCCGGACCGGCGGCGCGAACACCTCGACGCTGCTGAACGCACCAGGCACGAGACCGAGGCCGGCGTAGCGAGCGGCCTGGTCGTCGGGCAGCTGGGTGTTGGGGTGGTCGAGGAAGAGGAGGTCCTCGCCCTTCACGTTGAAGATGAGCGCCTTGGTGTTGAGCGCCTCGGCGCCGAGCACGCCAGAGTGGAACAGGCTGTAGAGCAGGAACGTGGCGTAGGACGTCTTCGTGGCCACGCCGCTGACGCCGCTGATGTTGACGTGCGCGCCGCGCGTGCCGTCGAGGAACTCGAGGTTGAGGTAGATCGGCTCGTC
>CAYSAC010000481.1:0-2590 GCA_964428815.1 uncultured Acidimicrobiaceae bacterium | reverse complement strand
CGCACGGACGACACGGCCGTTCCCACGAGTCCCGCCCATCTCCGCGTCATCGGCTAAGAGAGTCGAGCTCCGGCCATCTTGTAAGCAAACACATCGTGCTCACTCGTAGAAGCCGAGCTCGTCGGAGTCGCGGGACATCTGATCGAGCACGGCGCGGCGCCGGGCGACCATGTCGGCGCGGTAGGCGAGCAGATCGGTGAGCGTGATGCGACGGTGGGACCCGACCTTGCGCGACGGGAGGACACCGTCGTCGATCAGCTTCACCACCGTCGGGCGGGACACGTTCAACACGGTCGCGGCCTGCTGGGTGGACACCTCCCGTGGTGTGCGGACCACGGTCGCGGCGTCACCTTCGGCGACCGCCTCGAGCATCTCGATCAGCCCGTCGACTGCCGTCTTGGGGAGCTGCACCGTCGCACCGTTCGGGAGGGTGAACCGCCTCGGACGGCGGCGCAAGGCCACGAGCGCGTCGGACGCCAGGTCCCGGTCGTCGAGTCCCTTCGTCACGCCCGCAATCTATCGAACGCAGCAAACGAAAGGCGTACCGGTTGCGTCGTCTGATCGGATCGTCGTCAGATGCTGCCGGACATCCTCTGGCTCGATGCCTACTCTCCGTCGCCGGTGTCGCGGCATCCTGCTCGGGTCGTGTCTAACGGATCGTCTAACGAACACGCCGATACGCGGCCCGATCCGCTGGACCAGCTGGACGAGCCGTCACCTCATAACCCGAAGGTCGTAGGTTCAAATCCTACCCCCGCCACCATGTAAGCCCAGGTGAGAGGCCCTCCCGAGTCGGGAGGGCCTCTCCGCGTGCGGTGGGTTCTACCGGGACTTCTACCGGGTAGAAGCCGGTAGATCGGCGCGTCCTTCGAGGATGTCGGCGAAGGTCTGTGCAGCCTCTTCCTGCATCCCGGGGATGACGTGTTGGTAGGTGGTCATCGTGAAGCCGGGGGTGGAGTGGCCGAGTCGTTCGCTGACGACCTTGATCGGCACGCCGGCCTTGAGGAGCAGGGTCGCGTGGGTGTGCCTGAGGTCGTGGAATCGGAGCCGGGGCAGACCGGATCGGCGCACGAGCTTCTGGAACGCGTCCGAGAGCAGCTGGGGGTGGGTCGGCTTCCCGTCGGGCCGGGAGAAGACGTGGCCGTCGGGGTCGTGGCGGTCGAACTCCGGGTCCTCGTGTTCGCGGTGCTGCCGCCAGGCCTGCAGGACTTCGACGGTCCGCGGGTCGAGGTTGATGGGCCGGCGGGCGGTGCGGGACTTGCCCCTGGTCTCGTGGAGTTCGTAGCCGACGGAAACGAGCGATCGGGTGACGGCGAGGTGGGCGGTGTCGAAGTCGACGTCGCCCCAGCGGAGGCCGAGGATCTCGCCGCGGCGCATGCCGGTGTTGGCGGTGACCCACAGGGCGGCGTGGTAGCGGTGATCGCTCGTCGAGGCCAGGAACGTTTGCAGCTGCTGGGCGTTCCAGACCCGGGACGTTGTGCTCGAGAGCGGGCGCCGCTTCGGGGCGTGCGCGATCTTGGCCGGGTTCGTGAGGATCCAGCTTCGCCGGACAGCGTCATCGAGCGCTCGTCGCAGGATCATGTGGATCTCCACGACGGTCTTGTTGTGCAGACCCCCGGCGCCGTCGGCCCTGCCGGCATCGAGCAGGTCGGCGTAGAGACGCTCGAGGTGATCGGGTCGCAGGTGCCGTAGCGGGATCCGGCCGATGCGAGGCACGAGATGAAGGTCGATGACGCGCCGGTAGGCGTCCCAGGTGCTCGGCCGCAGGGCCATCTGCTTGGACGGCAACCAGCGCTGCGTCAGGTAGACGGCCACGGTGAGGCTGCCGCGCTCGTGTCCGCCGTCTCGGCACCGGCGATCGGCGAGATCCGATGCCAGCTTCTCCGCCGTTGCCTTGTCGGTGCCGGCGGGGTGCCACCGTCGCCGTTCCCGGCCGGTGAGCGGATCGAGGCCCTCGTAGATCACCGCGTAGTACCGGTCACCCTTGCGCGCGACATAGCCCTGCATGACGTCCTCCTTCTATTGCCGGCGACCTGCCGGCCGGTAGAAGACATCGGTAGAAGCGGCCCATCACCGCAGGTCGGGGAGTTGGACTGCGGGGCCAGGAACCCGACGAACCCAGTTCGTCCGGCATGACCGGGGCAATCATGAGGACAACAGGAGAGCTCCCCTCACCACCCTCGGCTGGAGCGCGTCATGGGGCCTTCCGGCGGCGCCATCTAACGATGCACCAGAGACAACAGGCGCTTTGCGGCGTGTTCCGAGATGCGAGACTCCAACGGTCATGCATATCCGGTCGGTCTGGTGAGCGAGGACCTCTTGATGAGCAACGAAGGTGTGACAGGCGCGGTACCTCCGTTTCCCAAGATCGAGTTGCACGTCCATCTGGAGGGGACCATCAGGGCCCCGACGCTGCTTGAGATCGCCCGGCGAAACGACGTCTCGCTGCCGGCGTCGACCGTTGAGGGATTGCGGGACCTCTACCGGTTCCAGGACTTCGACCACTTCATCGAGGTCTGGATCTTGACGACGAATGCGCTGCGCACCGCCGAGGACTTCCGCCAGGTCGTGGTCGACTACGCGGCCGAGG
>CAYSAC010000480.1:0-2592 GCA_964428815.1 uncultured Acidimicrobiaceae bacterium | reverse complement strand
GGCGCGGTCGTCGCCGCCGGGGAGAGCCGCGCCTTCCTCGCCCCGCTGCCGCTCGCCGCGCTGGACCGGCCCGAGCTCACCGACGTCCTCGGCCGGCTCGGGCTCGTCACCCTCGGCGACCTCGCCGCCCTGCCCGCGGCCGACGTGCTCGCCCGCTTCGGCACCGACGGCCATCTCGCGCACCGGCTCGCGAGCGGGATGGACGAGCGCCCACCGGCGACCACGCCACCGCCACCCGACCTCGTCGTCAGCGCCGAGCTCGACCCACCAGCGGAACGGGTCGAGACCGCCGCCTTCCTCGCCCGCACCCTCGCCGAGGACCTGCACGGGCGACTCGCCAGTCGCGGCGCCGCCTGCACGCGGCTGCTCATCGGCGCCGAGACCGAGCACGGCGAGACGCTCGAACGGCTGTGGCGCCACGAGGGCGCACTCACCGTCGGCGCCATCGCCGACCGGGCGCGCTGGCAGCTCGACGGCTGGCTCACCGGCTCGGCCCTGCACCGGCCGACCGCCGGCATCTCGAGGTTGTGGCTGGCTCCCGACGAGGTCGTGCCCGCGACCGGTCGCCAGCTCGGCTTCTGGGGTGCGGACGCGGCTCGCAGCGATCGTGCGGTGCGAGCGGTGGCACGGGTGCAGGGCCTGCTCGGCGCCGAGGCCGTCGTCGTCGCAGAGTGGCGGGGCGGCAGGGCGCCGGTCGAGCGCATCGGGATGGTCGCCGCGGCTGCCGTCGACCTCGAGAGCGACCGCCCCGCTGCCCACCCGGCCTGGATAGAAGCGCCGTGGCCCGGCGCCATCCCGCTGCCGTCACCGGCCGCCATCCACACCGAACCGCTGCTCGCGCAGGTGCTCGACGAGGCCGGCCGACCAGTGGGTGTCGGCGGCCGTGGCCTGCCAACCGCAGCGCCCGCCCGCTTGGCGGTGGCGGGCGGACCCGGGCTGACCATCCGGGCGTGGGCCGGACCGTGGCCGGTCGAGGAGCGCTGGTGGGATCCGGTCACCGCTCGCCGCTGCGCACGGTTCCAGGTGCTCACCGCTGACGGCGTCGCCCGGTTGGTGACGCTCGAGGGCGGCCGCTGGTGGGTCGAGGCGACCTACGACTAGGCCTCGAATCGTGTGCAGCAGTCCCGGACGGATTCAAGCGGTCGTCGCAACAAGCTCGCGCCGGCGACACGCGCCGATCGGGTTCGAGACGTTGTGCTTGAGCGCCCGAACCCCGCGAGGAGAGAGAGGCACAACGCGTCCACGCCGGTCGGCGCACCCAAACCGGTCACGGCGGACACCTCGCCCGAGGTTGGGGGCCCTCGCTAGGAGCGTGGCTCGAGTCTGGCGGGTGGCTTGTCCTCGAGGACGAGCATCGCGTCGTCGGGTTCGCACAAGCGGCACACAGCCGCGACGAAGACGCGTCGGCGGATGTCGGCGAGGTGACGACCATCTACCTCGATCCGTCGGTGTGGCGACGAGGCGGCGGTCGTGTACTGCTGGATGCAGTCGTCGGCGACCTCCGCGCGGCGGGCTTCGCGGAGGCGACGCTATGGGTGCTCGACGGACATGACCGAGCCAAGCGCTTCTACGAGGCCCTCGGTTGGGGACCGGACGGCGGTCGGAAGCCAGTCACAGTTGGAGAGCAATCGCTCGATGAAGTGCGGTATCGACGCGCCCTGTGACCGCACCGAAGTGTCGACCCAGCGGGCGCACGTGAGGTCTAGGACTAGCTGAGCCCGCCCATCATGCGCTCGGTCGCCGACGGCCGCTCGTGGTCGCGCCGCTCCATGTGCCGGGTCGCGAGCGCGACGTCCACCCGTCGCACTGGTTGGACCTCATTGCAGTAGACGAACGCCGTCGCGCACACGTCGTCGACCCGCTCGGCGATGCCGTACGCGAGCACGCCGGGTGCCGGCCGCTCGACCCACCCCGCGCCGGCGGGCGGGTTCGTCTCGCGGTACGCGGCGAAGGCGTCCTCCTGTCCTTCGGTGAAGAGCGCGAAGCCGATCTGCTGCACGGTCACGCGCAGATCGGTCGCGAACATGATCGGGTCGGCGACGTGCCAGCGGTAGCAGCCGACGAGCTCTGGCATCCGCCCCATCGAGATGCCTTCACCGCCACCCGGCGCGACGATCAGCGGCGCGCCCGAGTACGGCGCGTGGTGCGGCCCCATCCCCCACGCGGTGCCGACGTAGTCCTCGAGACCAGTGCCGCAGATCGTCGGCAGGTCGGTATCGCCGTCGCGGTACACCTTGACCTCGCCCTCGCCATACCAGGTGCCGCCGTCGATGACGCGCACGCCGAGCACGCACCCGAGGAACCGTCCCGGGCCGCGCAGCCCCTCGGTGATCGTCATGTCGAGCCCGCGCGTCGTCGGGTCCTCCCTGCGCCAGCTCACGTGGAGCGCGCCCGCGTCCGCCGGCACGGGACCGAGCGTGAGGTCGAGCTGGTAGTAGAGCAGCATCGCCCGGTCGCTGTGGTTGGTCAGCTCCATCCGCAGCCCGCGGCGGAACGGCATCGGGAGGTAGGCGTTGAAGCCGCGGCCCTCCTGCGCGGTCGTCAGCGCTGACGCGTACGGCACCGGGCGGCCGTGCGGCAGCCCGAACAGGT
>CAYSAC010000479.1:0-2594 GCA_964428815.1 uncultured Acidimicrobiaceae bacterium | reverse complement strand
AGGAGGAGATGGAGCGCTCCTTCCTGGACTACGCGATGTCGGTCATCGTGTCGCGCGCCCTGCCCGACGCGCGCGACGGCCTGAAGCCCGTCCACCGCCGGATCCTCTACGGCATGCTCGACATCGGCGCGCGCACGGACCGTCCGCACATGAAGTCGGCGCGCGTCACGGGGCATGTGATGGGCCAGTACCACCCGCACGGCTCGCAGGCGATCTACGACGCGCTCGTCCGTATGGCGCAGGACTTCTCGCTGCGGCACCCGCTCATCGACGGTCACGGCAACTTCGGCTCGCCCGACCATCCCCCAGCCGCCGAGCGTTACACGGAATGCCGGCTCTCACCGCTCGCGAACCTGATGCTGGCGTCGATCGAGGAGAACACCGTCGACTTCGTCGACAACTACTCCGGTGAGTTCACCGAGCCGTCCGTGCTGCCGTCGCGGTTCCCGAACCTGCTCGTCAACGGCAGCCAGGGCATCGCCGTCGGCATGGCGACGAACATCCCGCCCCACAACCTGGGCGAGGTCATCGATGCCACCACCCACCTCATCGACAACCCGGAGGCCACGTCCGACGAGCTCATGCAGTTCGTGACCGGCCCCGACTTTCCGACCGGCGCGCTGATCCTTGGCCGCTCCGGCATCCTCGACGCCTACCGCACCGGCCGCGGCTCGATCCGCATGCGTGCCCGCGCCGAGATCCGTGAGGACAAGAGGGGCACCTTCATCGTCGTCACCGAGCTGCCGTATCAGAGCTCGCCCAACGCGATCCTCACCCGCATCGCCGAGCTGGTGAACAACCGCGAGCTCGAGGGCATAGCCGACATCAACGACGAGTCGGCCGGCAACGACACCAAGCTCGTCGTCAAGCTCAAGCGCGACGCCAACGCCAACGTCGTGCTCAACAACCTGTTCAAGCACACGCCGCTGCAGACGAGCTTCGGCGTGAACATGGTCGCCCTCGTCGACGGCGTCCCGCGCACGCTCAACCTCGCGCAGGCGCTCACCGCCTACGTTGCCCACCAGGTCGAGGTCGTCACCCGCCGCACCGAGTTCCGGCTCGACAAGGCCCAGAAGCGCGCTCACATCGTCGAGGGCTTGCTCAAGGCGCTCGACATGATTGACGCGATCGTCGCCGCCATCCGCGCCTCCGACGACAAGCCCGCGGCGCGCGTCGCGCTCATGGCCGAGCCGTTCGAGTTCTCCGAGGTGCAGGCCGAGCACATCCTCGACATGACGCTCAGCCGCCTGACCCGGCTCGGCCGGTCCGACCTCGAAGAGGAGATGGCCAGGCTGGCCGAGACCATCGCCGAGCTGCAGGCGATCCTCGCCGACGACGGCAGGTTGCGCACGGTCATCAAGGACGAGCTTGCGGAGGTGAAGAGCGAGTTCGCCACGCCCCGCAAGGCCGAGATCGCCCTCGACCCTGGTGACATGAACAACCTCGACCTGATCGACGACGAAGAGCTCGTCATCACGCTCTCGGCCAAGGGCTACGTCAAGGCGGTGACGCCCGACGCGTTCCGCACCCAGGGCCGAGGCGGCCGCGGCGTGCAGGGCGCCAAGCTGCGCGATGAGGACTACGTCACCCACATCGTGACGACGACAGCGCACGCGTACCTGCTGTTCTTCTCCAACCGCGGCCGCGTCTACAGGCTGCGGGCCCATGAGATCCCCATCAAGGAGCGCACTGCGCGCGGTACCGCGATCGTGAACCTCCTGCAGCTCGCACCCGACGAGAAGATCCAGGCGATCATCGACACCCGCGACTACGAGACGCACCGCTTCCTGTTCTTCGCGACGAGGAAGGGGCAGGTGAAGAAGACGGTCTTCAACGCGTACGACTCGTCGCTGCGCACCGGCCTCATTGCCATCAACCTGCGCGGCGGCGACGAGCTGGTGAAGGTCATCCCGACCAACGGCACCGACGAGATCATCATGGTGAGCCGGCTGGGCATGACGATCCGGTTCAGCGAGGAGGACGTGCGCCCGATGGGTCGCTCGGCCGCGGGCGTGCGGGGCATGAAGATGAAGGCCGGCGACGAGGTCGTGTCGGTCGACATCGCCAAGGACGACACCGCGATCCTCATCGTCACCGACGGCGGCTTCGGCAAGCGCACCCAGCTCGAGCACTTCAACCGCCAGGCCCGCGGCGGCCAGGGTGTGCGCGGGATCAAGCTGACGGCTCGCAAGGGATTCGTGGTGTCCGCGTTCATGGTCGGCCTCGACGACGAGATCATCGTGATCGCCTCGGGTGGCGTCGTCATCCGCATGCCGGTCCGGGGGATCTCCTCCCAGGGGCGCGACGCGACCGGCGTTCGGGTGATGAACCTGGACGACGAGCAGACGGTTGCCGCCGTCGCGCCGGTCCTCGCCACCGACGAGGAGTAGCCCCTCGTCGGCGCACCGCCGACCCCCACCTTCCCCGCAGGACGTGGATGCGCTCGCGCGCACCAACAGAGGGAGGACCGGGATGCACCGGGGAGATCAGGGGCAGGCCGCCCCGCTCGTGGCGGCGCTCATCGTCGTGGCCGGGGTCGTCGCGTTCGCGCTGGCGCCGCTCGGCGAGGCGGTCATCGACAAGGCCAGGGCGCG
>CAYSAC010000478.1:0-2610 GCA_964428815.1 uncultured Acidimicrobiaceae bacterium | reverse complement strand
CGGTGGTTCTGGCCGTAGCCGCCGGGCCGCTCGCACACCGCGAACCGGTCCTGCAGCACCCACGCGAAGTTGCGGGGCTGGATGCCCTGGGCCCACTTACCCTTCATCGGCATCGTCAGCCCGCCACGATCCGGACGGCCTGCGCGGTCGCGCGCACGTCGTGAACCCGCACCATCCGCGCGCCAGCCACGATCGACCACACCGCGGTCGCGAGCGATCCCTCGATGCGGTCGTCGATCGGCGCAGGTTCGTCGGACCGGTCCGAGGCTGCGAGCAACCGGCCGATGAAGCCCTTGCGGCTCGTGCCCACCACGACCGGGTGGCCGGTGGCGACGAACTCGTCGAGGTGGGCCAGCAGGGCGAGGTTGTGCTCAGCGGTCTTGCCGAAGCCGATGCCCGGATCGATCCAGACCTCAGCGACGCCGGCAGCGCGAGCGGCTTCGGCCCGATCGACGAGGTGGGCGCGCACCTCGGCCACGACGTCGTCGTAGCGCGGGTCGTCCTGCATCGTCTCCGGGGTGCCCTGCATGTGCATGGCGACCCAGCCGGCGCCGGTGGCGGCCGCGACGTCGTGCAGGGACGCGCTCACGTCGTTGATCAGGGTGGCGCCGGCGGCGACGGCGGCCTCGGCCACGCCGGGCTTCCTGGTGTCGATCGACACCCGGCAGTCGCCCGCCAGCGCGGCGATGACCGGCAGCACCCGGCGGCGCTCCTCGGCCTCGTCCACGGGAGCCGCTCCCGGCCGGGTCGATTCACCGCCGACGTCGATCACGTCGGCCCCCTCGGCCAGCATCTGCCTGGCGCGGTCGACGGCCGCCGCGTGATCAAGGAATTGCCCACCGTCCGAGAACGAATCGGGCGTCACGTTCAAGACACCCATGATCAACGGGACGGTCACGAGCTCGCTCGTGACCGGTCGACGCTGCGAGCGCCAGCGAGCGCGGCGACGATGGGGCGCGGGGGCGCAGCCCCCTGGGTGACGGTCACGGCAGCGCAGTGTAGGTGCGGCCCGCGGGGGGCTGCCGAGCCATCTCAGCGCCCGTCGATGAACCTCATGGCTTCTGCGCGCGTTGCGACATTCGACCGGAACAGGCCCCGCACCGCAGAGGTCACCGTCGATGCCCCCGGCTTGCGCACGCCTCGCATCGTCATGCAGAGGTGCTCGGCCTCGACCACGACGAGCACCCCTCGAGGCTCGAGCACCCGCTCGATCTCGTCCGCGATCTGGGTCGTCAGCCGCTCCTGCACCTGAGGCCGGCGGGCGAAGGTGTCGACGAGCCGAGCGATCTTGGACAGGCCGGTGATCCGCCCGTCGTCGCCAGGGATGTAGGCGACGTGGGCCTTGCCGATGAACGGGATGAGGTGGTGCTCGCAATGGCTGTGGAGCGGGATGTCTCGCACCATGACCATCTCGTCGTGCTCGGCCTCGAACGACACCTGGAGGTGCTCGGTCGGGTCCTGGTGCAGGCCGGCGAACACCTCGGCGTACATCCGGGCAACCCGGATCGGCGTGTCCTGCAGCCCGTCACGCGACGGGTCCTCGCCGATGGCAGCGAGGATCTCGCGGACCGCGGCCTCGATGCGCGGCAGGTCCATCGGCGTGTCGACCGGTGCGCGCTCGCGGGTGCCGTTTTCCTTCATGTGCCGCTCGGACGGGGCTTGAAGCCGCGAAGGCCGAACCGCCGGCGGGCGGACACGGGGACGACGGGGACGGCGGCGACCGAGCCGACCGGCTCGTGCTGGACGACCACCGGCTCGACCGGCGCGCGCTCCGCGCCGCGCTCAGGCGACGGGGTGCCGGGCCACTTGTCGAGCCCGCCCCAGATCTCGGCCAGCTCGATGTCGTCGACGGTCTCCTTCTCGATGAGCCGCTGCGCGAGGTCCTCGAGCGTTGCCCGGTGAGCAACGAGGATCGCCCGCGCCTCGACATGAGCCTCCTCGATCAGCGCGTTCACCTCTACGTCGATCTGGGCGGCGATGTCCTCGGAGTAGTCGCGCGTGTTGCCGTAATCGCGGCCGAGGAAGACCTCGCCCTGCTCCTGGCCGTACTTGCGGAGCCCGAGCCGGCTGGTCATGCCGTACTCGGTCACCATCGCCTGCGCGATCTCGGTGCACTTCTCGATGTCGTTGGCGGCGCCGGTCGTGATCTCACCGAAGATGAGCTCCTCGGCGGTGCGCCCGCCGAGGGCGGCGGCCATCCGGGCCTTCAGCTGGGTCTTCGAATTGGTGTAACGGTCCTCGGGGAGGAACCACGTGAGGCCGAGGGCGCGGCCCCGAGCGACGATCGAGACCTTGTGCACATCGTCGGCGCCGGCGAGCACGTGGCTGACGAGCGCGTGACCGGCCTCGTGGTACGCGGTGATGCGCTTCTCGTGCTCGCTCATCACGCGGCTGCGGCGCTCTGGTCCGGCGAGGACGCGGTCGATCGCCTCGTCGAGCTGCATCATCCCGATCTGGGTCAGGTCGCGGCGGGCCGAGAGCAGCGCGGCCTCGTTCATGAGGTTGGCGAGGTCGGCGCCGGTGAAGCCCGGCGTGCGCTTGGCGATGACCTCGAGGTTGACGCCCTCGGCGAGCGGCTTGCCCTTCGCGTGGACCTCGAGGATCGCCCGC
>CAYSAC010000477.1:0-2614 GCA_964428815.1 uncultured Acidimicrobiaceae bacterium | reverse complement strand
GCTCGTCCATGAGGAACGCCGTCGGCTTGCGCACGATGGCGCGTGCCAGCGCGACGCGCTGGCGTTGCCCGCCTGACAGCTGCGCAGGGCGTCGGTCCAGTAGCTCACCGAGCCCCAGCATCCGCGCCGCCTCGCCAACGGCCGCGGCCTGCTCGGTCGCGGGCACCTTGCGCGCTTTCAGCGGGAAGGCGATGTTCTTGCGCACGCTCATGTGTGGGTAGAGCGCGTAGCTCTGGAACACCATCGCCACGTCGCGCGCCTCGGGCTCCACCTCGTTGACGATGCGGTCGCCGATCTCGATGACCCCATCGTTGGGATCGTCGAGCCCGGCGATGAGGCGCAGCACAGTCGACTTCCCGCAGCCCGACGGCCCGAGCAGCACGAGGAACTCCCGGTCCTCCGCCGCGAAGGTGACATCGTCGACGGCAACCACGTCGCCGAACCGCTTCGTCACCCCTCGCAGCGCGACGCGCCCCACTGGACAGCCCTCTCTTCCTCGACCGCTCCAGTAGACACACCTGCGACAGATCGGGCGAAGGGTCGTTGTGCCCGGATGACCGGGACCAAAGGACCGGCTGTTGCTGAAAACCTCCCGAAGCGGTACGGGTCTGCCGCGGTGCTGACTGCTCTCGACCTGGAGGTCACCGAGGCATGTTGCCAAGTCCGACCCGCACTTAGACGAGAGGAGGAGCACCGCGTTCCGGACGTCGACCAAGGACCTTCGCCTCTGGATGGGGCGAGCCGACAGGGCGACCATTGCTGCATGGCAAGGGCTCGCCGGCAACGGGAGACCGCGAGTCCGTCAAGGGGCCGCGAAGCGGCCTTCGACAACGAAGGAGATACTCCAGGGAGAGTCCGCCGGACGCACGATCGACTCGGACCTACAGAGGAGGTCGACATGCGCACACACCGCGGCCGCCGCCACGACCTGCTGCTACTCGGCGCGCTGCTCTTCAGCCTGACCGCGTGCGGAGACGATGGCGACGAGGCCGGATCCACCACGACGACCGGGGCGCCGACCAGCACGACAGCCGCAACGACGTCGTCGACGGAGGCACCCGCGGACCAAACCGAAGTGCGCGCATATTTCCTGCGGGACGAGAAGGTCGGACCTGTCTCCCGCGAGGCGAGTGACGAGGCCGTCGCCGCCGGTGCTCTGGAGGGCCTGCTGGCAGGTCCCACCGCAACAGAGCAGGAGTTCGGCTTCAGCTCCGCCATCCCCGCCGGGACCGAGTTCCTCGGCGTCGTGATCGAGGATCGGATCGCTACTGTCGACCTCACCGAGGAGTTCGCCTCCGGGGGCGGATCGGCGTCGATGACGGGACGAGTCGCGCAGGTGGTGTTCACGTTGACGCAGTTCTCCACCGTGGACGCGGTGACGTTCGAGCTGGAAGGCGAACCGATCACCGCCCTCGGCGGCGAGGGGCTGTTGTTGGAGGAACCCCAGACCCGTGCCGACTGGGAGGACCTCTCGCCGGCCATCCTGGTCGAGTCCCCTCTGCCCTTCGCGGAGGTGACCAGCCCGCTGCGGATCACCGGCACGGCGAACGTCTTCGAGGCGCAGCTCCAGGTGAACGTCACCGACGGTGAAGGGCTCATCGTCTACGACGAACCTGCCATGGCGACGTCGGGCACCGGCACTCGGGGCACCTTCGACATCACGGCCACCTTCGACGTTCCCCGCGAAGGGGTGGGTGCTGTGATCGTCTTCGACGAGTCAGCTCAGGACGGAAGCCAGATCCACGTCGTCGAGGTGCCGGTCCGAGTGTCCGCCTGATCGGGGACCTCCGACCCTGGTAAGGCCGCTTCCACCACGACATCCTCTGGACCGACTTCCTCCTCGACGAGTGGGCGCGTGTCATCGTCCGGGAGAAGCGGCGCACCACCGACCAGGCCGTAGCGATCACCGCCGCGATCCGCCAAGCCTTCCCCGACGGGCGCGTCGCTCCCGCGGCGTACGACGCCCTCGTCGACTCGGTGCCCGGTCCTGATGACGACGACCGCGTCCACGGAGCGGCCGCCATCGCCGGCGGAGCGACGGCCATCATCACCGAGAACGTCCGTCATTTCGACTCGACGTTCTTCGCCGAGCATGGCGTCGTGGTTGAGCGAGCCGAGGACTACCTGCTGCGACTCACCCGACGTCGCGGCCCGCACGATGAGCGTGAGGTGTTCGGCCATCCGGCGTGCCGGCCCAGGGACGTCCGCGGGGAGGTCGAGGAAGTGGCGAAGGTCCGAGACGAACACGCCGAGCGACGGTATACCAGTCCAAACGGTCCAGCTCAGATGACTAGCCACTAGCGCCCTTCTACCCGGGAGCGTTGTTGAGCAGCCACTCATCAACAACCATTGGCAATCAGCAACAAGCCCTACTAGACCAGTCTGGTGAAGTCGGTCGAGGAGCTGACGGCGTTGTTCCGCAGCCGGGGCCTGAAGGTCACCCCGCAGCGCCAAGTGATCTTCCGGGTGCTCAGTAGCAGCACGCACCACCCAACGGCTGAAGCCGTGCATGCCGCGGTCAGATCCGAGCTGCCCACGATCTCGCTGCGCACCGTGTATCAGAGCCTGAACGACCTCTCGGCGATGGGCGAGCTGTCCGCGCTCGACCTGGGGA
>CAYSAC010000476.1:0-2618 GCA_964428815.1 uncultured Acidimicrobiaceae bacterium | reverse complement strand
GGTCAACCTTCGGTTCATGTAGTCCACAACCTGTGTGGAACCCTGTGGAGAAGGGTCCTGAGCAGGTTGTTCGCGGCTAGCTTATGAACTCGTCGAGCTCCTGGAGGAGCTGCCCCTTGCCCTTCGCGCCGATCATGCGCTTGGCGGGCTGACCGTCCTTGAAGACGATCAGCGTCGGGATGCTCATGACATCGAAGCGGCGGGCGACGTCGGGGTTGTCGTCCACGTTCAGCTTGGCGATGCGGACCTTGCCTGCGTGCTCGGTGGCGATCTCGTCGAGGATCGGGGCGATCATCTTGCACGGCCCGCACCACTCGGCCCAGAAGTCGACGACGACGGGCTCGGACGCGGCGCCGATCTCCTCGTCGAAGGTGGAGTCGGTCAGCGTGGTGATGCCTGCAGCCATGGGGCCTTTCCTCTGTGGTGTGCGGTCCAGGTTGTCAACCGGCGGTGGCCGGGGATCATTCCTTGGCCTCGAGCCAGCGCTCGGCGTCGATGGCGGCCATGCACCCCGAGCCGGCAGCGGTGATCGCCTGCCGGTAGGTGTGGTCCTGCACGTCACCGCAGGCGAAGACACCCTCGATGTTGGTGCGGGTGCCGGGCCCGGCGATCAGGTAGCCGCTGTCCTCCATCTCGATCTGGCCCTTGAACAGGTCGGTGTTGGGCTTGTGCCCGATGGCGACGAACAGGCCGGTGATGTCCAGGTCACGGACCTCGTCGGTGTGGACGTCCCGTAGCCGCACCCCCTCGAGCTTGGTGTCGCCCAGGACCTCGCCGACCACGCTGTTCCACGCCATCGTGATCTTGTCGTTGCTGCGGGCCCGGTCCTGCATGATCTTGGACGCTCGTAGCTGGTCCCGGCGGACGACCATGGTCACCGACCGGGCGAACTTGGTGAGGAACATCGCCTCTTCGACCGCGGAATCGCCGCCGCCGACGACCGCGATGTCGTGGTCGCGGAAGAAGAAGCCGTCGCAGGTCGCGCACGTCGACACGCCGTGGCCGATGAGCTTGGCCTCGTTCTCGAGCCCCAGCATGAGGGACTGCGCGCCGGTCGACACGATGATCGAGGCGCCGCGATAGGTGGGCTCTGACGCGTCGGGGTCGCCCACCCAGACGCCGAACGGCCTGGTCACGAGGTCGACCCTGGTCACCTTCTCGGTGCGGACGTCGGCACCGAAGCGCAACGCCTGCTCGCGGAAGCGGACCATCAGCTCGGGGCCCATGATCCCCTCAGGGAAGCCGGGGAAGTTCTCGACCTCGGTGGTGAGCATGAGCTGGCCGCCGGGCTGGTCGCTCGTCGAGGACGGCTCGCCCTCGAGCATGAGGGGCGCCAGGTTGGCGCGGGCCGCGTAGATGGCGGCGGTGAGTCCGGCGGGGCCGGAGCCGATGATGATGACCTCGCGCAGGTCGTCGGACATGTGTCGCTGCCTTCCTTATGCTGACGACCGCTGTGACATGGCGGTCCTCCTCAGACCTGCAACAGAGATACCCCCTAGGGGTATTCCTCGGCGGGCTTGCCTGACCGCTTGGCCCAGAGCAGGAGCCCGAGGAGCGTCAATATCGTGCCGAGGATCGCGTAGGGCAGCCAGACCTCCTGGGGGAGGGCGGCGTCGAGCGCTCGGACGGCGGCGACGCACGCCATCACGGCCACCGCGGTGCCGACGATGACGGCGAAGGTGCCGTAGACGAGCGCGCGGGCGACCGTGAGCGCGGGCCCGGTCGTCTTGTCGCGCACGCTGCCGACGACGCGCTCGATCGTGTCGGCTGCCTGCACCGGCCAGTCCGAGGTGTCCACCGGTTGCGCGATGTCGCGTCGCGGCGAGGGGGATGTCGCAGCCATTGCCTCACACTAGGAGACTGCTGAACGATGCTGCTGCAACGTCTCCGGCCAGCTTCGCCGCTCACGGCGTCCTCCTCCCTAGCGGTCGGGCAAGGCCAGCGCGTCGGTCGTGCGTCCTTGTGAGCGACGAACCGTGGCTCGGAGATCCGCACACCGATCGCTCAGCAGGCTCCTAGACGACCGCTAGGTTGCCGCTGTGCAGGTCCGGGTCGTCGCTGGCGTGGTGTGCGGCGCCCTCGCCGCCGCTCTCGGCGCGCTGATCCTCGGCGAGTACGAGTTCAGCGGGACGCTGCCTTATGTCGCGGGCGTGCTCTTCGGGCTCGTCATCGCCGAGGTCATCGTCAGCGTCGCCGGCACCAAGGGCCACGTACTCGCGGCGATCACCGCGTTGCTCAGCGCCGGTGGGCTGCTCTGGGCGGGCTGGATCGATTCGGCCCAGGGCGTCGAGCCCGTGAAGGCCGGCGTGTGGGTGGCCGTGATGCTCGGCGCCGCCGCCGGTTGGGTCCGCGTCGCGGGCCTGCCTACAGCTCGCCGCTGAAGAGGACCGCGCACGCGGCGTCCTGCACGACGAGGTGGGTTCGCCCGTCGGCGAGGAGGAACACGGCGTAGGTCACGGGTTGGCCGCCGATCGACGCCCCGCCGGTCTCCTCCAGCGCCGCGATGGGCTCGCCCACCTGGGCGTCTGCTGAGCAGAGCGGCGCGGCCGACGGAGCGACGTCTTGCGCTGCTGCGGTGTCGCCCCCCGAGGCGTCGCTCTCGGCCGTCCGCTCGGCCC
>CAYSAC010000475.1:0-2656 GCA_964428815.1 uncultured Acidimicrobiaceae bacterium | reverse complement strand
GGCCTTTGAGGAGGGCCAAACGTCTCGCCCGCTCCACGATTTCTTCGCGCACCACCCGTCACCGGCCGAGGGTCCTCTCGAATCGTGGGCGTTGTTGGAGGCGGTCGAGCCGGGCCCGGATCCGTACTGTTGGGTCGTCAGGTAGCTGCGGCTCGACCTCGCGCGCTGGTGGGGTGAGGCCTTTGGCTTCATAGAGACGTACCCGGGTGCCGTGGGCGGTGCGGGCGTTGGCGGGTCGGGCGATGGCGGCGGCGAGGGCTTCTTCGGGGTCGACGTTGCCGATTGAGTCGATGATCCAGGCGACGTTGTGGCCGCGGCCGCGGGTCATGCCGACGTAGATCCCCGCCCGGCTGCTCGACGGTTCGATGACGCAGATGCCGTGATCGGTGGTAACGCCTTGGTTCCCGTAGCCGGTGACCGCCCATCCGAGCTCGACGTGACGGCAGACGTAGCTGCCTGGCAGCGTGACGGTCCCGTACTCCTTGTGAGTCACGGTGAGGTCGCCCGAAGCGCTGATGGCGGCCACGATCCAGGTCTGACGGTTCCGCACCGCGACGCCCTGATCGGTGACGAGCCTCGAGTCGTTGCGGCGCGTCGCGACCCGGTCGCCGACCATGACCCGCGTCCCGTCGCGCAGCTCGACAGAGCGGCCCGGTGGTTGTCCGAGGTGTAGCCGGTACTGGATCTCCGTGTTGATCGTCCGCGCTGTCCCGGCTGACGCCGTGGTGATCGCGACGACCTGACCGCGAGCGGTGGCGGCGAGGTACTGGCGGGCGACCCGCCCGGCCAGCAGGGCGGGGTGGGTGGTGTCGACCCGGCCGTGCTCGACGTAGGCGCGGGCGGCGTCGGGTTCGCCGCGGCGCAGAGCGAGGCTGGCTTGGGCCTGCCAGGGTTCGCTGAAGCGGTGGACCTCATGGAGAAGGTGGGCGGCGAGGGTGTCGCACCAGTACGCGAACATGCCGCCCCGCGCGACGGCGGGGAGCTGCTCGGGATCACCGACGCACACCAACCGCCAGCCGTGCCGGACCGCCAGGGAGACGAGGCGGTCGAGGTCGTCGGTGTGGGCCATGCCTGCCTCATCGAGGACCAGCGTCGCCCCGGCCCGCAGCACCAACTCTGGGGCGGGCCCGCCGGGGCGACGGTGTTGGTGGAGGAACTTGGCCAGCGTGGTGGCCTCGATGCCGGCGGTGGCGGCCAGGACGTCGGCCGCCTTGCCCGACGGTGCCAGCCCCACGACTGGCCGGCCCTCGGCGGCGAGACCGACTGCGCCGGCGCGCACCGCGGTCGTCTTGCCGGTCCCCGCGGGCCCGACGACTAGCACCAGGCGTCCGTGTCCGCTGATCGCATCGGCGACAGCGCGTTGCCGGTCCCCGTTTGGGGCCGGTGCGGGCTCGAGGGCGCGGGTGGCCCAGTCGATGAGCCTGCCCTCTTGGTCGAGCACGGCGGTCGTGGTTACCTGCCGGTCGGTGACGTGCTCGCTGACGGGCCGCCCGTCTCGGCGGCAGGGCAGGTCCCGGTCGGCTGGTGGGTGCAGCTCCACGCAACGCCCGGCGGCGATGGTGGCCAGCTCGTCGACCAGGTCAACCAGGTCGGCACCATCGGCCACCGCTCCGGCGGGGATCAGGGTGGCGATCTCGCGGGCGAGGTCCGCCTGCAACCAGACCGAGCCCGCCTCGGCCACCCGCCGCACCGCCTCGGCGACGACGGCTTCTCGGTCGAGGGGGACGAGCCCGGGCAGGCGGGCCTGGCCGAGACCGAGCCGCTCGGGGTCGAACCCGGCCGTACGGGCGGTGGCCCGCCACTCCCGGCGCAGGACCGCGGCGTCGATGCCATGCTCCTTGCCGGGTGGGGAGGCCAGCACGGCTTTGCGTTGGAGGCGAGCGATCGTGCGCTGGTCGGGCTCGGCGCCGTCGTGCTCGGCGACCCAGCGCCCGATCAGCTCGGCGAGCTTGGCCTCGACCTGCCCGGACCGGGTCGAGAACAGCTTCCGCAGCCCGACCGGAACCCCGGCGACATCGGACTGACCGAGGCCGGGCTCGATGGCCTCCCACTCGACACCGAGGCGTCGGGTCAGCTCGACCCGCAGGGCGGCGTCGTAGATCCAGCCGATGCTGCGTTGCTGGCGCACCAGGAACCGGGCATCCAACGACAGCCACCTGCCGGTGCGGTCCTGGACCTTGGACCACACGATCGCATGGGTGTGCAGCTGCGGATCCAGGGTGCGCGAGATGTGCTGACGGAACAGGGCCACGATCAGCCCGCAGGCGTCGACTTGGTCGACGCCGTCGCGGCCCCGGCGGGTCACCGTCCCGTGCTTCTCCAACCATCCCAGCGCCGTCTCGACCGCGGTGTCGTGCGCGGCAAGGACCTCGGCCCGCACGGTCTCGTCGCCGGTGAGCGCCCACAGCAGCGAGACGCTCTTCGGGGCCGAGAACGTGGCGTCGAACGCGCGAGCAGACTTCTTCCCGAACCCGCGGCCGAGCTTGCGGCCGGTGGCCGGGTGCTGGGCCTCGAGCATCCGGGCGAGCTGCCCGGGCACGACGTCGCCGTCGAGGCCGACGGCGTGACGGCCCGTCCCCCGCCACCGGCCCGGAGGCTCATCGGCGTCGACGTAGTAGTCGACGGGCCCGCGGCTGGTGCCGTCTCGTGCCAGCTG
>CAYSAC010000474.1:0-2659 GCA_964428815.1 uncultured Acidimicrobiaceae bacterium | reverse complement strand
GCTGCCTGAGGCCGCGATCGCCCAGCAGCCGGTCGAGCCCCGTGACGCCGCCCGGCTCCTCGTTGACCAGGGCGGCGCCCTCCCGCCCGAGCACCGCAGGGTCGCCGATCTGGCCGATCTGGTCGGCCCGGGCGACGTGCTGGTCCTCAACACCACACGGGTCCTGCCGGCGCGCCTCAGGCTCCGCAAGCCAACCGGCGCGGCGGTCGAGGTGCTGTTGCTCGAAGAGCGGCCCGATGCGAGCTGGGAAGCGCTCATCCGACCAGGGCGCCGCGTCCGGGCCGGCACCGTGCTGGAGGCGGGAGACGACCTCACCGTCGAGATCGGCGACGACCTAGGTGAGGGCCGGCGGCTGGTCCGCCTCGTCACCAGCGACGTGAGCGCGGCCCTCCTCGCCCACGGCGAGGTGCCGCTGCCGCCGTATGTGCGCGTCGCTCTCGCCGACCCCGAGCGCTATCAGACCGTCTACGCCGAGCGGCCGACCTCGGTCGCGGCGCCGACCGCGGGCCTCCACCTGACACCCGAGCTGTTGGACCGGTGCCGCGCCACCGGCGCGGAGGTCGCGACGGTCGAGTTGGCCGTGGGGCTTGGCACCTTCCGACCGATCACCGCGCCGCGGGTCGAGGACCACCGCATGCACGGGGAGGCGTACTGCGTCCCCGAGCAGACGATGGCGGCGTGCGCCTCGGCCCAGCGGGTCGTCGCGGTCGGCACCACAACCGTCCGTGCGCTCGAGTCTGCGGCGGCGACCGGTGCGCTCGCGGGCCGCACGGAGTTGTTCATCCACGGCGCCCATCCGTTCCGCGTCGTGGACGCGTTGCTGACGAACTTCCACCAGCCCCGCTCGTCGCTGCTCGTGCTGGTCGACGCGCTGATCGGGCCGCGGTGGCGCTCGGTGTACGAGCTCGCGCTGTCCGACGGCTACCGGTTCCTCAGCTTCGGCGACGCGATGTTCCTCCAGCGGGACGCGGCGTGACGCTGAGGTTCGACGTGGACCGGCGGTGCGGCGAGGCGCGCACCGGCGCCATCACCACCGCGAGGGGCACGATCCGCACTCCTGCGTTCATGCCCGTCGGCACGAGGGGAGCGGTCCGCACCCTGTCCTCCACGGATCTCGAGGCCCTCGGCGCGGAGATCATCCTCGGCAACACGTACCACCTCATGCTCCGGCCGGGCGCGGCGACGATCGAGCAGCTCGGCGGGCTGCACCGCTTCGCGTCGTGGGACGGTCACGTGCTCACCGACTCGGGCGGCTACCAGGTGTTCTCGCTCGCGCCCAAGGTCGACGACGACGGCGTCCGCTTCCGGTCGACCTACGACGGCGACGCCCACCACCTCACACCGGAGGGGGCGGTCGACGTGCAGGTGCAGCTCGGCGCCGACATGCAGATGGTGCTCGACGTCTGTCCCGGGCTGCCCTCGCCGGACGACGTCGTGCGCGCCGCGGTCGATCGGACCGCCGCGTGGGCCGCGCGCGCTCGGCCGCACTTCCTCGCCCATGATCGCCCCGACCTTTCCCAGCTCGGCATCGTGCAGGGTGGCGTGGACGTCGACCTGCGCGTCGAGAGCGCGCAACGCACCGTCGCCATCGGGTTCGACGGCTACGCGATCGGCGGGCTGTCGGTGGGGGAGCCCCGGGACGAGATGCTCCCCGCGCTCGTCGCCACCCTGGCCCACCTGCCGGAGGACCAGCCGCGCTACCTCATGGGCGTCGGTGATCCCGTGAGCCTGGTGGAGTCGGTCGCGGCCGGCGTCGACCTGTTCGACTGCGTGCTGCCGACGAGGCTGGGACGGCACGGGACGATCCTCACCACCGCCGGCAAGATCAACCTGCGCAACGCCCGCCATGCCATCGATCCCGGGCCCCTCGACGAGACGTGCGACTGCCCTGTGTGCGCCCGGTGGTCGCGGGCTTACCTTCGACATCTCCTGCTCGTGGACGAGCCGACCGCGCCACGGCTGATGACCATCCACAACGTCCATTGGACCTTGCGGCTCGTCGAGCGGATCAGGCTCGCGATCGCGACCGGGACCCTCGACGAGGTCCGCGCCGCGATTCGGGCGGCGTATCCGTAGTGACTAACGTGCTCGGCGCCCTGGCCACCGACCCGAGAGCTCCATGCCCGGCATCCTGATCCCGCTCGCCTTCCTCGCCCTGTTCTGGGTGCTCTACGTCCTGCCCCAGCAACGCCGCATCCAGGCCCACCGCCGCTTCGTGGCCGGGCTTGCGGTCGGTGACGAGGTGGTCACCACGGCCGGCATCTACGGCACCGTGACCGCGGTCGAGGGCGACGAGGTCCGGCTCCAGATCGCGCCGGGCGTCGAGATCCGCTTGGCCCGCCTCGCCATCGGTCGCAGCGCGGTGGAGCCGGAGCCGGACGCGGCGACGCGACCAAGCCGTGAGCACGGCGACGTCAGCAGCGCCGCGGACGACGACTGACCGCGATGCGCCGGCGCAAGGGTCTTCTGCCCCTCCTCTTCATCGTGCTTGTGGCCATCGGCGCGCTCGCCGCGACGCTGGCGGGCGGCAACTCGCCTCAGCTCGGCCTCGACCTCCAGGGCGGAGTGTCGGTGGTGTTGCAGCCGAAGGATGCAGACGTCAAAGCCGAGGACCTCCGCCAGAGCATCCAGATCATCCGCCAGCGCGTCGACGCGCTCG
>CAYSAC010000473.1:0-2682 GCA_964428815.1 uncultured Acidimicrobiaceae bacterium | reverse complement strand
ACGGTGTGGGCTGCCATCGAAGCGACCCACAGAAAGGTGAGGAGAACCGGAATTGGCCGTCACAAGCCGATACGGAGCGACACCGGGCGGCAGTCGAATATGGCCTCTGAGCAGGGACTTCGCACTTCGAGCAGCCAGCGCCGGGCAGGCGAATATCATCCCAGCGCGCCTGAAAAGCGCGAGGTCACCGGATCGACGCCGGTCCCGACCACCACTACAGCCCGAGCAGAGTCCGATCAGGTGAACGACAGCTCCGCGGGAAGGCCGTCGGTCACGGCCTCCTCGGTCGTCTCCGGCCAGCAGGAGACCGCGGCGATGCCGGCGAGCGCCTCGGAGACGCTCACCTCCTCGGCGTCGGCCCGCGCGCTGGCGGCGGCCCCGTTTCCCGACCGCACGGCGTCGCGCACGATCGCCACGGCCGTCTGCAGGACGATCTTGGCGTCCTGCCAGCCCGACCAGTGCTCGATGTACAAGTTGTCGAAGCGAGCGCGCTCCGCGATCGAGGTGTCGCCCCTCAGCCCGTGGATCTGTGACATGCCCGTCAGCCCGACCGGCAGTCGGTGGCGGTCGCCGTAGCCGGGCACGTCGCGGGAGTACTCCTCGACGAAGTGCGGGCGCTCCGGGCGCGGACCGATGAGGGTCATGTCGCCCCGCAGCACGTTCCACAGCTGGGGCAGCTCGTCGAGGCTCAGGCGTCGCAGCCACCGGCCGATCGAGGTCTGCCGGGGGTCGTCGCACACCGACCACGTGACGTCGGAATCGTTGTTGACGGCGAGCGTCCGGAACTTGAGCACCTCGATTGGTGACCCGTACTGGCCGATGCGGCTCTGGCGGAAGAGGATCGGCCCGGGGCTCGTGACGCGCACAGCCAGCGCCAGCGCGCCGAGCACCGGGGAGAAGAAGGCGAGGGCGGCCCCCGCCACGACGATGTCGAGGGCCCGCTTGGTCCGCCACGCGGCCGCCCTCGTCGCGGCCGGGCGCAGCCGGTACAGCGGGATGCCCCACACGTGCTCGACGGTGGGGCCGGGCGGGGCCAGCCCGAGCTCGAAGAACCGGGGGACGACGTGCACCTCGACGTCGAGGTGCACCACTTCACGAAGGGTCTTCACCATGTTGTGCTCGGCGCCGGGGCCGAAGGCGACGATGACCCGGCGGACGCCGTGCTGCCGCACGACCCGCTCGAGGTCGGCCAGCCCGCCTATGGGCCGGAGGGTCGGCTCGTGGGCAACGTCGTCGATGATGCCGATCGGCAGCAAGCCGTACTCGCGGTGCTGGTGCAGCACCCGGAACAGCTCGACGCCGACCGCGCCGGCGCCGATGATCAGCGTCGGCTCGGCCATGCGGCCGGTCTGGCGGGCCACCCGGATGGCGGCGTAGGACCACACCCGGCCAAGCACGACGGCGACCCCGACGAGGATCGCCTCGGAGAAGAACGAGTCGTCGAGGTCGACGAAGGGGCGGGCCAGGCCGATGACGAGGAGCCCGACCGCGCTCGGCAGCAGCAGCCGCGGCAGGTGGTCGAGCACGCTCAAGACGATGCGACGTCGGTAGGAGTCGACGAGGCGCAGGATGACCAGGACCAGCCCCCCGAAGATCCAGTTGCCCAGGTGCGGGTGGGCGAGCGCGCCAACGCTGATGACGACGGCGAGGACGTCGGCCAGCCGGCGCAACCCCCAGAGCGTCGCGCCGACCGAGGGTTGCCGGGGAAAGGTGGCGACAGGAGCGAGCGTCAGCGTCATGCCGATCGTCCCCCGTGCTCGAGCCCGCGCGGTGGCTGGTAGCTGTATCGCATCCCGGATGATTCGTTCACGGACCGCCCTGTCCCTCTGCGGCCCGCACACCGTTGTCCGGAGGGCTGGGCCACGATCGTATGACTAGTCATTCAAGCGCAGCGGGTGATGGAAAAGATACGGATAGTACCTAGTCCGTTTGGATTTCTTCTATTTCCGCACGGCGCGGAGGGACTACCGCACGATGCGTCAGATTCGGGGGCCAACATCGGCCACCGCGGCCTCGACGAGGGCGGCGAAGGTGGCGCGGAATCGCGCCGCCCCGAAGCTCTCCGCGTGGCGGCGGATCTCCGCCGGCGCGTAGGCCGAGGGGTCGAACCGCAGCATCGCCTCGGCCAGCGCGTCGGCGCCGCCGTCGTAGAACGCGCCGGTGCGGCCCTCCACCACGGAGTCGAGCACGCCGCCGATGCGGCGGGCGAGCACGGGCGTGCCGCACGCCTGCGCCTCCACCGGCACCATCCCGAAGTCCTCCTCGCCCGGGAACACGAGCGCCCGGCACCGCCGCAGCAGGTCGCGGAAGGTGACGGCGTCGACCTCGCCCAGCAGCTCGACCGCGCCGCCCGCGCCAGCGGCTTCGGCCTCGACCGCGGCCCTCGCCCTGCCCTCGCCCACCACGACAAGCCTGACCCCTGCCGTGCGGGCAGCCGCCACAGCGACCTCCGGGCGCTTGTACGGGACCATGCGGCCGGCGAGGAGGAAGAAGTCCTCGCGCTCGACCCGCGGGTCGGGTGTGAAGAAGTCGGTGTCGATCGGGGGGTGGATCACCTCTGCGTCGCGCCCCCAGCACCGCTGCACGCGAGCGGCGACGTGGCGCGAGTTCACCGCGAGGCGCGACCACCGCTGCGCCGCGGCGCGGTCGGCCCGGCGCTGGCTAGCGGCGAACAGGCGCAGC
>CAYSAC010000472.1:0-2702 GCA_964428815.1 uncultured Acidimicrobiaceae bacterium | reverse complement strand
AAGCGGCAACCATCGAAGCAGCGCCGGGCGGCCCAGAATCGGGCCGCCCGCAGCGCGCTCGCGGTGCGGCGCGAGAACGCCGCTCGCGTCGCCGAGGAGGCGGCGGCCAGGCCCAGCAGTGCTGACGAGCCGGTCGAGAGCACGACGCCAGCAGCGAAGGCTCGCCCGCTCAGTGCCGCCCTGCGAGGTCACCGAGACGTCCCAGGCGGCCGCGCCGCTCTGCTCGCTCTCCTCTTTGCGGTCGGCGGTGTGGTCACCCTGTTCACCATCGACGACATCCCGGTCAACAAGGCTGGCGAGGTGCTGTCGAGCGAAGACATCGATGCACTGGAGAAGAAAGGTGAGTCTCCGCTTCGCGACAGCTTCCTTGAGGTCTATGGCCCGGTCGCTGTCGCGCTGCCACTGGTTGCGGCGGGCATGGGCTTCTGGAGCGTACGAGTTCGCCGAAGCCGTCGGTACGTGATCGCGGCTTTGGTCGTGCTCGTGCTCGCCTCGTTGCCAGCCGGCCTTCTGTTCGTCCCCTCGGTGATCGCCCTCACGGTCGCCTCGTACCAGATGCGCAAGGCGGAGCGTCTTGCAGCCGAGACCGACGCGCCACCGAGCGACGACGAGCCCGAGCCCGCGGACCCCGAGACCTGAGGCAATACCTGTCGAGCCCGCGGCCTGAGGCAATACCTCGCGCATGCGCGAGGTATTGCCTCGAAAGTTGGATCCGACAGGTATTGCCTCAGGCCTAGCGCAGCGTCTGGGCCAGCTCGCCCAGCACCCGCGCCATCGTCCGGTGCGCCTCGGGGTCGGCCAAGCCTGACGCGCGATCGCTGATCTGCTCGCCGAGCCGGCGCAGCGTCGTGGCGACCTCCTGAGCCTCGAACCGGGCTACGTCGATGCGATCGCCGCGCAGGCGATCACCGATCTGCTCCTGCTGGAGACAGAGCGTCGCCGCACCGATGTCGACGTCGAGTCGCTGCTCGAGCACCGCGCGCGCGGTCTCGGTGACGATGCGGACACGCTCAGCCGGGTGCACCCGCGTAGCGTGCCACCGATGATCGTGGTCCGGGTGCTGGCGTTCCTCGCGGGGACTGCCATCGCGCTCGGTGTGGTCACCTCCGCGATGAAGACAGTGGTCGTGCCGCGGGCTGAGGCGTCCCTGCTGACCCGGGCGGTCTTCCGCGTCGTCCGCCGTGCCTTCGACCTTCGGGTCAACCACACGAGCACCTGGGAGCACGCCGATCGCATCATGGCCAGGTACGCGCCCACCTGCCTGCTGCTCCTTCCGGTCGTGTGGGTCGCCGTCGTCCTCGTCGCGTTCGCGCCGATGTACTGGGCGGTGGGCGTCGACTTCCCTGGCCGGGCGCTGTCGATCAGCGGGTCGTCGCTGCTCACCCTTGGCTTCGCGTTCGAGAAGGACGGCCCCGCGATCGCGCTGTCCGTGGCCGAGGCGGCGATCGGTCTTGGCCTCGTTGCCCTCCTGATCTCGTTCCTGCCGACGATGTACACCCAGTTCTCACGGCGGGAGGCAACCGTCGCGCAGCTCGTGCACCGCGCCGGGACGCCGCCGTCGCCGGCGCAGCTGCTCGTCCGCGCGCAGCGCATCGGCTGGCTCGATCAGCTCGACGACCTCTGGGTCGAGTGGGATCGCTGGTTCGTGGAGGTGGAGGAGTCGCACACGAGCTACAGCGCGCTCAACTTCTTCCGGAGCCAGGACCACGGCCGATCCTGGATCACCGCCGCCGGCTGCGTGCTCGACACCGCTGCGTTGCGAGCGTCGGCACTCGACCTGCCCAGGACCTACCGCGCCGAGCTGTGCATCCGCAGCGGCTTCCTCGCGCTGCGCAACATCGCCGACTTCTTCGACATCGACTACGACGCCGACCCTGCGTCCGACGCGCCGATCTCCATCAGCCAGGACGAGTTCAACCTCGTCTATGACGAGCTCGCCGCCGCCGGCGTCCCGATGCTGGCGGACAGGGAGCAGGCGTGGCGCGCCTACGCGGGCTGGCGCGTCAACTACGACACGGTGCTGCTCGCGCTGGCCGGTCTCATGATGGCGCCCTACGCGATGTGGTCCTCGGACCGATCGCCCGCGGGCTACCGGCCACCCATGGTCCGACGAACGAGGAGCAGGACGCCATGACCGCCTTCGAGGTACCCGAGCACGTCCGACCGATCCGCCAGGAGGTGCTCGACTTCATGGTCGAGCGGGTCGAGCCGATCGAGCAGACCCTGCACGAAGGCGGCGACGAGGCCGGCCTGATCATCCGGCGGCTGCAGGCGGAGGCGAAGAGCGAGGGGTTGTGGGCCCTCGGCCACCCGAAGGAGCTGGGCGGCGGCGGCATGCCGTTCCTCGACTACGTGTACGTCAACGAGGTCCAAGGCCGGTCCGAGTACGGGCAGATCGCGCTCGGCACCTACACGCTCCAGGACTCGCTGATGCTGCACAAGTACGCCAACGAGCAGTGGCGCGATCGCTACCTCGCGCCGCTCGTGCAGGCGGAGATCTCGCCCAGCTTCGCGATGACCGAACCCGACGTGGCGAGCTCGGACCCCACCCAGCTGCAGACGGCAGCCGTGCTGGATGGGGACGAGTGGGTGATCAACGGTCGGAAGTGGTTCACCACGGGCGCCAACCGCGCCGCGTACACGACCGTCATGTGCCGGACCGAGCCGGACGCGGCCGACCACGCCGCGTTCAGCATGATCGT
>CAYSAC010000471.1:0-2713 GCA_964428815.1 uncultured Acidimicrobiaceae bacterium | reverse complement strand
AATCTCGTGCTGCTCTGCAGCCGCCACCACAAGCACGTCCACCGCGGCATCATCAAGCTCCTGCGAGTCGAGGGCCGATGGCAGGCGTTCCGAGCCGACGACACACCACTACGACAACGACCACCCGCATCACTCGCGGCGTAGCTCCCCGCCCTGCTCCACCTTCGCCTCGGTGGCTTCAATCGCCGCGTCCTGGAGCTTGTTGATCTGGTCGACGAGCGGGTCGATCTGCCACGCGGTGAGCTTGCGGACCAGCCGCTTGACCAGCGCGGACGCGGACTTCGCTGACGCCGGGGCAGGGGGTGCGAGCCGGGGCACCTGGCGCAGGGCCGACGAGGCAGTTGCGCGCCGGGCCAGCTCCTCCGCCGGCAGAGAGGCGGCCTTCGCCGCCACGGGACGGTGCGCGGCGGCGCGGCTCTTGACCGCGGCCATCACCGCGTCGCGATCGCTGGGCCATGGCCCCTCGTCGTCGGCTGGGGCGATCGCGGCATCAGCGACGAGCGGTCGGTGCGCGACCGCGTCGCGGAGCGCGGCCGCGAGCGCGTCGTCGTCCTCGACGAGCACCGTCCCCTCCGGCGCCTGGTCGGCCAGCCCGCCGACCTTGCTCGCGATGACCTGGCGCCCGTACAGGCGCGCTCGTTCCATGACGCCGGATGACCAGATGAACCGGTACGGCAGCACGACGGTGTCGGCGGCGACGAGCCAGAGGTCGAACGCCTCGTCGCTCAGGTAGCCCGCGTGCAGGTGCGCGCCTGGGGTGGCGGCGACGAGCGCGCGCAGCTCTTCGAGGTGCGCGACGAAGTCCGGCTCCTCGACCCGCACCGACCCGACGACGTGCAGCTGCGCGCCTCGCCGGTCGAGCCCGGCGAAGGCCCGCACCGACCGGTCGAACCCCTTGTGGGGCTGGATGAAGCCGATGGACAGGAAGACGTGGGCATCGGGGTCGAGGCCGAGCCGGGCGCGGGCCGCGGCCTGGTCGGCTGATGTGCGGGCGAGGAAGTGAGCGCCGTGGTCCACCAGCTCGACCCGCCCAGGTCGCAAGCCGTAGGCCTCGGTCATGCCGCGCTGCTCCTCCGGGGTGTGCACGACGATGCGGTCAGGCAGGCGCCACAGGCGCCGGGCGAGCGCGCCTTCGGGGGTGCGCGCTCGACCGAGCTCGTAGTTGACCTCGTGCACGCGGACCTCGACCTCGGTCGCGGCATGCATGACGGCGATGAGCCCTGACGTGATCGCCATGCGCTCGGCCGGGCTGGAGGGCAGCGGGTAGAAGACGTCGGGGTGCCACTGGATGATGAGCTTGTCGTAGCCACGCACCCGCTTGGCCAGGGCGAGTGGTCCCCGCCAGCCCCGCAGGTTGAGGTGGTGATGAGCAGCCGACGGCCCCGGCGAGAGCACCTCGACGTCGTGGCCCTCCGAGCGCAGGCGCTTCACCTGCTGCACCGCGTACGCGCCGATGCCGTCGCGCACGGGCGGATACGGCGTGACCATGAGGATCCTCATGCCGGCAGCCAGAGATCCAACGTCGCTTCCATGCGGTCCAGCACGTCGGGCCACCGGTAGTTTGCCAGCACGTACTCGCGACCGCGGGCTGCAAGTTCGCGCGCCGCGTCGGGCTCGTCGGCGACGAACCGCAGGCACTGCGCGAGCTCGTGCTCGTCGTCGAAGGTCAGCCCTGCGCCCGAGCGCTCGCAATGCCAGCTGACGACAGCGCTCGCCCCGTACGCGATCAGCGGCGTGCCCGCGAGCCAGGTCTCCATCGCGGTGCGGGAGAAGCTCTCGTACGCGCTCGGCTGCACGTACGCATCAGCCGCCGCGAACGCGTCGTTGCGATCGGACTCGTCCACGAAGCCGAGATCGATGACGCGGTCGGCGATGTCAGCGGGCGGGTGCACGTCGCCGGTCCCGAACGTGACGAGCGAGAACGGGAGGTCTTGCTGTCGCACCGCCGCCGCGAACGCGTCGAGCAGCCACTCCCATCGCTTGCCGCCCTCGCGCCGGCCGGCGTAGAGCACGAACCGCCCGTCGATGCCATGGCGCTTGCGGAAGCGCTCAGGGTCGTAGGAGGACGGGATGTCGACGCCTGCACCCGTCACCGCGTGGCTGGCGGGCAGCCGGTAGATGCGATCGGCGAGGTCGCGCTCTGGCTCCGAGAGGAACCACAGGCCGCGCGCCCCGTTGAACAGCGGTTGGAAGACCTCGAGGTAGGCCTCTGGCTCGTCGTGCAGGCACGGCATGAGGATGGTGCGCTCCGGCGCGACCTGGCCGCACGCAAACGTCGTCCAGAACATGTACGGCGCGAACACGAGCGCGCGGTAGTCCTCGGCGTGGTCGAGGAGGTGGTGCCAGAGCTCTGGCACGCGGAGGTCGTCGTTGATCCACCGCATCTGCATCGTGAGGTCGACGGGGTGCCCGGCGTGGATCGCGGCGGCGATCGCCTGCCGCTCGGCGCGCGGGGTGTCGGTGACCGTCGGGAAGCGCCGCAGCGTCATGCCGTCGACCTCGGTCACGCCGGGCTCGTACTCGTTAGCCCAGCTGAAGTGGTCGCGCGCGCACGTCGTAAGGATCTCGACGTCGTAGCCCCGAGCGGCGAAGCCCCTGGCCGCCTCCGCGACCACCGCCTCCGCCCCGCCCACGACCTCCGTGCCGAACCGCGGCGGGACCAGGCCGATGCGTCCGTGGGGGCTCATGACCGTGCCGACGATAGCCGTCGCCG
>CAYSAC010000470.1:0-2714 GCA_964428815.1 uncultured Acidimicrobiaceae bacterium | reverse complement strand
TCACCGCGCTCCTGGGCGACAACGGCGAGGGCAAGACCAACCTCCTCGAGGCGCTGTCCTGGCTGGCGACGCTGCGCTCGTTCCGTGGCGTGCCGAACGACGCCCTCGTGCGTCGCGGCGCCGATCGGGCCGTGATCAGGGCCGCGGGCGAGCGCGAGGGCCGGGATGTGCTGCTGGAGGCCGAGCTCGTCGCTAGCGGTCGCAACCGCGTGCAGGTGAACCGTCAGCCGCTGCGCCGCGCGCGCGACCTGCTCGGCGTGGTGCGCGTCAGCGTCTTCGCACCCGACGACCTCGTGATGGTCAAGGGCGCACCGGCCGGCCGCCGCGCCTACCTCGACGAGGCGCTGGTCGCGCTCCATCCACGCAACGACGCGCTGCAGGGCGACGTCGACAAGGTCCTGCGCCAGCGCAACGCGCTGCTCAAGCAGTCAGGCGGCCGGCTGACCGACGACGTCGCGGTGACCCTCGATGTGTGGGACGCGAAGCTCGCGGCATCCGGCGCTGCGCTCGTCAGCGCGCGTGCCGAGCTGCTCGACCGCGTTTCGCCGATCCTGTGCCGCACCTATGACACCGTGGCGCAGCGCCCGGCCGATGTGACTGCGTCCTACGAGCGCTCGTGGACCGGCGACCTGGCCGAGGCGCTTGCCGCGGCGCGCCGCGACGACCTCCGGCGCGGCGTGTCCACTGTCGGCCCCCACCGAGACGACGTGCACCTCGCCATCGGCGCGCTGCCGGCGCGCACCCACGCGTCCCAGGGTGAGCAGCGGTCGCTCGCGCTCGCGCTGCGGCTGGCGGCGCACCAGGTCGTCACCGACGCGACGGGGTCCAGCCCTGTGCTCCTGCTCGACGACGTGTTCTCCGAGCTCGACCCCGACCGCAGCGCGGCGCTGCTCGCCAACCTGCCGCCTGGCCAGACCGTCCTCACCAGCGCGAGTGGCCTTCCGCCGGGAGCGGCGCCCGACGCGGTCCTGCGCATCACTGACGGCCGTGTCGTGCGAGAGTGACGGCGATGCCATGCCTGCTGGACTCGCTCGCTGGCGCTCGCTTGGCCTGCATCTCGTCGCTGGCGCTTCCCTCGACGCTACGGCCTCTCTGATGCCGTGGAGACCGCTGCCGGGTGATCGGGGCCGCGACCCCGAGCCGGTCGGCGGCGTGCTCGACAACGTGCTGCGGGGGATGGGCGCACCGGAGGCGAGCGGCGTGCACCAGGTGTTCGATCGGTGGGCCGAGGTCGTGGGGGAGGGCATGGCGGCCCGCACCCGTCCCGCCTCCATCGATGGCGGCGTCCTCGTGATCGCCACCGATGAGCCGGCGATGGCCACCCACATACGGTTCCTCGAGACCGAGCTCGTGGCCAAGCTGGCCGAGCTGATCGGCCCCGGCCGGGTGCGCTCGGTGGAGGTGCGGGTTGAGGGCCGCAAGCGACGCCCCGGGTCCCGCAGCAGCTAGCCCGCGACGCCGGCGGTGCTGGACGCCTCCCGCCCAGCTAGTCCTCTGGTAGGAGCAGGTCGAGCAGCCGCGCGTCGAGCTCTGCGGGCGCCAGGGCGATGCGGTCGACGAGCACAGCCATCGGGTCGTCGACGCCGTCCAAGCGCTGCACGCAGCCCGCGCACGCGTCGAGGTGGCGGTGCAGCACGCCGACGTCGGCGTCGGGCAGCTCGCCGTCGAGGTACGTCGCGAACCGGGGGACGGCGCGCCGGCAGTCGCCGGCGACGCTGCGGTGCTGGGCCTCGAGCATCCGCGACCGCATCGCGTCACCGGCGTCGAGGGTGAGGGTCATCCCGGACAGCGCGGGCAGGTCGAGCAGCGGCGGCACTTCGCGGGTCGGCACCTTCTCCACCTGCACCATCCACCACGCCGAGCGCTGCGCCTCGGGCAGCAGCGTGAACGTCGGCACCGCCAGCGAGATGTCGCCCTCCGCGCCGAACGGTCCGCGCTCCGGTCCCGCCGTCAGGTCGAGCTCGGCGAGCAGGCTGTGCTGGAGGTCGACCGCGGCGCGCCGCGCCTCGTGGAGCAGCCGCCGTCGCAGCGGCCACTTCAGTGCGCCGCCGCGGCTGACGATGGCACGCGCCCACGCCACCTCGACCGCGTCCACGGCAGCGTCAACGTCGAGGCTCGCGACCACAGCCATCTGCCAGCACGCCTGGCGATGGCGATCGACGAGGCCCGCGGCTGCGTGCCGGTCACCCGCCGCGGCGCGCGCGATGCGCTCGGTCTCGTCGGTCCGGTCGGCGCGCGACGGTCGGTCGCCAGCGCGCGCCGACCACAGCTCGTCGAGCTCGGTCTCCTCACTCATCTCGACTCATCCCGCCCACCGCCCAGCCGCTCAGGACCCCCGTTCTGATGCCCCGTCAGCCTCGCGGAAAGCCCTGTTTGGGTCGATGGCCCGAAGGGGTCATTTTCGGGTGGTCCGACCGGATCGGTGGGCAGGGAACGTCGTACCCCTCTGGTAGAATCTCATCATCGTGATTCGGGGCTCTGACCAGCACTTTTCCTCCTCCGCTGGCATCCCGAGCACCACCGCAGCAGCGGGCTGAATCAAACGTCTCCGGAAGGTCGCGCTCATGTCGCCTGACGACTCCTATGGTGCCAAGGACATCCAGGTCCTCGAGGGCCTGGAAGCGGTCCGCAAGCGCCCCGGCATGTACATCGGTTCGACCGGTCCGAGCGGCCTGCACCACCTCGTCTACGAGGTCGTCGACAACGCCGTCGAC
>CAYSAC010000469.1:0-2719 GCA_964428815.1 uncultured Acidimicrobiaceae bacterium | reverse complement strand
CGAACACGGTGAAGTCCTGGCTGAAGATGAACACCTTGCGGCCGTCGATCGTGCCCCACCCGGTGACGACGCCGTCGGTGTAGGGGCGATCGGTGGCCTCGGGAGCGCGGGAGCGGGCCAGCATGTCGAGCTCGTGGAACGAGCCGTCGTCGAGGAGGTACTCGATGCGCTCGCGGGCGAGCAGCTTGCCCTTGCCGTGCTGGCGCTCGACGGCCCGCTCGGAGCCGGCGTGCCGCGCCTGCTCCTTGCGCTTCTCCAGCTCGCTCAGCCGCTCGCTCATGGGGTGCTCGCTCATCGGGCGCGAGGGTAGTTGCGGGCCCAGGGGCGACCCAACCCCCACGAGTCGTAGCGTGGACAGCCGTGCGCCTCCCCGTCATGCCGCCGGTCAAGCCGATGCTCGCGAAGGCCATCGACGGCCTGCCGCCCGGCGACGAATGGCTGTTCGAGCCGAAGTGGGACGGCTTCCGCTGCATCGTCTTCAAGGACGGCGACGAGGTCGAGCTGGGCAGTCGCAACGAGAAGCCGCTCACCCGCTACTTCCCCGAGCTGGTGACCTCGCTGCAGGAAGCACTGCTGCCGCGGTGCGTCCTCGACGGCGAGATCGTCGTGTCGATCGACGGCCGGCTCGAGTTCGACGTGCTGCAGAACCGCCTGCACCCGGCTGCATCGAGGGTCAACAAGCTCGCAGCCGAGACTCCGGCGTCGTTCGTCGCGTTCGACCTCCTGGCTGTCGGCGACGACGACCTGATGGCGGCGCCGTTCGCTCAGCGGCGCCGCCTGCTCGAAGCCGCCGTCGACGGCGAGCACGAGCACGTGCACCTCACGCCGCTCACCGGCGACCGAGACGTCGCGGAGGACTGGTTCAGCCGCTTCGAGGGCGCCGGCCTCGATGGCGTCGTCGCCAAGGCACCCGACCTCGCGTACTGCCCCGACAAGCGGGTGATGTGGAAGGTGAAGCACAAGCGGACCGCGGACTGCGTCGTGGCCGGGTTCCGCTGGCACAAGGACGGCGAGGGCGTTGGCTCGCTGCTGGTCGGCCTCTACGACGGCGCCGGCAACCTCAACCACGTCGGCGTCGCGACCAGCTTCACCGCTGCTCGACGCAAGGAGCTCGTCGACGAGATCGCGCCATACCGCGACGCCGACCTCGCCGACCACCCGTGGGGCGAGTGGGCCGACGCCCAGGCCCAGGCGGCGACGGAAGGCCGGATGCCCGGCGGGCTGAGCCGGTGGAACGAGGGCAAGGACCTCTCCTTCGAGCCGCTGCGCATCGAGCTCGTTGCCGAGGTCGCGTACGAGCACATGCAAGGGGAGCGGTTCCGCCATGCCTCGCGGCTGGTGCGGTGGCGTCCCGACCGCGACCCGTCGAGCTGCACCTACGACCAGCTCGAGGTCGTCGCGCCAGTCGAGCTGCGCGACATCTTCGCCTGACCTCGCGGATGGGGCGCGCTCTAGTTGTCTGTACCGCTAGGGCTGGTACTGCTCCTCGATCTTGGTGACGATGCCGGCATCGATCGTCACCCAGAAGCCGGCGTTCTCGTGGCGGTCCACCGCGAAGTCGGCAACGTTCGACGCGACCTGATCGGGTGAGCCCTGGCTCGCGAGCACGAGCACCTCGGTGTCACCGCGCGCGATGAGGGTGCGCAGCTTCGGGTTGTCGTTGACGATGTAGTAGTCGTTGTTGACCTCGTCACCGTGCTCGGCCGCGGCAGTCTCGGCCTCAGCGCCGGTGAGGAAGTAGGCGAGGTCGAACTCGCCGAAGGCGATGGTGTCGCCGATCTCGAAGGTGTCCCAGTAGCCGAAGTGCCGTCCGTCCTCGAGCTCGCTCTTGCCGGTGTCGTCGCTGTCGCCGAGGGCAGCTGGTTCGGTGGTCACCGTGGACGCGATCGTCGGCGTGGTCGTGTCCGTGCCGACCGGCGCCGCCGCCTCCTCCTCGTCGTCGCCGCACGCCGTGACAATCAGCGTCGCCACGGCCAGCACCGCCAAGATCCGTCGCATCAGGTCAGTTTGACCGCTTCCGCGCGATCGCGATGGCCCGTCCCACGAGGCGGTCGGCGTCGAGGCGGGCGCACAGCTCCGGGAACGCATCGGTCGGCCCCGACCACCGCAGCTCGTCGACCGAGGTGGAAACGGGCGCATCGCGCTCGATCGTCGCGATCCGGCGGAACAGCAGCGCGTGCTCGTACTCGGCGCGGAGGTTCGCGTTGAGCTTCGCCGCACCACGCACGCCTGCGTCCCACTCGAGGGGGTCGACCGGGATCGACTCGAGGTGCAGCCAGCGGGCCAGCACCGCGGACGCGGACTTCGCGCCCCATCCCGGGATGCCGGGGAACCCGTCTGCGGAATCGCCGACGAGGGCCAGCCAGTCCGGGATCGACTCGGGCAGGACGCCGAACTTGGCGACCACGCCGTCGACGTCGAAGAGCTTCTGCTGGCGACGGTCGAGCTGCACGACCTTGCCGCCGACGCACTGGCCGAGGTCCTTGTCGGGCGTGCAGATGATGACGCGATCGACCCGGGGATCGTCGGTTGCCATCGCAGCTGCCGCGCCGAGCGCGTCGTCAGCCTCGTGCTCGACCATCGGCCACACGACGAAGCCGGCGGCGGCGAGAGCCTCCTCGACCAGCGGGAACTGCGCGAGCAGCTCAGGTGGCATGCCCGCGCTCGTCTTGTAGCCGGGCCACAGGTCGTTCCGGAACGACTCGATGACGTGGTCGGT
>CAYSAC010000468.1:0-2720 GCA_964428815.1 uncultured Acidimicrobiaceae bacterium | reverse complement strand
CGGAGCCAGCGCACCGGGCGCACCTCATGGCGGCCGATGACGGCGGCCTCCGCCGCGGAGGCGGCGGGCACGACCGCGACAGGCGCGTCGAGCGCGGCGACGAGCGGCACCACACCGGTCACCGGCCGGATGCTGCCATCGAGACCGAGCTCGCCGAGGAAGGCCGTGCCCGCGACCGCTTCGGCCGGGACCTGACCCGACGCGACGAGCAGCCCGATGGCGATCGGCAGGTCGAGACCGGACCCGCCCTTGCGCTGGCCCGACGGCGCCAAGTTCACCGTGATGCGGCGGAGCGGATAGATGAGGTCGGAGCACTGCAGCGCGGCACGCACGCGGTCGCGCGCCTCGCGGCAGGAGCTGTCGGGCAGGCCGACGACGGTGAAGCCGGGCAGGCCGTTCGACTCGTAGACCTCGACGGTGACCGGGCGGCCCTCGACGCCGAGCAGCGTCGCGGACGGGATGGTGGCGAGCACGGGGCGCCTTCCTGTTCTGCGGAACGGGAGGGCGGCCGGAGCCACCGATGTCACGAGGATACGGAGGGGGTGTGACATCGAAGGGTCCGCTCGAGGTGACCAGCTGACCCCGCGGTACAGTCGGCGGCACGCTCGGCGGACTGGGGGGACGGCCATGGCACTGGCGCAGGGAGACCTGGCATTGCTCGACACCGACACGGCGAGGACGCTGCTCGCGTCGACCGTGCCCGCACGCCTCGCTTACGCGTGGACCGACGGCACGCCGCGGGTCGTGCCGATCTGGTTCCACTGGACCGGCGACGAGCTCGTGATGGCGAGCATGGCGACCGGACCCAAGGTCAAGGCGCTCACGCAGCGCCCCGACGTCGCCATCACGATCGACACCGAGGGCTTTCCCCATGATGTCCTCCTCGTGCGCGGGCAGGTGTCGATCACGAACGTCGACGGCGTGGTACCCGAATACGCGCTGGCGGCGAAGCGCTACCTCGGCGAGGAGGGCGGCACCGCGTTCCTCACCCAGGTCGACCAGCCCGGCGTCGTGATGACGCGCATGGCGGTGCGACCCGCGTGGGTCGGCGTGCTCGACTTCCAGACCCGGCTCCCAAGCGCGATCGGTGGCGTGATCGGCTGAGCGCCGACAGCCAGGCCCCGCGTCGACTGGCGGATCTGACCGCGGGGAGGCTGCACGACACTCGTCCCGTGCCGGACCTGCAAGCCAACGCCGATCGGTTCTCAGCTGTCGCGCCCCTGTACGACCGGGTGCGACCGAGTCCACCGACGGTGCTGCTCGACCTCCTCCCGCGCTTGGCCGGCACCGACCGTCCCGTCGTCGTCGACCTCGGGTGCGGGACCGGCCTGAGCACCGCGGCTTGGATCGGGCGAGCGTCGCGGATCATCGGCGTCGACCCGCAGCCCGCGATGCTCGAGCTGGCAACGGCCCGGACCGGCGGCGCGGCTGAGCTGGTCGTCGGGTTCGCTCACGCCACCGGTCTGCCCGACGGGGTCGCCGACGTGGTGACGTGCGCGCAGTCGTTTCACTGGATGGACCCGGAGGCGACCCTGCCCGAGGTCGCTCGACTCCTCCGCCCGGGCGGCGTGTTCAGCGCGTACAACGCGGTGTGGCCGCCGGCGGTGCACTGGGAGGCCGAGGCGGCGTGGTGGGAGGTGCGCGAGGTGGCAAAGCGCATCGAGCGGGACGAGGCGCTCGACGCCGGGCAAGCCAACTGGCCCGCCGAGGCTCACCTCGAGAGGGTGCAGGCGAGCGGGCTGTTTCCCTACGCGCGCCGGCTCGAGATCAGCTCGGTCGAGAACGGGGACGGTCAGCGCTTCGCCGACCTGCTCCGCAGCCAGGCCTTCGTGGCCAACGTGCTCACCGCCGGTCACACAGAGGCCGAGCTCGGCCTCGACCGGCTCGACGAGATCGCGCGGCGCGTCATCGGTCACGAGCCGGTGCCGTTCGTGTTCGGCTACCGGACGGTCATCGCCGTCCGCTAGTACTGAGGCCCATGGGCTTCAACCCGCACCGGCAGCACCGCCGCTCACCGGCCGACTACGTCATGGTCGCCGCCGCGCTGGTCGTCTGCCTCGCGCTCCTTCTCTGGGCGCTGTTCGGCTAGAGGTGGACGAGCAGGAAGTCGAGGTCCACCGCGTCCAGCCCTACGACGCCACCAAGCGCTACCTCTGTCCTGGTTGCAACCAGGACATCGAACCGGGCACCGGGCACCTCGTCGTCGTGCCGGTCGAGGCGCCAGACCTGCGGCGCCACTGGCACCACCCGTGCTGGGCGAACCGGCACCGCCGCCGTCCCGGCGCGCTCCGCTAGCGCGCCGTAGCCTCGACGGCCATGCCGGGCCCAGAGCTGCAAACGATCATCGACACGATCCGCGCCCGACCCGAGCGGACGACCCTCGACGAGCGCCGCGCCGGAATGGAGCTGCTCGCCGACCTCGCGCCAATGCCCGAAGGGGTCGAGACGGAACCGGTCGACGCTGGCGGCGTGCCGGCGGAGTGGGTTGGCATGCCTGGCGCGGACGCGACCCGGGTGCTCCTCTACCTCCACGGTGGCGGGTACACCATCGGCTCACTCAACACGCACCGCCGCCTCGCCGCGCTCCTGTCCGCGGCGTCAGAGCTGCGCGTGCTGAACGTCGACTACCGGCTCGCGCCGGAGCACCCGCACCCCGCCGCGGTGGAGGACGCGGTCACCGCGTACCGGTGGCTGCTCGCGCAAGGCGTCTCGCCGTCGGG
>CAYSAC010000467.1:0-2734 GCA_964428815.1 uncultured Acidimicrobiaceae bacterium | reverse complement strand
AACTACGGCTTCCCCGAGAGCCACTCGGTGAGCTTCGCCTACCTCGTCTACTCGTCGTCGTGGATCAAGCGGTACTTCCCGGCCGCGTTCTGCGCCGCGCTGCTCAACGCGCAGCCGATGGGCTTCTACTCGCCGCACACCCTCGTGCAGGACGCGCGCCGCCACGGCACCGAGGTGCACATCCCCGACCTCAACGCGTCGTCAGACGTCGCGCTGCTCGAGCCCGGCTCCCACCGTGACGCGGCTGGCATCGACGACCCGCCGGGGGACTGGGGCAGGGGCGGGCCTGCCGTGCGGCTGGGCCTGTCCTACGTGCGCGGCATCGGCGAGGACCTCGCCGAGCAGATCGCGATGGGCCGCCCGTACCGCGACATGGAGGACCTCGCCCGCCGCGTCCCGCTGTCACTGCCCCAGCTCGAGGCACTCGCCACCGCTGGCGCGTTCGGCTGCTTCGGCCTCGACCGCCGCCAGGCCCTGTGGGCCGCCGGCGCTGTCGCTCAGGGCGGCGCCGACAAGCTGGCCGGCGTGGTCACCGGCGTCGAAGCGCCACCGCTGCCGCTGATGGGACCGGCCGAGGAGGCCCGCTCCGACCTCTGGGCGACCGGCGTGTCACCGGAGGGCCACCCGACCCGGTTCATCCGCGAGCACCTCGACGCCATCGGCGTGGTGCCGGCGGCCGGGCTGCCCGGCGTGCCAGCGGGCGAGCGCGTGCTCGTCGCCGGCGTCGTCACCCACCGCCAGCGGCCGGCCACCGCATCAGGAACGACGTTCCTCAACCTCGAGGACGAGACCGGTCTCATCAACGTCGTGGTGTCCAAGGGCTGCTGGGCCCACCACCGCCACGTCGCCCGTGCCGCCCCGGCGATGCTCGTCCGCGGCCGCCTCGAGCGGGCAGAGGGCGTCATCAACATCATCGCCGACAAGCTCGAACCGCTCCCGCTCGGCGCCCCGACCAAGAGCCGCGACTTCCGCTGAGCGGTTCTTGTGGCAGTTGTCGACGAAGACCGTCGGCGGGTTCTAGGCATCGTCGCAACAGCTGTGCGAACGAGTGGTTGGGGGCATGGGATGGTCGATTCGGGCGTGTGGTGCCCCGAACCTCGCGTGGCGTCGAGGTTGGGGGCACCAGCCATCCGATCTCGACGGTCCCTGCCCCGAACCTCCGGCGCTGGCGCTGTCGACCAGCCCAGGCACGGTGTCCTTCGCTTGTCGCGGGTGTGGTGTCCTGCGCAAGGCAACGCCACGATGTGGGCGCCCGCCGAAGGCGCGCAGCGCTGGGGCGTTGCGCCCACCGATTGAATCCGCCGTCGATATCTGCCGCAAGAATGCCGGGGTGGAGACGCTGCCGGCCTCGTGGTACTCAGACCCCGCCGTCTACCGGCGCGAGCGCGAGGTCGTGTTCGCGGCGTCGTGGCACTACGTCGGGCACAGCGCGCAGCTGCAGCAGCGGGGTGACTACGTGGCGACGACGATCGCGGGCTGGCCGCTCGTGGTCGTGGCGGACGAGGACGGCGTGCGGCGCGCCTTCCACAACGTGTGCCGACACCGCGCTGGGCCGCTCGTGTGGGACGGGACCGGCAGCTGCGGAGGGACGTTCGTCTGCCGGTACCACGGCTGGGTGTACGAGCTGGACGGCGCGCTGCGGAGCGCGCGCGACTTCGGCGCCGACCCCACCGACGCCGGGCTGTGGCCGGTCGCGGTGGACACTTGGCGAGGTCTCGTGTTCGCCAATCCCGATGGCGCCGCCCCGCCGCTGCTCGACTGGCTTGGTGGCTTCGCAGACGAGTGTGCGGGGTTCCCCATCGAGTCCTTCACCGAGGCCGAGGACCGCAGCGAGGACCTCGAGTGCAACTGGAAGGCCTACGCCGACAACTACCTCGAGGGCTACCACCTGCCACTCGTCCACCCCGACCTGACGAAGCAGGTGGACGTCAAGCGGTACAAGGTCGATGTCGCAGACGACGGTGCCTGGTGCCTGCTCGGCACCCCCGCGCGATGGCTCACCCGTCGCGGGGCGCTGGCTGTGGCACTGGCCGAACCTCGCGCTCAACGTCTATCCGGACGGCATGAACGTGGAACGGTTCCTGCCGCTCGGTCCGGTCCGCACGACGGTCGCCTACACCTACCTGTTCCGCCCGGGCGGCGGCGATGTCGAGGCGTCGATCGCCACATCGGTGCAGCTGCTCGCGGAGGACCGGCGCATCGTCGAGGCCGTGCAACGCAACCTCGACGCCGGCGTCTACGAGACCGGCGAGCTGAGCCCGCGGCACGAAGGTGGCGTCGCCGCGCTGCATGCTCGACTCCGCCGCGCGCTCGCGTGAGTTAGCCGGGCGACCACGCTGGGTAGCGACGTCTCCGACACCCAACCAGGAGGCACCACGAAATGGGCATCGGAGCAGGCATCTTCCTCATGGCGGTCGGCGCCATCCTCAAGTACGCCATCAACGCCAGCCTCGAGGGCGTGAGCATCGACACCGTCGGAACCATCCTGATCGTGGCCGGCGCCGCCGTCTCGATCATCTCTCTCCTCCTCTACGCCATGAACCGCGACGGCGCTCGTCGCGGGCGTGTCGTCGAGCAGCGCGTCGACGTGGTCGAGGACCGCACCATAGACACCCGCATCTAGCGGTAGCTGATTGCCGCAGCGGCGGCACCCCCGCCTAGCGTTTGGGGATGCCTTCCAAGCGGCAACCATCGAAGCAGCGCCGGGCGGCCCAGAATCGGGCCGCCCGCAGCG
>CAYSAC010000466.1:0-2747 GCA_964428815.1 uncultured Acidimicrobiaceae bacterium | reverse complement strand
GGACAGACGTCGGGCTGATAGCACGCCGTGCAAGACGTGCACTCCTCGAGGTTCACGTACAGGATGCTGTCGCCGAAGACACCGATCGCGTCGGGATTGGGTGTGTGCGTGGTTTCGATGGTCCCGCTGCCCGCTTCGTCCTCGGAGAACAGCACGTTCTTCTGCGGATCGAACTCATAGATGCACTGCACGGGGCAGACATCAACGCAGGCTCGATCCTTCACGTCGATGCAAGCTTCAGTGATGATCGCGAGACCGGCCATGGGTCAACTCCTCGAGTGCGTTGTTGATCAGCGGGTGTCAGGCACCGGCCTTCAGCTTGCAGATCGCGAGATGCGCGGCGAGCACCGACTCACGGACTTCGGGAGCCAACCGCGTGTCAGCCTCGGCTGCGGCCTTGGCGCTGTCGCCGGCCTGCTCCAGCTCGATCACCGCGTCTCGGGCGGGTACGCCGTCGACCACGTGCCCCTCCGCCTTCGCGAGCTTGTTCCGGAACTCCCGGACTACGGCAACCAGGACCGGTGAGGCGCCTGCGTCGGCCTCCACCTTGCGGGAAGCGTCGGTGATCCTCTCGACGACCTCGGCGAACTCGACAGGCATGGCCCCTCCCTCCGCGGGTGGCGTGCGACACGGATGCTCCCACAGCCTGCGAGACGCTCGCGTACCGTCGGAGTCGTGGACGAGGCCACGATGCGGGGGCAGCTGGCGGCGGCGAGGGTCGGCCGGCTGGGCACGGTGCGGACCGACGGACGGCCGCACATCGTCGTGTGCTGCTTCGCTCTGGCAGGCGAGGTCGTGTACTCAGCGGTGGACGACAAGCCCAAGACCACCGTGGCGCTCCAACGTCTTCGGAACCTCAGGACCAACGCGGCAGCCGCGCTGCTGGCAGACCACTACGACGAGGACTGGACCGCGCTGTGGTGGATCCGGGTGAGTTGCACCAGCGTGTAGCGAGAAGGTCCGTCCCACCGCGCTGACACGGGCGCGTTGTACCAAGTCCAGTCGCCCGGCAGCTCCGTGATCCGTTGCAGGTAGCCATCGAGCACTCGCTGCCCTGCCTCCTCGTCACCATCGGCGGACCACCCGCCAGTCGAGTCACCAACCTGGCAGGGCACAACGACTAGAGATCGACATGCTCGGCCTGGCGTTCGTGCTTGGGGAACGCCGCCAGTTTCGAGTCGTGTCGGTACGTCGGGAGCACCCGAAGCCGCATCTGTCGACCTACTGGTATGGTCGGTGAGAGAGTTCGGAGGCGCCATGTTGCACCTGAGCGAGGCCGCTGTGATGGTTCTCGACGCTGCCAAACGCCAGTACCGGATCCCTCTCGACTACGGGATCCGCGTGTCCGGCGCACCGGCGCCGGCGGGGGAGCTGGGCGTCCAGATCGACTTCACTGACGGACCCGATGACGGCGATCTGGTCGATGAGCAGCACGGCGCCAAGGTGTTCGTCGCCGCGGACGTCGTGGAGCCTTTCGCCGACGCCGAACTCGATGTGTCCCTGGCGGTCAGCGGCAACGGCGCGGCCCCCGTCACCCTCGTCTTGCGCCAGGACACCGATGATCGGTGACCGACGCTCGCTAGGGACCGGGCGGACGCCGAACGAGAGGCGTACGGGGTCGACGACGAGAGGGAGATGCCATGGAACAGAACGTCCAAGAGGTGATGACCGCGGATCCGATCGCGTTCCCCATGACAACGACAGTTGCCCAGGCCGCCAGAGCGATGCGTGAGGCCGCCATCGGCGACGTCGTCGTGATCGACGCGAATCAGAACGTGTACGGCATCGTGACAGACCGAGACATCGCCATCCGTGCTGTCGCCGTGGGGCTCGATCCAAACACAGCTCAGCTAGCGCAGATCTGCAGCCGAGCCCTCGTCACACTCGGTCCCACCGACAGCGTCGCCGATGCGTTCCGGCTGATGCGCCAACAGGCATTGCGCCGCCTGCCCGTGGTCGACGCAGGCAAGCCAGTCGGGATCGTGTCGCTCGGCGACCTCGCCAGCGCCCGAGATCCCGACTCCGCGCTCGCCGACATCAGCACCGCACCAGCCAACGCGTAGCTCACCTCACTACCGAGGACGAGTTTCTCGACGGCTGCGAACGTGCCGCGAGCTCGAGACGTTCCCGTGGTCGGAGATTGAGTCAGAGAACCCGTCCGCCACGGCGGGCCGTGGCCTCGGCCTCGCGCGCGCAGTGCGCACAGCAGTAGAAGCGCCCATCGACCTCGACTCCATGGCCGATCAACTTGCAGGAGCAGTGCTCGCAGACCGGCGCCATTCGGTGGATGGCGCACTCGAAGCTGTCGAACGCGTGCCGCACGCCCGCGGCAGTGACATCGAAGGACTCGTCGTAGTCGTTGCCGCAGACCTCACAGCGGGCCATCCGCAGCTCCGCTCGTCGTTGCATCCCGCTGCACCGGCTCCAGGTCAGGTCCTGGTGGCCCCGGCTCGGGGGGCGACGGCTCCGGCATCGGGGGTGGGGGGTCCGGAAGGACGGGCTCGGGCACCGGTGGCTCGGGGATCACCGACGCGCCATCCCCGGTGGATCTCGCCCTCGGCCGCGTGGTGCGGCACGTGCAGCCGCACCGCACGCCGGAGGAGCTCTCGCACGCCTGGACCTGCAGGAAACGAGAGCCGATATCGATTAGCCTCGATCCTCAGGCCACTCCAGAGCGAGTTCAGGATAGAAACACGAGACGATTCAAAGCCCAGCGTGTCACCGGCGCAGGGCAAGGACTTGGACAA
>CAYSAC010000465.1:0-2778 GCA_964428815.1 uncultured Acidimicrobiaceae bacterium | reverse complement strand
CCATCGACGAGCTGGTGTCGGCGTACTACCTCAACCTCGAGGTCGCCGACCGGCCTGGCGTGCTCGCATCGGTTGCCGGCGTCTTCGGCGCGCACGATGTCTCCATCCGGTCGATGGAGCAGGAGGGGCTGGGCGACGAGGCCCGCCTCATCTTCATCACCCACCTCGCACGCGAGCGCGACGTGCAGGCCTGCCTGCGCGACCTGCGCGAGCTCGAAGCCGTCGACCGCATCGGCAGCGTGCTGCGCGTCATCGGCACCGACTGAGCCGTGAAGTACGTCTCGACGCGCGGCGAAGCGCCGGTCCTGGGGTTCGGCGACGTCCTGCTCGCGGGACTGGCGCGCGACGGCGGCCTCTACGTGCCGGAGACCTGGCCGTCGCTCCAACCCACCTGGCGCGTGCCCGGCCCCTACGCCGACGTCGCGGTCGACGTCATGTGGCCCTACGTCGAGGGCTCGATCGACCGTGATGCGTTCGCCGCGATCGTGCACGACGCGTACGCAACCTTCGACCACCCGGACGTCTGCCCGCTGGTCGAGCTGGGTGACGGCGTGTGGCTGCTCGAGCTGTTCCACGGGCCGACCCTGGCGTTCAAGGATGTCGCGCTCCAGCTCGTCGGGCGCCTGTTCGACCACGAGCTCACGCGGCGCGGCGAGCGAGCCACGATCGTCGTCGCCACCTCCGGCGACACGGGCTCCGCCGCGATCGCGGCCTGCGTCGGCCGCGCCAACCTCGACATCGTCGTGCTGCACCCCGCGGGTCGCGTGTCGGACGTGCAGCGCCGGCAGATGACCACCGTCGACGCGCCCAACGTGCACAACGTCGCGGTCGACGGGACCTTCGACGACTGCCAGGACCTGCTCAAGGCGATGTTCGCCGACGAGCCCTTCCGCGACCGCGTGCGGCTCTCCGCCATGAACTCGATCAACTGGGCGCGGGTGCTGGGCCAGATCGTCTACTACGTGACCGCGGCGCAGCAGCTCGGCGGCGGCCCTGTCGCGTTCTCCGTCCCGTCCGGCAACTTCAGCAACGTGCTCGCGGGCTGGTGCGCGAGGCACATGGGCGTGCCCATCCCGCAGCTCGTCGTCGGCAGCAACCGCAACGACGTCCTCACCCGCTGGCTCGCCTCTGGCGTGCTGCAGGTCGAGGAGGTCGTGGCGACCATCAGCCCGGCCATGGACATCCAGGTCTCGTCGAACCTCGAGCGACTCCTGTTCGAGCTGTACGACCGGGACGGCGCGGCGGTCGTCGAGCTGATGACGACGTTCAGGGCCGAGGGCAGAGCCGACGTCGGAGCGACGCGAGCCGAGGCCGTCAGCGAGACCTTCGACGGCGCGCGGTTCGACGATGACGAGACCAGGGCCGTGATCCGCGACGTTCACGACCGCACCGGGATCCTCATCGACCCCCACACCGCCATCGGCGTCGGCGCCGCCCTCCGCACCCGGCGCGACCCGGCCATCCCGATCGTGGCCCTGGCCACGGCCCATCCCGCAAAGTTCCCCGACGCAGTCGAGGAGGCCACCGGGGTGCGGCCGCCGCTGCCCGACCGGCTCGCTGACCTGCTCGGACGACCGGAGCGGTACGCCTCCCTGCCCAACGACCTGGGTGCAGTCGAGGAACACATCGATAGACTGCTCAAACGGGCATAAGGTCCGCGAAAGCACCAGGGAACCCGATCGTTCCTACTCCAGCGCTGTGGCGACACGGACAGGCGGCGCCCCAGACCCCTGCCGACCCCTTCGGAGGAACAACTGTGAAGACCCCTGTCCGCCTGCTCGCGATCTGCCTGCTCGCGCTCGGCGCTCTCGCGCTCGGCGCCACCGCCAACCCCGCGTCTGCCGCAGGCACCGGCGCCATCCACCCCGGCGTCATGACCTTCACGGCGGGCGCTCAGTGCACGGCCAACTTCGTCTTCACCAGCGGTGGCACCACCTACATCGGCCAAGCCGCCCACTGCTCGGGCACCGGCGCCGCCAACGAGACCAACGGCTGCCTGGCCGAGTCGCTCCCCAACGGCACCCCGGTCGAGGTCGACGGCGCCGCGCAGCTGGGGACGATGGTCTACAACTCGTGGATCACGATGCAGGGGGCGAACGAGACCGACGAGGACGCGTGCTGGTACAACGACTTCGCGCTCATCAAGCTGTCGGCCGCTGACGCCGCCAACGTCGACCCGCGCATCCCCCACTGGGGCGGACCGACCGGCACGAACGCGACCGGCGTCCCGTTGCGCCAGCGGGTCTACAGCTACGGCAACTCGTCGCTGCGGCTCGGCATCACGCCGCTGAGCCCGAAGACCGGCGTGAGCCTCGGCACCACCGGTGGCGGGTGGACCCATCCGGTGTACACGGTCACGCCGGGCATCCCCGGTGACTCGGGCAGCGCGTTCCTCGACGCGCAGGGTCGTGCGCTCGGCGTGCTGAGCACGATCGCCATCGCACCGTTCACGGCGAGCAACAACGTCAGCGACATCAACAAGGCGATCCAGTACATGGAGTCCCACGGTGGCCCCGACGTCACCCTCGTGCTCGGCGGGGCCTTCAACGGCACGAAGCTGCCGCTCGGCGTCTAGTCGAACCAAGCCGGCGGACCGACGGCGCGCCTCGGGCGGGGGGCGCGCCGTTCCGCGTTTCGAACCACCCACCAGGCTGCGAAGATGCAGTCCGTGAAGTACGTGGTCTGCGTCCCCGACGGTTGTGCCGACGAACCGATCGCCGCGCTCGGCGGGCGCACGCCGCTCGAGGCGGCCTCGATGCCGACGGTGGCTGCGCTGGC
>CAYSAC010000464.1:0-2783 GCA_964428815.1 uncultured Acidimicrobiaceae bacterium | reverse complement strand
TCCGAGGACGCGCCGGCCACGCCGGCGGCCGCCGCTCGCCGGGCGACGGACGCGGCGCCGTCGATCTTCGCCGAGCTGCGAGAGCAGCAGCGGGCCGACGCGCCGAGCAAACGGTCGCGTCCTGCAGTCCCAACGCCGAGCCCACCCGGCAACCCCCTCGACGGTGGTCCCAGTGCGATCAGCCTGACGCTCGAAGAGCTGGCCGACGCAGCCGGCATCCCGTCGCTCGAGCTTCGCGAGCTCCAACGCTTCGGGTTGATCGAGGGGCGTCAGGTCGGTGCCGACACGTACTACGACGGCGACGCCCTCATCATCGCCCGCACCGCCGCAGGGTTCATCCGCAACGGACTCGAGGCTCGGCACCTCCGCATGTACAAGGTCGCAGCCGAGCGTGAGGCAGGGTTCTTCGAACAGGTCGTCATGCCGCTGCTGAAGCAGCGCAACCCCGCGGCGCGCCAGCAGGCCGCCGACACCCTCGGCGAGCTGGCCGGGATGGGCGAGCAGCTGCACGCGGCGCTGCTGCGGCACGCGCTGCGGGACCACACCGGCGGGCGCTGACCCGCGAGCCGAGCTCACCTCTCGACAGGTAGGGTGCTCCCCGTGGCCGTCGAGATGGAGCTCGTCGGGATCGAGCTGGAGCGACCTCCGAACATCCCGTGCCTGTTGCTTCGGGAGACCGGTGGCTCTCGCCGCATCCTTCCCATCTACATCGGCGGGCCAGAGGCCGCCGCGATCGCGCTCGCGCTCGACAACGTCGAGGTGAAGCGACCCATGACCCACGACCTCATGAAGACGATGCTCGACGAGCTCGGCGCTCGCATCGACCGCATCGTCGTCACCGACCTCAACGACGGGACGTTCTACGCCGAGATCGTCTTGCGGGTCGGCGACGGGTTCAAGTCCATCTCGAGTCGGCCGTCCGATGCTGTCGCGCTCGCGGTGCGCGTCGGGACGCCGATCTTCGCGAGCGAGGCCGTCCTCGACGAGGCCGGTCGCGAGCTGGGCCCCGAGGACGAGGAGCAGGTGCCGGAGGAGGTCGTCGAGCAGTTCCGCGCCTTCATCGACCAGGTGAACCCCGAAGACTTCGCGTCGTAAGAACAGGTGCAGGAGTCGGCCGTCGAGAACTTATCCCTCGTGCGAGGACGCTGGCTCTGTGCCGCCCTCATGATCATCAGCGTGCTGGGCATCGGATCATTCTCGGGCTGGCACTCGAGTGCCGCGGCGGGCGCCTGTTCGCTCGACGGGTTCGACAGCCGGCGGACCGTGGGCGGGCGCACCTACGAGCTGCACGTGCCGAGCGGCTTGGCTGGCCCGTCCGTGCCGCTGGTCCTCAGTCTGCACGGGCTCGGGCAGACCGGTGCGCGCCACGCTGCTGACTCGGGATGGGCTGCCCACGCCGACGCCAACGGCTACATCGTCGCCTTCCCCGACGGTAGGTGGCGCTCGTGGAACTACTCGCAGTACGGCGCCGGCGATGTCGCCTGGCTCCGAGCTGTCGTCGCCGATGTCGGCGCGGCCTGGTGCGTCGATCCGTCACGTGTCCACGTCGCTGGCCACTCCAACGGCGCGTTCATGGCCCAGCGGTTGGCCTGCGACGCGGCTGACGTCTTCGCCTCCGCCGCGTCGTACGCAGGCGGGAACCCGGACGTGACCGGGCACGCGTGCGCACCCAGCCGCGGCATCGGGGTCGCGCTGTTCCAAGGCGATGCCGACTTCGTGGTGCCGTCGCAGTGGGCGGCGGTCGCACGCGACGGCTGGGTGGATCGCCTCCAGTGTGCGACGCCACCGGAGAGCGATCCGGTCGCCGACGGTGGGCTGCTGCGCTACGTCGGATGCCGCGACGGGGTGCAGGTGATCTGGCGGACCTATCCCGGACAGAGCCACCTCTGGCCGACCGGTGCGCGTCGCCAGGACATGCTCGACACGATGTGGGCCTTCTTCGGAGCGCACCACAAGCCCTGAGATCAGCCGCGCAGTCGCTAACCTCCTCGACCGATGGCGGGACCAGAGGAGCGGATCGCAGCGCGGCTGCGCAGCGTGCGCCGCAGCGCCACCCTGTTCGGCGTCATCGTCGGCCTCGGCACCCTGGGGTACGGCGTGCTGGGCCTTGCGCCGCTCGACGCGCTGTACCAGACCATCACCACGATCTCGACCGTCGGGTTCCGCGAGTACGGCGAGGTCGACGCCGACTGGCAGATCTTCACGATCGTCGTCATCCTCGCCGGGACCGGCACCGCGCTCTACACCCTGGGTGTGGCGCTCGAGGCGCTCGTCGAGGGCCGGCTCACTGACTCACTAGGGAGGCGCCGCATGAATCACCGCATAGCGGACATGCGCGGTCATGTCATCGTCTGCGGGTGGGGGAGGGTCGGGTCGACGATCGCCAACCACGTGACCGGCGCGGGCCGCGACGTCGTCGTGGTGGACCGCGATGCCGAGCGCCTGAACCGCGTACCGCACGCGTGGGTGGAGGGCGACGCCACCGACGACGCGACGCTGCTCGCGGCCGGCATCGACCGGGCCGGCACGCTCATCGCCGCGCTCAACACCGACGCCGACAACATATACGTGACGCTCACGGCTCGTTCGTTGCGCGCCGACCTCTTCATCGTTACCCGTGCCAGGGTTGCGGCGGCGGAGCCGAAGCTCGAGCGCGCGGGCGCCAACCGGGTCGTGAACCCACAGCACATCGGGGGCGCGCGCATGGCCGCGCTGGCGTTGCAGCCGTCGGTGGCCGACTTCCTCGACGTGGTGATGCACGACGGCAGCCTCGAGTTCCGGCT
>CAYSAC010000463.1:0-2802 GCA_964428815.1 uncultured Acidimicrobiaceae bacterium | reverse complement strand
CGCGCTTCCTGAGCGCGCTGCGGCGCGCCAACGTCCACGGCGCGCTCGACATGGGTCTCGCGCCAGGCGTCCTCCCGGGCCGCGTCGGGCTCGACGACGGGCGGGACTGGTTCGGCGGCCACTGGCCGTCGCTTCCCAGCGGGCCGGGCCTCGACACGACGGGCATCCTGACCGCCGCGGCCGACGGGAAGATCGACACCCTCGTCCTGCTCGGCGCTGACCCGCTCGCCGACTTCCCCGACCGCGACCTCGCGACCAGGGCGCTCGCCGCGGCGCGCACCGTGATCGCCACCGACCTGTTCCTCACCGAGTCATCCCGCCAAGCCGATGTCGTGCTCGCCGCGGCCGGCTACGCGGAGGTCCCTGGCACGACGACCAACCTCGAGGGCCGCATCACGACCCTCAGCCAGAGGATCACGCCGCCAGGCACGGCCCGGCGGGACTGGATCATCGCCTCCGACATCGCCGCCCGGCTCGGCCACGACCTGGGGCTCGAGTCGATGGAGGACATCTGGGCCGAGATCGAGGCCGTCGCGCCGTCCCACGCCGGCGTGACCCTCGACCTGCTGCGCTCGCCCGCCGCCCACGACGGCGTGGTCGTGCCGCTCGACCCGCCCGGTCAAGACCGGCCGAAGGTCCTCGCGTTCAGCGGCGGCGGTGGCTACGAACCGCCAGCGCGCGACGCCTACTCGCTGCGCCTCGTCGTCAGCCGCAAGCTCTACGACCTCGGCACCATCGTGCAGCACTCGCCGTCGCTGGCGGGTCTCGCGGCCGGGACAGGGCTGCGGCTCCACCCCCACGACTTCGACCGCCTCGGCATCGCGGCCGGCGCAACCGTCAAGGTGAGCTCGTCGCGTGGCAGCGCATCGCTGGCGGCCCAGCCTGATCCGGGCGTCCCTCGCGGCGCCGCTGCCATCCTGTTCGGCCAGCCGGGCACCGCTGCGGCGTCGCTCATCGATGCGACCGCGCCCATCACCGACGTCCGGATCGAACCGTGATCGTTTCGTCGGCGAACCACGTCGTTCTGGCGTGCGTTGGCGCGGGCGGATTCAATCGGCCGGCGCAACACCGCACGCCCGTCGACATCGCTGACGTGCATTGCTCGGCGCTTGCCCTGCTCAGGGCACCCAACCCCGCGATGAAGGAAGGGCGCGATCGCTGGTGCCCCAAACTGCGGCGCGGAACCAGGTTCGGGGCATCACATGCCCGAATCGGTACCGAGATGCCCCCAACCACCGAGCTCAGAGCGCGCTATCGCACGCCAGAAGCAAGCGTTCGCCCCAGTGGTGCGTCGTGATCCTCGGCCTCGACCCGCTGCTCATCGGCGAGCTCACCGCGGGTGACGTCCTGATCGTCATCCTCAAGACGGTGATCACCTTCGCGTTCTTGATGGTTGCCGTGATGTTCATGGTGTGGTTCGAGCGCAAGGTCCACGCCGACATGACGAACCGGATCGGCCCCAACCGCGCCGGGCCGTGGGGCCTGCTCCAGACCCTGGCGGACGGGATCAAGCTGTTCTTCAAGGAAGACCTCATCCCTGATCGGGCCGACCGTCGCATCTTCGTCTTGGCGCCGTACCTCTCGCTGGTGCCGGCGTTCATCACGTTCGCGGTCATACCGATCGGCGGGGTGTTCGACGGGGAGAAGCAGGGCGTCGTTCGCCTGCTCGGCCACGACACGCTTTTTCAGCTGGTCGACCCGCCCATCGGCGTGTTGCTCGTGCTCGCCATGTCATCGATCGCGGTCTACGGCGTCATGCTCGCGGGCTGGTCGTCCGGCTCGAAGTACCCGCTGCTCGGCTCGGTGCGGGCGTCGGCGCAGATGGTCTCCTACGAGGCTGCACTCGGGCTGTCGGTCGCCGCCGTCGTGCTCATGTCGGGCAGCCTCAGCACCCACGACATCGTGATGGTGCAGGCCGGCGACGGCTACGGGAGCATCCTGCCGAACTGGAACATCATCGCCACGGGCTTCGTGCCGTTCGTGATCTTCCTCATCGCCGGCACGGCCGAGCTCAACCGTCCGCCCTTCGACCTCGTCGAGGCGGAGCAAGAGCTCGTCGGTGGCTTCCACACCGAGTACTCGTCGTTTCGCTTCGCGATGTTCTTCCTCGCTGAGTTCATGAACACGGTGACGATGTCGGCGATCCTCGTGACGCTGTTCCTCGGCGGCCCGTCGGGTCCGCAGTGGTTCGGGCCGGTGTCCGGGATCATCTGGTTCTTCACGAAGCTGTTCGTGTTCCTCTTCATCTTCGTGCTGTTCCGCACCACGCTGCCGCGGCTGCGCTACGACCAGCTGATGGACCTCGGCTGGAAGGCGCTCATCCCGCTCGCGCTGGCGTGGCTGCTCGTGCTGGGCGCCATCAACATCGCGAGGGATGAGGGCTGGAACCTCGGCGTCGTCCTCGCGGTCTGCATAGCCACGATCGGCATGTGCTGGGGAGCGCTGGGCGCAGCGATGCGGACCGGGGCGCGGCGTCGCGCTGAGCTCGAGGACGCGCGCTGATGGGCTACCTCGGAGGTTTCAAGGTCACCCTCAAGAAGCTGTTCGAGGAGCGGCTCACGCGCGAGTACGTCAAGGGGGAGGGCGGCAAGCGCGACAAGGCGGCCCGCACGCACGGCCGTCACGTCCTCAACCGGTACGAGGACGGCATGGAGAAGTGCATCGGGTGCGAGCTGTGCGCCGGTGTCTGCCCCGCCCGCTGCATCTACGTGCGCGGTCGCGACAACGACCCGGACGACCCCGTGTCCCCCGGCGAGCGGTACGGCTTCGTGTACGAGATCAACTACCTCCGGTGCATCCACT
>CAYSAC010000462.1:0-2809 GCA_964428815.1 uncultured Acidimicrobiaceae bacterium | reverse complement strand
TCCATGCCCCGCCTGTCCGCCAACGCTGACCCGCGGGCGGCCATCCTGGCCGTCCGCGACGAGGTCGCCAAGGTCGTCGTCGGCCAGGAGGGCACGCTCTCCGGCCTGGTCGCCGCGCTGCTCGTCCGCGGCCACGTCCTCCTCGAGGGCGTGCCGGGCGTTGCCAAGACGCTCCTCGTCAAGGCGCTCGCGGCCTCCTTCGACTTGGAGTTCAAGCGCGTGCAGTTCACCCCCGACCTCATGCCCTCCGACGTGACCGGGCAGGTCATCTTCGAGTCGAAGACGGGCGGGTTCCGCTTTCGCGAGGGCCCGGTGTTCACCAACCTGCTGCTCGCCGACGAGATCAACCGCACCCCACCGAAGACGCAGGCCGCGCTCCTCGAGGCGATGGAGGAGCGTCAGGTGTCGGTCGAGGGCGACGCCCACCCGCTGCCCGAGCCGTTCATCGTCGTCGCGACGCAGAACCCGGTCGAGTACGAGGGCACCTATCCATTGCCTGAGGCTCAGCTCGACCGGTTCCTCTTCAAGCTGGTCGTCGGCTACCCGAACGCCGAGCAGGAACAAGAGGTGCTGGCCAGGCACGACCGCGGCCTCGACCCGCACGACATCGCGGCCTCCGGCATCAGGGCGGTCGCCACCGCGGCGCACCTCGAAGCGGCGCGCCTCGCGGTCGACGACATCACCGTCGAGCCGCCCGTCCTGGCCTACATCGTGTCGTTGGCGCGCGCGACGCGCGAGTCCCCGTCGCTGGGCCTCGGGGTGTCGCCGCGCGGCGCGTCGATGCTCCTGCACGCGGCCAAGGCGTGGGCCTGGCTCGCCGGCCGCGACTTCGTGACGCCCGACGAGGTGAAGGCGGTCGCCAAGCCAGCCCTTCGCCACCGCATCCTGCTGCGCCCCGAGCTCGAGCTGGAGGGCGCCACCGCCGACGCCGTGCTGGACGGCATCCTGACCACCGTGCCCGTGCCCCGGTAGCGGCGCGTGCCTCTCCCGACCCGCCGCCTCGCGGCCGCTGCTGCCGCGCTGTCGCTCGTGCTGCTCGCGCTGCCCGCGGGTGGGCCGGTCAGTGTCATCCTCGCCAACGTCGCCCTCCTCGCAGTCGCGCTCGTCGACGCGCTGCTCGCGCCGCCGCCGGCGTCGGTGGAGGTCGACCGTCGGTTGCCCGACGTCCTCACGATCGGCCAGGTTGGCGAGGTCGTCTGGCAGCTGCGGAACCGCACGGCGCGCTCACTCCGGGTCGCGGTCGCCGACGAGCTCGCGCCGTCCCTTCACGCGCAGACCCGCCGGATCGCCGCACGCGTGCCAGCCCACGGCCGTGCCGTCGCGTCGACGGTCATTCGCCCGCGCCGCCGCGGCCGGTTCGACATCGACGAGCTCGTGGTGCGGGTGGACGGTCCGCTCGGTCTCGGCGCCCGGCAGTCGTCGCGCTCGCTCCCGGGGACGCTGCGCGTCTACCCGCCGTTCAAGAGCCGTGAGCAGGCGGAGCTCCGCATCAACCGGGCCCGCATCCTCGAGGTGGGACTGCGGTCTGCGCAGGGCCGCGGTGGCGGCACCGAGTTCGAGCAGCTGCGCGAGTACGGGGTCGACGACGAGTTCCGCCGCATCGACTGGTCCGCCACCGCCCGCAGCGGCAAGGCGATGGTCCGCACGTACCGCGCCGAGCGCAACCAGACCGTGCTGCTGCTGCTCGACAACGGCCGTGTCATGGCCGGCCGGGTCGACGGCGTGCCGCGCGTCGAGCACGCGATGGACGCGGTGATGATGGTCACCGCGGTCGCCACGCGTCTCGGTGACCGGTGCGGTCTCGTCGCCTTCGATCGCCAGGTGCGCGCCGTCGTCCCCCCGGGCCTCGCCCGCGGTCACCTCGGCCGGATCACCGAGGCGATGTACGCGCTCGAGCCAGTCCTGGCCGAGAGCGACTACGCCGGCGCGTTCGCCGAGACGCTGGCCCGGTTCCGACGCCGAGCGCTGCTCATCGTGTTCACCGATCTGGTCGAGCAGGCCGTGGGGGAGTCGCTGCTGCCCGCGCTGCCGCTCCTGGCGCGCAGCCACGTCGTCATGATCGCCAGCGTGCGCGATCCCGATGTCGTGCGTTGGGCGTCTGACGAGCCCGCCGACGCATCTGCCGCGTACCGCAAGGCGGCTGCCGCGGCAGCGCTGGAGGAGCGCTCGCGCGCGGCGGCTCGACTCCGCGCCCTCGGGGCGACCGTGATCGACGCACCGCCGGGCGAGCTCGCCCCCCGGCTGGCCGACGCCTACCTCAAGGTCAAGGCGACCGGCCGGCTCTGAGCGACAGCGACCGGCTGCGGGTGCTCGTCGAGCCGGCCGGTCAGCCCCTGCGCGGCAGCGGCTCGACCTTGGACCACGACGTAGGTGATGAACGCGACCTCGACCGCGATGCCGACGCCGACGCGCAATGACGTCGGCAGGCCGCTGCCGGTGATGAACCCCTCGATGGTGCCGGCAAGGATGAACGCGACGACGAGGCCGAGGGTGATCACGACCGAGCGGCGCCCCTCGTCCGCCAGCGCGTCGCCCCGCGTGCGGTCGCCCGGTGCGATCACCACCCAACCCAGCCGAAGGCCGGCAGCACCCGCGATGGCGACCGCGGTGAGCTCGAGCAGCCCGTGGGGGAGGATCAGCCCGTAGAAGCGGGCCTGCTCGCCCGCGGCCGCGAAGAGGCCCGCAGCCTGGCCGACGCCCGCACCGTTCATCACCAGGATGTAGGCGGTGCCGACGCAGAGCAGGATGCCGGCACCGAACGCGATGAACGCGACCTGGATGTTGTTCACCGTCACCTGCGTGGCGAACT
>CAYSAC010000461.1:0-2810 GCA_964428815.1 uncultured Acidimicrobiaceae bacterium | reverse complement strand
CCGACCTGCAGCGCGGCGACGAGCACCGCGCCGTCGCGCTGCCACCGGGCCGCGACGTCGGGCCCCGCCACCCGCTCGCCCTCTGGCAAAGCGGTGGCGAGGTGGACGGGGGTGAGCGGGTCGAGCGGGCGGGCGACCGGCGTGGCGTCCACCTGTCGGGGGTCGACCCGCCAGATGCCGGACGCATCGAGCACGAGGAGCACGTCGAGCCCGTCGAGGTGCTCGACCGCCGGTCCGCCGGCGAGGAGCCCGCCGACCACGGCTTGGCCCGTTGCCGCGCCATCGACCACGCCAGCAGCGAGGGAGGTCCAGACCACCGGGCCAGGGACCGCGGCCCGCCCGAGCTCCTCGAACACGACCGAGGCGTCAGCGAGACCGAGCCCGACGCCGCCCTCCGCCTCTGGCAGCCGTAGGCCGAACACGCCCGTGTCGGCGAGCTCCTGCCAGAGTGCCCGGTCGACGGCGCCGGGGAGCTCCTGCGCGGCGCGGCGCGTGCTGGTCGTGCAGCGCGCGGCAAGCATCCGCCGCAGCTCGTCCCGCAGCTGGCGCTGGTCCTCGCTCAGGTCGAAGTCCATCAGTGCCTCTCCCGGGGCAGGCCGAGCACCCGCTCGCCGACGATGTTGCGCTGGATCTGGGCCGTGCCCGCAGCGATGCTCAGCGACAGCGCGTACAGCCGCTGCTCGACGTGGTCGGCGGTGCCGAGGTCGAGCGGGTCGCCCATCGCCAGGCCCGCTCGGTCGAGCACGCGCATCGCGACCTCCCCCAACCGCTCGCGCGTCTCGTGGTACGCGAGCTTGAAGATCGACCCGCCCACGCCCGGGGTGCCCTCTCGTGCCGCCTTCGTGACGTTCCGCTTGGTGAGCGCCCACTGCGCGTCGAGCTCGGCGGCCACGATCCCGATCTCGCGGCGGATGCTCGCGTCGTCCCACGCCGTGCCCGAACCGCGCGTGACCTTGCGCGCGATCGCGGCGAGGTCGGCGACGAGTCGCATGGACCGGAGCAGCTCGCTGACGAACGCCGTTCCGCGCTCAAAGCTGAACGTGACCATCGCGACGCGCCAGCCGTCGTTCTCGGGACCGACGCGGTTGGTGACCGGGATGCGGACCTCGTCGAGGAACATCTCGTTGAAGTCGGCGACGCCCGTGATCGTCCGCAGCGGCCGCAACTCGATGCCCGGGCTGTCCATGGCCATGATCAGCCAGGTGATGCCCTTGTGCTTCGGCGCGTCGGGATCGGTGCGCACGAGCATCTCGCACCAGTCCGCGACCTGACCGTGCGAGGTCCACATCTTCTGGCCCGTGACCACGTAGTCGTCGCCGTCGCGCACGGCGCGGCAGCGGAGCGACGCGAGGTCGGATCCGGCTTCGGGCTCGGAGAACCCCTGGCACCACACGTCGTCGCCCCGGAGGATCGGCGGCAGGTGTTTCGCCTTCTGCTCGGCCGTGCCCTCGGCCATGATCGTCGGGCCCGCGTGCAGCGTGCCGACGAAGTTCACACCAACATAGGGCGCGCCGGCCCGCTCGGTCTCCTCGAGGAAGATCAGCTCCTCGGCCGGCGTCGCTCCCCTGCCGCGGTACTCCGAGGGCCAGCTGGTGCCGGCGTAGCCAGCGTCGAACAGCATCCGCTGCCAGCCGGTGTCGTAGGCGCGGCGAGCGTCCCAGTCGTTGGCATCGGGTTCGGGCGGGAGCACCGGCAGGACCTGGGCCAGCCAGGCGCGCAGGTCGGCGCGGAACGCGCGCTCTGCTTCCGTCGCCTGCAACCGCATGCGACCACGTTACTAGAACGTGTTCTAGTCCTGGCTGGTCGACCACCGCCGGAAGACGACCGCGGCCACCGCCAGCGTGAGCAGCTCGCCCGATCCCCAGAGCACGCCCGCCGCGGCCCGCTGGTCCGCCAGGTCGGGGTAGGTGGCCGGCGCCACCGGTGAGCTCGCGGTGGTGAGGGCGACGCCGAGGAACGCGTGGAACGGCACGGCCACGAGCACCACGAGGAGCCGAGCGCCGTGGGAGAGCCGGTGCGGGAGGACGTCGCTGCCGATGAGCGGCCAGAGGAAGAGGCACCCGGCGATGAAGACGTGCGCGTGGATGGCGGCGTGGAGCGCGTCGTTGCGCGCCGCGACGTCGAGCAGCGTCGTGAGGTAGAGGACGACGAGCGTCCCGCCGAACACCGCCCAGGTCACGATCGGGTTGGCAGCGAGTGCTCCGACGCGGGAGCGCAGCACCCGTCGGGCCAGCAACGTCGTGGCCGGTCGGCCGCTTTGCAGCAGGAGCGTGACCAGCGCGCTGAGCGCGAGCAGTGCCGGCGCCACCATGCCGAGCAGCCCGTGCTGGACCATGTGCACGGTGAAGCGGTCGGCCTCGTGGGTGGCCACCCCCGACTGCGTCGCCACCACGACCGTGGCCATCGCCGCCGCGAACGCGAGGCTCCTCGCGCGCCGCCACGCTCGGCCCCGGGCCGCCAGCCGCCGCACGCCCCTTGCGTAGAGGATCGACCCGAGGATGACGAGCACCGCGGCTGCCGGATCGAGCGCCCAGTCCCCCACCAGATCACCAAGGCCCACATCCGGCACCCGCCGACCGTACGCCCCTCGTTCTTGCGGCAGATACCGACGGTCTTCGTCGACAACTGCCGCAACAACGCGAAGGGGCGTGGTAGACCCGCTGCCGTGGCAGCGCCGCCCCGCTCGACCGATGTTGCGCTGCACCCTCGCCAGGGTCCGGCAGCGCTCAACGTTGGCGTCGTCGTCTGGCTGGCGTCCGAGCTCATGTTCTTCAGCGGACTGTTCGGCGCGTGGTTCACGCTGCGCTCGG
>CAYSAC010000460.1:0-2839 GCA_964428815.1 uncultured Acidimicrobiaceae bacterium | reverse complement strand
CTGTTCGGCACCAAGGACTTCGCCGAGGGGCTGACGAGCTTCGTCGAGCAGCGCGCCCCGCGCTTCCAGGGCCGCTAGCGCTCGAGCACCTGGCCGCCGCCAGCAACGCAGATGCGCTCACCGGTGACGTAGCCGGCACCATCGCTCACGGGGTAGCGGACGACCGCGGCGACGTCCTCGGGCTGGCAGACGCGGCCGAATGGCATGAGCGCGTCGAGCGTGCGGATGTCCTCGACGCGTGTCGACGAGGCCGGGCGCGACGACGTAGACGTGGATTCCGTGGTGCGCCTCCTCCTTGGCCAACGTGAACGCGAGCGCCTCGACCGCGGCCTTGCCCATGTTGTACGGCGCGCCGCCGGCCGACATGTTGTCGGTGGCCACGCTCGACAGGAAGACGATGTCGCCGCGCGGTCGCTCGCGCATGGACGGCAGCACGACGCTCCACCTCGCTCGGGTCGGTGCTCTTCAGGAGTGGCCGCGGCTCGCGATGCCTGCGTTGTTGACGAGGGTGCCGATCGGTCCGAGCTGGTCGAGGACGGCAGCGACCATCGCCTCGTCGTCCTCGGCTGACACGACTGATCCAGGCACTGCGATGGCCCGCCGGCCGAGGCCCTCGATGGCCGCGACCGTCTCCTCAGCGGCTTCGCGGTCCTTGCGGTAGTTGACGGCGACATCGGCGCCGTCCTCCGCCAGGCCGAGGCTGATGGCCCGGCCGATCCCCCGCCCACCGCCGGTGACCAGCGCTACGCGTCCGTCTACGCTCATGGGGCGCTTTCTACACCGCCCCTGCGTAGCCCATCCGTGCCAGGCGCGAATGGTCCGAACGGACCTGGCGGGCAGGCGACTGCGGGCGGAAAGTGTCCGATGCGAAGCGTTTCGGGCGTTGAGGGAGGCCGAGATGGTGGTGACGGAGCTGCGACCTCGTCGAACCGCGCCGAAGACGGCGTTCGTCCTGGGCGGCGGCGGCAACCTCGGTTCCATCCAGGTCGGCATGATGCGAGCGCTGTTCGCTCGTGGCATCCGTCCCGATCTGATCGTCGGGTGCTCCGTCGGCGCGCTCAATGCTGCTGCCATCGGCGGTGACCCGAGCGCGGCGGGCGTCGCTCGCCTGGAGGACACCTGGCTCGGGCTGCGCGTCGATGACATCTTCCCGACCGGCCGGCTCACCGGCCCGTGGATGCTGGTGCGACGGGCACTCAGCCTCTGCCCGAACGACAAGCTGCGCCACGTCATCGAGCGGTGCGCGACCTTCGAGCGGTTCGAGGACGCGGCGGTACCGGTGGAGGTCGTCGCGACCTCGCTGCGCACCGGGCGCGAGCGGTGGTTCAGCAGCGGCCCGATCACCGAACCGATCCTCGCGAGCGCGGCGCTGCCCGCCGTCTTGCCGCCCGTTGAGATCGACGGCGAGCTGTTCATCGACGGTGCGGTCGTCGACAACGTGCCCATCTCACGCGCCCTCCACCACGGGGCCACCCGCATCTTCGTGCTGCACGTCGGCAACTTCGACCGGCCCCGTCCCGCGCCGCAGCGGCCCATCGACGTGCTGCTGCAGTCCTTCAGCATCGCGAGGAACTACCGCTTCCTGAGCGAGGCGCACGCGGAGGTGCCGGACGGGGTCGAGGTCATCACGCTGCCTGGCATCGATCCTGGCGGCATCCGCCGCAACGACTTCAGTCGCACCCGCGAGCTCATCGAGCGGGCGCACAACTCGACGGCCACGTTCCTCGACGCGCACGCCCGCGCCGCCGTCGGCTGAGGCGTTCTTGCGGCAGATACCGACGGTCTTCGTCGATAAATGCCGCAAGAAGCGCAGTCTGGGTTAGCCCTCGAGCTCCTCGGCCAGCGCGAACCAGCGCTCCTCCGCGGCTGCCACCTCGGCAGCAACCGCGGCGAGCTCGTCGCCCACGCGCGAAAGCGCGACGTGGTCGGCACCCGCCCTGTGCAGCTCCGCCGCCAGATCGGTTTGGCGACGGGTGAGGCGCGCCAGCTCCTTCTCTGCGTCCTTCATGAGTCGGCGCAGCGTCGATGGCGAGCGCCCGGTGCGCACCGGTGACGGCTTCGGTGCCGTCGGCGTCGAACGAGAACGCGGTGCCGCCTGCGCCGAGCGTCGCGCCGCCTCCCAGGCCGCGAACCCGCCGGGGACCGGCGCGGCCCGACCCACCCCGTCGAGGACGAGCACGTCGTCGACCGTGCGCTCGAGGAACGCGCGGTCGTGGCTGACGGCGAGCAACGCGCCCGGCCACTCGTCGAGGAAGTCCTCGAGGGCGCGGAGCGTGTCGAGGTCGAGGTCGTTGGTCGGCTCGTCGAGGAGCAGCACATTGGGCTTGGCCGCGAGGACGAGCAGCAGCTGCACCCGTCGACGCTCACCGCCGGACAGCAGCCGGATCGGCGCCCACTGCGCGTCGTCGCCGAACCAGAACGCCTCGAGCAGCGCGGCGTCGCTCCAGTCGGGCTCGCGAGTAGGTCCGGCGACGGCGTCGCGCACGCGCAGGTCGAGGTCCAGCTGCCCGCCGGTCTGGTCGTAGTACCCGAGCCGCACGGTCGAGCCCGTCACCACCCGTCCCTCGCGCGGCGAGCGCCGGCCGGCGATGACGTCGAGCAACGTCGACTTCCCGGTGCCGTTCGGGCCGACGATGCCCAGCCGCTCCCGCCGGTCGAGCGACAGGTCGACCCCCTCAAAGAGGAGACAGCCATACCCGTCACCGACGCCGTGCAGCTCGACGACCTGGTCCCCCAGGCGCGGGGTGCCGAAGTGGAGCGGCAGCTCGCCGGCGCGCGCTGCGGCCTCTGGACGCCGCTCGACGAGCTCGCGGGCGGCTTCGACCCTCGCCCACGGCTT
>CAYSAC010000459.1:0-2848 GCA_964428815.1 uncultured Acidimicrobiaceae bacterium | reverse complement strand
GCAACGTCGTGTCGCTGGCGCCGCTGCTCGCCGGCGCGGCGGCCGGCGCCGAGCTCAACCGGCGGGCAACGCGCGACCTGGGCGAGAAGGTCGCCTCGTCGCTCCAGCTGCACTAGTGCCGGTCGACCCGTCGCCAGGGCCGTGGCGGTTCCCACCCGTGAGCGAGGCCGACGACCACGGGATCGTGGGCGTGGGCGCCGACCTCGAGCCGGGCACGCTGCTGACCGCGTACCGCCACGGCGTGTTCCCCATGCCCTTGCACCCTGGCGGTCCGCTCGCGTGGTGGTCGCCTGATCCGCGCGGCGTCATCCCGATCGGGGGCGTCCGCTGCTCGCGCTCGCTCCGGCGTTCGGCGCGCCGCTTCGTGATCAAGGTCGACACCGCGTTCGCCGACGTCATCACCGCGTGCGCCGCGCCGACGCGCGAGGGCGGCTGGATCGACGACGACATCCGCCGCGCCTACGTGCACCTGCACGAGCTCGGCTGGGCCCACAGCGTCGAGGCGTGGGACGACGAGGGTCTCGCCGGCGGGCTCTACGGCGTGGCCATCGGCGGCCTGTTCGCGGGGGAGTCGATGTTCCACCGCCGGTCCGACGCTTCGAAGGTCGCCCTCCTCGGCCTCGTCGAGCTGCTGCGCGATGACCGAGTGGAGGAGCGCCTGCTCGACGTGCAGTGGACGACCGACCACCTCGTCAGCCTCGGGGCCCTGGACGTGCCCCGGCCCCGCTACCTCGAGCTACTCGAGGCCACCCTGGCGGCTCCGCTCCCGCAGGCGTTCGCCTAGCTCGCTACTTCGGCGTCCTCGTCCTCGTCCTCGACGTCGGTCTCGTCCTCGACCTCGGTCGCCTCCTCGGTCTCGTCCTCGACCTCGGTCTCGACCTCGGTCTCGACCGCCTCATCCTCGGAGGATTTGCCGGCGTCGCTGTGCGCGACCTCGCGGACGCACTCGCCATGGCCAGGGCCCTTTGGACAGCTGTGGGCGGCCTCGGAGACGTACTTGCCGTGGTTCTCGGGGTGCTCGGCGTCGGCGTCGGCCTCGACCTCGTCCTCTGTCTCGACCACCTCGGTCTCGACCTTCTCCGTCTCGACCTCGTCGCCCAGCGTCGTCGTAGGGTCGTTCTCGACGGTCACCGTGGTCGTGGTCGTCGGATCCTCGTCGATCGTGGGATCGTCCCCGCCGCCCGCGGCCGCCGCCATGCCGCCACCCACGACGAGGGTGGCGCAGATGATCGTGGCTGCTGTGCTGCGTCGGATGCTCATGGCCTTTGTCATCGTCACATCGGGTGGTCGACTTTCGCCCTTTCTTGTGGCCGGCGCGCCGTGCGACGGATGATGGCGTGATGCGCGAGGCCAAGCTGCCCGAGCCCGACCGTCCGTGGATGATGCGCACGTACTCGGGGCATTCGACCGCCCGCGCCTCGAACGAGCTGTACCGGACCAACCTCGCGAAGGGTCAGACCGGGCTGTCGGTCGCCTTCGACCTGCCGACCCAGACGGGTTACGACCCGGACCACCCGCTCGCGAGGGGTGAGGTCGGCAAGGTTGGCGTGCCGGTCGTGCACCTCGGCCACATGCAGCAGCTGCTCGACGGCATCCCCGTCGGCGAGATGAACACGTCGATGACGATCAACGCGCCAGCGGCGTGGCTGCTCGGTCTCTACGTCGCCAACGCCGAGCGCCACGGCGTCGAGAGCCGTGCGCTGCGGGGGACGACGCAGAACGACATCGTCAAGGAGTACCTCTCGCGCGGCACCTACATCTTCCCGCCGCTGCCGAGCCGTCGGCTGATCGTCGACATGGTTGCGTTCTGCGCCGAGTGGGTGCCGCTGTGGAACCCGATGAACGTGTGCAGCTACCACCTGCAAGAGGCCGGCGCGACGCCAGTGCAAGAGTTGGCCTACGCCCTTGCCACCGCGATCGGCGTCCTCGACGCGGTGAAGGAGTCGGGGCAGGTCGACGACGACCGGTTCCCAGCGGTGTTCGCATCGATCTCGTTCTTCGTCAACGCGGGGATCCGCTTCGTCGAGGAGACGTGCAAGATGCGCGCCTTCACCGAGATGTGGGACCGCATCGGCCTCGAGCGCTACGGAGTGACCGACGCCAAGGCCCGCCGCTTCCGCTACGGCGTGCAGGTCAACAGCCTTGGCCTCACCGAGAACCAGCCGGAGAACAACGTCCAGCGGATCGTGCTCGAGATGCTCGGCGTCACGCTGTCGCGGGGGGCGCGGGCCCGCTCCATCCAGCTGCCGGCATGGAACGAGGCGCTCGGCCTGCCCCGACCCTGGGACCAGCAGTGGGCGCTGCGCATGCAGCAGGTGCTGGCGTACGAGAGCGACCTGCTCGAGTATCCCGACCTGTTCGACGGCTCCCACGTCGTGGAGGCGCGCACCGCGGAGCTCATCGAGGAGGCGACGGTCGAACTCGACGACGTCCTCGCGCTGGGCGGCGCGTTCGAGGCGATCGACGAGCTGAAGGGCCGGCTCGTAAAAAGCCACGCCGAACGCATGCGCCGCATCGAGTCGGGTGAGCTCAAGGTCGTCGGTGTCAACGCGTTCACGGAGACAGCGCCGTCGCCGCTCGAAGGTGAGGAGAGCATCCTCAAGGTGGACCCCGCGGTGCAGGACAAGATGATCGCCGACGTGCAGGCGTGGCGATCCGAGCGCGACACCGACGCGGTGAAGCGCTCGCTCGACGAGCTGCGCCGCGTGGCGGAGTCGGGCGAGAACGTCATGCCCGCGACGATCGACCTCGCGCACGCGGGCGGCACGACGGGGGAGTGGGCGCAGGTGCTGCGCGAGGTGTTCGGCGAGTACCGCGCCCCGACCGGCGTCGCCGCCGCGGCTGGTGT
>CAYSAC010000458.1:0-2852 GCA_964428815.1 uncultured Acidimicrobiaceae bacterium | reverse complement strand
CGGCGTCGTCGGCCGTCGTGTCGGTGTCTGCGACGGGGGCGACGACGTCGTCGCCCCCTTCAGCGGGGGCGTCGTCTGCGTTGTCCGCAGGCTCGGCCTCGGTGGTCTCGGTCTCGGTGATCTCGGTCTCGATCTCGGTCTCAGCCTCGACCGGCTCGGCGGCGGGGAGCTCCTCGCCACCGGCCACCCTCTGGTCGATGAGCGCCTTGAGCCCGTAGGCCAAGTTGGCGGGCAGCGCCGCCAGCACGCCGGCGAACTGCACGAGCGGTGCGGCGATGCCACCCGCCAGTCGTGCGAGCAGCTCTTCGCGGGGAGCGACATCGGCCAGCGCTCGAGCCTCATCGGCTGAGAGCGCCTTCGTGCCGAGGACGCCGCCCTTCACGACCAGCGCCGGGTTGCCCCTGGCGAAGTCGCGCAGCGCCTTGGCCACGTTGACCGCATCGCCCGGCGTCCCGTCGGGGCGCTGGGTGATGAACGCGATGGCCGTGGGGCCGATGAGCAGCTCCTCGATATCGAGGCTGAGGTCGCGGGCGGCGAAGCGCACCAGGGTGTTCTTGTAGATGCGGTACTCGCCGCCGGCCTCGCGCAGGGCACGACGCAGCTGCGCGATCGCACCGACGTCGAGGCCCCGGTACTCGGTCAGCAGCACGGCATCCGTGCTCTCGAGGCGCTCACGCACCTCGTCGACCACCGCCACCTTCTCCGCTCTCGGGTTCTCCATCGACACCTCCTTCCGTTGCATCGGGGCTCGCGTTCGTGCGCGGGCGCCCCGGCAAAGGTGTCGAGGTTTCCGCCTGCTCGGGTGGGCCGTGGCCCTTTCAGCACCCGTGGGTGCGCCGGAGGTCTCTGGCGAGCGTTCTGTTGTGGACAGGTGAGGCTACGCGGCCGACTCGTCGACTGTCACCTTCAACCGGTTCGAGTCGATCTTGACGCTGGGGCCCATCGTCGGCGAGACGCTGATCTTCTTCATGTAGCGGCCCTTCGACGACGCGGGCTTGACCCGCTGCAGCTCGTCGAGCACGGCCCGGAGGTTGGCGAGCAGCGCGTCCGCCTCGAAGCTGACCTTGCCGACGGGGACGTGCACGTTGCCGTAGCGGTCGGTGCGGTACTCGACCTTGCCGCCCTTGAACTCCCCCACTGCCTTGCCGACGTCGGTGGTCACCGTGCCGGTCTTGGGGTTTGGCATCAGGCCACGGGGGCCAAGCACGCGGCCGAGACGGCCGACCATCGGCATCAGGTCGGGGGTCGCGATGGCAACGTCGAAGTCGAGCATTCCGCCCTCGACCTGGGCGGCGAGGTCTTCGGCCCCGACGAGGTCGGCGCCTGCCTCACGGGCCTCCGCGGCCGCGTCGCCCTGGGCGAACACGGCGACACGGACGTCCTTGCCGGTGCCCGACGGCAGCGCGACCGTGCCGCGGATCACCTGGTCGGCCTTGCGGGGATCGACGCCTAGGCGGACCGAGAGCTCGATCGACTCATCGAACTTGGCGGTGCCGAGCGTGCGGACGACGTCCACCGCCTCGGCCGGGGTGAACAGCTGCTCGCGGTCGTAGCGCTTCGCCGCGTCGGTGTACTTCTTGCCCTTCGCCATGTCTGGCTCCCTCTGTGGTGAGGCGGCCGGGCGAGGTCCTCCCGGTCCAGCCTGCGGTTGGTTAGGTGACCTTGAGGCCCATGGACCGGGCGGTGCCGGCGACCTGGAGCTTGGCGGCGTCGAGGTCGTTGGCGTTCAGGTCGGGCATCTTGATCTGCGCGATCTCGGAGATCTGCTTGTCGGTGACGGTGCCGACGACCTCCTTGCCCGGGGTCTGCGAGCCCTTCTCGAGCCCGGCGGCCTGGCGCAGCAGGACCGGCGTCGGCGGGGTCTTCAGGATGAAGGTGAACGACCGGTCCTCGAAGACCGTGATCTCCACCGGGACGATCGTGCCCCGCTGCGCCTCGGTCGCAGCGTTGTAGGCCTTGCAGAAGTCCATGATCGCGACGCCGTGCGGGCCGAGCGCGGTGCCGACGGGAGGCGCGGGCGTGGCCGCGCCGGCCGGGATCTGGATCTTGACGATGGCCAGGACCTTCTTCTTGGCCATGGGGCGACCTACCTGACTGACTCAGCTGCGTTCGGGGGACAGACGATCCTACGGGCGACGACTAGAGCTTCGCCACCTTGGAGAACTCGAGCTCGACCGGCGTCTCCCTGCCGAAGATGTTGACGAGCACCTTGAGCTTGAGCTGATCCTCGTTGATCTCGATGATCTGGCCCGAGAAGTCCGCGAACGGACCTTCGCGGACGCGGACCGACTCGCCCATCTCGTACTCGAGGCGGGGCTTGGCCCTTGCCGCGATCTGCTCCTCGTCGCGCAGCTCGATGGCAAGGAACTTCTCCACGTCGCGACGGGTGAGCGGCGAGGGCTTCGCGCCCTGGCCGACGAAGCCGGTGACGCCGGGCGTGTTGCGGATGACGTACCAGCTGTCGTCGTCGAGCTCGCACCGGACCAGCAGGTAGCCGGGGAACATCTTCTTGGAGACGACGACCTTCTTGCCGTTCTTGAACTCGATGACGTCCTCGACGGGGATGACGACCTCGAAGATGCGGTCCTCCATGTTCATGGAGGCGATGCGGCTCTCGAGATTGGACTTCACCTTGTTCTCGTAGCCCGCGTACGTGTGCACCACGAACCACTGGCCGGGGCGGTCGTACGGGCTCTCGAGGGGGACGACCTCCTCGTCGACCTCGTCACTCTCCTCGTCGAGCAGGTCCTCCTCGGAGATCGCCACGGGCTCGTCCCCGTTGGTGGAGACCGCCTCGGGCTCCGTCTCGACAACGGGCGCGGCCTCGACGTCGGGCGCGTCGGGAACGACGG
>CAYSAC010000457.1:0-2854 GCA_964428815.1 uncultured Acidimicrobiaceae bacterium | reverse complement strand
ACCCGTCCCATCGGTGCGCGAAGGGCGCGGCTTGAGCCCGCCGCGCCGGTAAGGGGCAGACTGCGCTGGTCGAGACAGGAGGGCCGTGCCGATGCCGGAACAGGTTCGCGGGGTCGTGGCCAGGGCGAAGGGCGAGCCCGTCTCGGTCGAGCAGGTCATCGTCCCCGACCCGGGGCCGGGTGAGGTCGTCGTGCAGGTGCAAGCGTGCGGCGTCTGCCACACCGACCTCCACTACCGGGAGGGGGCGATCAACGACGAGTTCCCGTTCCTGCTCGGCCACGAGGCCGCGGGCATCGTCGAGCAGGTCGGGACTGGGGTGACGGACGTCGCGCGCGGTGACTTCGTGATCCTGAACTGGCGAGCGGTGTGCGGCGAGTGCCGCTCGTGCCGACGAGGCCGTCCTTGGTATTGCTTCGCGACGCACAACGCGGCGCAGAAGATGACCCTCGCCGACGGCACGCCCCTCAGCCCCGCGCTGGGCATCGGCGCGTTCGCCGAGAAGACGCTCGTGGCGGCCGGTCAGGCCACCAAGGTGGATCCGTCGGTGCGGCCGGAGGTCGCAGGGCTGCTCGGCTGCGGTGTGATGGCAGGGCTGGGCGCGGCCATGTTCACGGGCGAGGTCGGCCGGGGCGACTCCGTTGCGGTCTTCGGGTGCGGGGGTGTTGGCGACGCTGCCATCGCCGGCGCCCGGCTCGCGGGCGCGGCCACGATCATCGCGGTCGACGTCGACGCGAGGAAGCTCGAGTGGGCGACGGGGTTCGGCGCGACGCACACCGTCGACGCGTCGGCGACCGACCCGGTCGAGGCCATCCGGGAGATCACGGGTGGCAACGGCGCCGACGTGTGCATCGAGGCGGTCGGCAACCCGAAGGTCTTCGAGCAGGCGTTCTTCGCCCGCGACCTGGCCGGAACCGTCGTGCAGGTGGGCGTGCCGAACCCGGAGATGCGGATCGACCTGCCCTTCATCGAGCTGTTCGGTCGGGGCGGCGCGATCAAGCCGAGCTGGTACGGCGACTGCCTGCCGAGCCGTGACTTCCCCATGCTCATCGACCTCCACCTGCAGGGACGGCTCGACCTGGAGAAGTTCGTGTCAGAGACGATCGCGCTCGACCAGGTCGAGGACGCCTTCCACCGCATGGCGCGAGGCGAGGTGCTGAGGTCCGTGGTCGTGTTCTGAGGGTGGTCGCCCTTGCCCTGATGGGTCGGCCACGGTCCAGCCGTAGCTCCGCTCGGCGGCCGCGGAAGTCCAGTGGCGCGGCGTCGGGAGCGCCAGCGAGTAGCCGCAACGACGACGCCGAAGGCGTGTCGACAATAGGGTTGTCTTCGTGATTGGCGCCATCACGATCGACGACGTCCGCCCCCGCACGCCCTCAGGCACCTTCCCGGCGAAGGCGGTCGTCGGCGATCCGGTCGTGGTCTCGGCCGACATCTTCCGCGACGGGCACGACATACTGGGCGCCCGGGTGCGGTGGCGCGCCGTCGGCAGCAAGGTCTGGTCGACCGCGCCGCTGGCGGAGACGGGCAACGACCGGTGGGAGGGCGAGCTCGTCACCGAGGCGGTTGGCCTGCACGAGCTGACGATCGAGGCGTGGACCGATCGCTTCGCCACGTGGCGCAAGGAGGTGCAGCTCAAGGTCGCGGCCGGCGACGACGTCACCATCGAGCTCGAGGAGGGTGCCATCCTGCTCGACGCGCTCACCGGTCGGGTGCCAAAGGCGCAGCGGGACCGGGCGAAGGAGGCCGCGGCCGGACTGCGCCGCGAGTCCTGCACGCTCGACGTTCGCCTCAACGCCGGACTCGACGATGAGGTCGCCCGCCTCGTCGCCCCCATCCCCGACGCGCATCTCACCCGCACCAAGGCGATGAAGCTCTGGATCGACCGGCCGCGCGCTGCGGCGGGTGCGTGGTACGAGCTGTTCCCGCGGTCGGAGGGCGGCCTTGCCGGCGCCTCCAAGCGCCTGCCCGCCATCGCGGAGATGGGATTTGACGTCGTCTACCTCCCGCCCATCCACCCGATCGGCCACACCGCGCGAAAGGGACCCGGCAACACGCTCACGCCCGCGCCGACCGATCCCGGTAGCCCCTGGGCGATCGGCAGCGAGGAGGGTGGCCACACCGCCATCCACGCGGACCTCGGCTCGTTCGAGGACTTCGCGCGGTTCGTGCGCGACGCGGGCGACAACGGACTCGAGGTCGCGCTCGACTACGCGCTGCAGTGCTCGCCCGACCACCCCTGGGTGCGCGAGCACCCGGAGTGGTTCCACCACCGGTCCGACGGCACCATCAAGTACGCGGAGAACCCGCCCAAGAAGTACCAGGACATCTACCCGATCAACTTCTGGCCCGAGGCCGAGGACGACCGCAAGGCGCTGTGGACGGAGTGCCGCGACGTCCTGCTGTTCTGGATCGACAAGGGCATCCGCATGTTCCGCGTCGACAACCCCCACACCAAGCCGATGGCGTTCTGGGAGTGGCTGATCGAGCAGGTGCACGAGCAGCACCCCGACGTCATCTTGCTGGCCGAGGCGTTCACCCGGCCGAAGGTCATGGCCAAGCTGGCCGAGGTCGGGTTCACGCAGAGCTACACGTACTTCACGTGGCGCACGGCGAGGTGGGAGCTGGAGGACTACGTCCGCGAGCTCACCTCGCCACCGTTGGTCGACTACATGCGGCCGAGCTTCTGGCCCAACACGCCCGACATCCTGAGCGGCCCGCTGAGCGGCGGCCCCCCGGCCGCGTTCGCTATGCGCTACGTGCTCGCTGCGACGCTGGTCCCGACCTACGGCGTGTACAGCGGCTACGAGCTCTACGAGAACGAGCCCGCGAGCGACACGAACGAGGAGTACGCGCACTC
>CAYSAC010000456.1:0-2861 GCA_964428815.1 uncultured Acidimicrobiaceae bacterium | reverse complement strand
CCTGCTTGCGGCGGCCGGTGGTCTGCACGAGGGGCTTGGTCATCGGGGCTCCTGGGTGGCTGGTGTCGGGCGTCGGTAGGCGGATCGGCGAGTCAGGATCGTCGCTCGCAAGGACGCAGGACGACGCGCCTGTCCTGCCCAGCCGCTAGGACGAGGACACCGCGAGCGGCGATCCTGGCCGGCGAGACGTCCTGCCATGCGTTCGACACCAGTCGCCCTGATCACGAGGCGCGGCGGGCGCCGGGCAGGTCGAGGGTCTGAGGCGCCTGGGCGCTGTGGGGGTGGGTCGGCCCGGCGTACACCTTCAGCTTCTTGAGCATCTGGCGGCCGAGGCGGTTCTTGGGAAGCATGCCGCGGATGCTGCGGCGAACCGCGTCCGCCGGCTTCTTGCGGTGCATGTCGGCGAAGGTCTGCTCCTTGAGCCCGCCCGGGTAGCCCGAGTGGCGGTAGATGATCTTCGTCTCCGCCTTGTTCGACGTGAGGACGACCTTGTCGGCGTTGACGACGATGACGTGGTCGCCCATGTCCATGTGAGGAGCGAACACCGGCTTGTGCTTGCCCCGCAGGATGCGAGCGGCCTCGGTCGACAGACGCCCGAGGACGAGGTCCTCGGCGTCGATGACGTACCAGGCGCGCTGGATCTCGCTGGCTTTCGGGGTGTAGGTGGGCACCGGGGGACCTTTGGATCGGGCGTTGGAGGCGCCATGAGCGCGCTCTGAGCGACGGGCCAGGTTACGGGCCGCTAGGGCGCAACCGCAACTAGAGCGCGTCGATGGCCACCCGCATGAGGCCGTCCCTGGCACCGATGGCCGGCGCGTCGTCGCTGAGCCCAGCCATGGCCACGAAGATCACGTCGCCGTGCAGCACGTAGAGCTGCCCGGCGAGCGTGAAGGCATCGTCGCCAAAGCCGTCCACGGTGCCGAGATCGAGGCCGCTGTCCGGGTTGCGGAGGACCTCGAAGTAGTCGTCGGCGCTCGACTCGAAGCCGGCGGGCGGGGTCGCGTACCCGAGGCTGAGCTGCTTGCCAGCGTTGTCGAGGCCGGGAGAGTCGATCGCGGCCTGCACGGTCCAGATGCATTGCTCGATCGGGTCGGTCGCACGCTCGGGCTCGGCCGCCGGCTCGCCGAAGATCTCGGACACCTGCTCCAGGGGCACGAGGTCGCACGGGTGCGGTCGGCGCTCGTCGGTTCCCGGTCGGTCGTCGGTCGTCGCCGTCGCGCCATCGGTCGCTGGTGTCGCGTCGAGGTCGCCGCCACCACCCCCGCCGCAGGCGCCGAGCAGCACCGCCACCGCGAGGATGGCGATGCGTCGGCTCGTCATGGCGTCCCGAACCCGTCGTCGTACCGCACGGCCCAGAGGCACAGGCCGCGGGCCGGCGCCGGCTCACCCGCGGCTTGGCGGTCGCCGCCAGCGATGATGCCCAGCACGTCCCCTGCACGCTTGCGGCCGAGGCCGACCGCGACCATCGTCCCGACGATGCTGCGCACCATCTGGTGGCAGAACGACGTGGCCTCGATCTCGAACCGCAGCACACCGCCGCCAAGGTCCTCCCAATGGGTATCGAGCACGCGCCGCGTGAGCGAGACCTCCGAGCCGTCCCTTGGCTTCGGACGGCGGCAGAACGCGGCGAAGTCGTGCTCCCCCATGAACGGATCGCACGCGAGCTGCATGGCGACGACGTCGAGGGGCGGTTCGACGTGCCAGCTGGTTTGGGCGAGGAACGGGTCGGGCGCCGGCCGGTTCAGCACCGTGTAGCGGTACAGCCGACTGAGCGCGCTGTGGCGGGCGTCGAAGGCGCCGCCGGTCACCTCCGCGGCGCGGACCGCGATCGTCGGCCCCAGCATGTGGTTGAGCGAGCGCTGCAGCCCGTCCAGGTCGAGGCCAACCTGCGCGTCGAACGTGACGACCTGCCCCCACGCGTGCACACCGGTGTCCGTTCGGCCCGCGCACGTCAGGGCCACGGGATGCCCGAGCACCTTCTCGATGGCGGCTCGCAGCGTGCCGCCGACCGTCTTCACGCCGGCGTTCTCCGCGAACCCGTGGAAGCGCGCCCCGTCATAGGCGAGGAGCAGCCGAACGCGCACCATCGGCCCGATCGGGGCCGCCGGCTCAGAAGGAGGATCGAACAGCGTCATCTGGCCATCTCGACCCAACGTCGATGGGCGACAGCTAAGCGTTCCTTGTGGGCGCCACGCCAGAGCTCGACGTCGTCGATAGCCCGGTAGCCGAGATCGTTGTGCTCGTGCGAGACCTGAAGCCCGCCGCCGATCGCGCGACAGAGGTAGACGATCGCGACCAGGGAGAAGCCCGACGTGCGAGCGCTCGCGGGCCGGAAGAACGCATCGACCAGCTCGACGATCTCCAACTCGATCCCTGTCTCCTCGAAGCCTTCGCGCACGGCAGCCTCGGCCGGCGATTCGCCCGGATCCACGAAACCTCCCGGCATCGCCCACGCGCCGTCCGGCAGCTGGACGAGAAGAGCGCGACCTTCCTCGTCGAAGACGGCGACCTCAGCGCCAACCTTCGGCGTCACGTACCCGATGTCAGCGGCGAGCGCGCCGCGCAGCTCCGCGGGCGCGAGGTCCAGCGCCTCGGCCTGCACCTCGAGGGTCAGGCTGAGCAGCCGCTCATAGCGGTCTCGGTCCCACGTGTTGTCGGTGTGGAGGAGGCCGATGCGCGCGATGGCGCTGACCTCCTCCAAGAAGCCGTAAAGGTCCACCGCGCTCATCCTGTTTCGGCTGACATCAGCGTCGCTTGCCGACGCTCATGTCCGCCGAATGCCTTGGGCGCGAGCGCTAGACGAGCTCGATGCGGGCCATCGGCGCGTTGTCGCCGTGGCGGGGGCCGAGCTTGAGGATGCG
>CAYSAC010000455.1:0-2867 GCA_964428815.1 uncultured Acidimicrobiaceae bacterium | reverse complement strand
TACTACGTGTTCGGCGACCACAAGCCGGGCGAGACCGACGTGTGGAAGGAGTTCATCGAGACGCGCGAGGAGCACGGCTACTCACCAGAGGTCGCTGCTGCACTCGACGCCGACCGGCTCGGCGCCAAGGTCGCCTCCGGTGACACCACCGGCCTGCGGGGCGCTACGGGCACACCCGAGCAGATCCGCGAGTACCTCTCGCGCTTCGAGGAGGCCGGCGTCGACCAGCTGATCTTCGTGATGCAAGCGGGCAACAACAAGCACGAGGACATCTGCGAGTCGATCGAGCTTTTCGGCCGCGAGGTCATGCCCGAGTTCAAGGACCGCGACGAGGCGCACGTGAAGGCCAAAGCCGAGCGGCTCGCGCCGGTCATCGAGGCAGCCATGGAGCGCAAGGTCGACGACGCCCCGCCGCTCCCCGACGGCTACTCGTTCCCGGCCATCCCCCGGCGCATGGTCGACGCAGCCAACAGCAAGGAAGGCCGCGAGATGCTCGCCAAGTTCGCGGCCAGCCAAGCCGTCGGCGACCGCGACGGCAGCCTGGGCATCCTCGGGTGAGCGCACTCGCGGACAAGGTCGCGCTCGTCACCGGTGGTGCATCAGGCATCGGCGCCGCGACCGTTCGCCGGCTCGCCGAGGAGGGGTGCCGCCTCGTCGTCGCTGACCTCCAGGTCGACCTGGGCAAGGAGCTCGCCAGCGAGGTTCGCGGCCGTTTCGTCGAGCTCGACGTCAGCGATCCCGAGGCGTGGGCACCCGTCGTCGACGGCATCGTCGCCGAGGAGGGCGGGCTCGATCTCGCCCACCTCAATGCGGGCGTGACCACCGGTGAGCCTGACGTGCGGGCGCTCACCGACGCGCAGTACCGCCGCATCATGGGCGCCAATGTCGACGGCGTGGTGTTCGGCTCCCGCGCCGCAGCCGCGGCGATGACCGTGCGCGGCGGCGGGGCGATCGTGGCGACGGCGTCCGTCGCCGGGCTCATCGGCTTCTCCATCGACCCGATCTACACGCTCACCAAGCACGCTGTCGTGGGCCTCGTGCGGGGGCTCGCACCGTCGCTGCTCGGCTACGGCATCACGCTCAACGGCGTCTGCCCTGGCATCGTCGACACACCGCTCGTCGGCGCCGAGGCGAAGGTCGTGCTCGAGAACGCAGGCCTGACGCTGATGCCGCCGTCGCAGATCGCGGACGCCGTCGTCGCTGCCGCGACCTCTGGGCGCACCGGCGAGCTGTGGACCTGCCTTCCCAACCGCCCGGCCGAGGTCTTCACCTTCGCCGAGGTACCGATCTCACTCCTGTCGTAGAACAGGGCGGTGAGTGGACTCGATCTGCCCTTCTTCGAACGGGTCGCGGACGCGCTGCGCTCTCTGGTCCCCGAGGAGCTCGGACCGCTCGGCTGCAAGTCTCACGCGGGTGGCATCAAGGTGTGGTTCGGCGGGTTGCCGGCGCGCGAGCACTACGAGGCGCAGTTCCTGAGGCGCAACCACGTCGACGGGCGCGACGGCATCGTCATTGAGGTCGGATTTCACGCCGAGCACCCCAAGGCAGAGGCGAACGACGCGGTGATCGCCGCGCTCGTAGCGGCGGAGCGACGGTGGCGCAAGGTGCTCGGTCCGGACGCGGAGGCGGCGCCGTTCCTCGGGCGCGACGGGTGGCGGCGGCTGTCGGAGGTGTGGCTCGAGTCCGACCTCAGCGGCCCAGACGGCGAGCTCGAGGTCGCGGGGCGGTTGACCGACTACATCACCGCGCTCGAGCCGGTCCTGCGGTCGCGGAAGTAGCGTTCGGCGGTGCCCAAGCCGCCGGCCGAGGTGTTGGAGATAGACGGGCACGAGGTCCGCATCACCAGCCCGGACAAGGTGTTCTTCCCCGAGCACGGCGAGACCAAGCTCGACCTCGTCCACCACTACCTCCGCGTCGCGGAGCCGTTGATGCGGACGATGGGTGGCCGTCCCACGCTCATGCAGCGCTTCCCGGACGGCGCCGCGGGACCGTCCTTCTTCCAGAAGCGAGTCCCCAAGGGCGCTCCGGAGTGGCTGGAGACCGCGACCGTCAGCACACCGAACGGGACGACGTCGGAGGCGATGGTTGCTGCGGACCTCGCGCACATCGCGTGGGCGGTGAACATCGGTTGCCTCGGCTTCCATCCATGGCCCTACCTAGCCGCCGACCCCGAGCACACCGATGAGCTGCGCCTCGACCTCGACCCGCAACCCGGGGTCGGCTTCGCGCAAGTGCAGCAGGCGGCGCACGCGCTGCACGGGCTGCTCGAGGAGGTCGGCGTCGTCGGCTACCCGAAGACGACCGGCAACCGCGGCATCCATGTCTATGTGCGGCTCGAGCCGCGGTGGGACAGCTACGAGGTGCGGTTCGCCGCGGTCGCGGTCGCGCGCGAGCTCGAGCGCCGCCACCCAGACCTCATGACCGCGGCGTGGTGGAAGGAGGAGCGCGGCGAGCGCGTGCTGCTCGACTACAACCAGAACGCGCCGCACAAGACGGTGTTCGGCGCGTGGTCGGTTCGGGCGCGCGTCGGCGCGCAGGTGTCGACGCCGCTGCTGTGGGACGAGGTCGACGACATCCACCCCGACGAGCTGACGATCGCGTCGCTGCCGGCCCGGCTCGTGACGACGGGTGATCCGTGGGCGGCGATGAACGACGCGCCCCAGTCCCTCGAACCGCTGCTGGAGATGCACCGGCGTGATCGCGAGAGCGGGCTCATGGACGCGCCATGGCCGCCTGTCTACCCGAAGCAGCCGGACGAGCCGCCGCGCGTCGCGCCCAGCCGTGCGAAGAAGGACGTGTAACCCGCGTTCGCGGTCAGACGTAGGGCAGCAGCTCGGCCAGGCGCGCGACGTGCTCGTGGTCGGTGG
>CAYSAC010000454.1:0-2876 GCA_964428815.1 uncultured Acidimicrobiaceae bacterium | reverse complement strand
GCGCCGGTCATGAACACCTTCATCGCAACACCTCCTGGAACCAACCCGCGGTCTTGGCTACGGCTTTGGGGGATGCATCCCGCCCAACCTCGACCAAGAGCTCGGCGATCGAGGTCGCCTGCATCTCCTGTCGCCACGCGGCGTCCGCGCGGTTCATGACGCGGTGCACCGAGCACGTGCTCGGGTAAAAGCGGGCCGGCATCGCGGCAGGCCCGCGCCGGCGGATCTCCATGCACTCGAACGCCGGGTCGGGGCCGTCGATCGCCTCGACGACGTCGAGCACGCTGATGCCGGCGGCGGCACGGGCGAGCCGGAACCCGCCCTTTGGCCCTGGTACGGACTCGACGATGCCGGCGCGTGCCATCGCTTGCAGGTGTTTGGCGAGGTAGGGCGCGGGCACCCCGTGGTACTCGGCCAGCCGGGCGCCGGGCAGGCACTGGGGCGGCGGGACGAGCGCGAGCACGACCGCGCAGTGCACGCCCCACTCGATGCCCTCGGACAGCCGCACAACCAGGACGTTAGAGATCCTGGATATTAGTTGTCAAGGATTCTGAAGGCGCTCCTCGATGTGGCGTGCGGCGTCGACCACGGCCGAGCCGTAGCGCGCGCCGGGCTTGCGGCTCGTCCGCTCGATCGGACCGCTCACGCTGACCGCGGCGAGCACCTGCCCGTCAAAGGTCACCGGCGCGCTGACCGAGGCCACGCCCGCTTGGCGCTCGGCCACGCTCTCCACCCAGGCGCGGCCGGCGGGGCCGGACAGGACGCGGCCCGCCGATCCGGCCTCGAGGGGCAGGCGGGCGCCGACAGGCACGATCGTGCGCAGCTCATGAGGCGACTCGAGCGACTCGACGCAGACGCGAGCGTCGCCGTCGCGCACGTACAGCTGCACCGACTCCCCGGTCTCCTCTCGCAAGCGGACGAGCGCGGGCCGAGCTGCCACCCACGTCGGGACGGTCTCGGCCGCTGCGTGGCCAAGACCGATGAGCCGAAGGCCGAGAACGAAACGGCCGTCGCCGTCGCGGCGCAGCAGGCCGTGCGCTTCGAGCGCGACCGCGAGGCGGTGGGCCGTCGCGCGCGACAGCCGGGTCCGCTCGACGAGCTCGGCCAGGGAGCGCGGCCCGTCCTCGACCGCGCTCAGGACGCCGACCGCCTTGTCGAGCACGCCCACGCCGCTTAGAGTGTCCACGACGTGAGACTACTGTCTCATTATATGAGAAGCCAATGTCTGAGAGGCGAGGACCCGTGCCGAAGACGCTGAGCGAGAATGTGTGGGACCGCCACGTGGTGCGCAGCGCGCCGGGCGAGCCCGACCTGCTCTACATCGACCTCCACCTCGTCCACGAGGTGACCAGCCCCCAGGCGTTTGACGGCCTGAGGCTCGCCAACCGCACCGTCCGGCGACCCGACCTGACGGTGGCCACGATGGACCACAACGTCCCCACCACCGACATCGACCAGCCCGTCGCCGACCCGATCTCGGCACGGCAGATGGACGTGCTGGCCGCCAACTGCGCGGAGTTCGGCATCACCTGCTACCCGATGGGCGACCCCGGCCAGGGCATCGTCCACGTCATCGGACCGGAGCAGGGGCTCACCCAGCCAGGCATGACGATCGTGTGCGGCGACAGCCACACGTCCACCCACGGTGCGTTCGGGGCGCTCGCGTTCGGCATCGGCACGAGTGAGGTCGAGCACGTGCTCGCGACGCAGACGCTGCCGCAGGTGCGACCGGGGACGATGGCGGTGACCGTCGACGGCGAGGTGCCAGAGGGCGCGACGGCCAAGGACGTCATCTTGGCGATCATCGGTCGCATCGGCACGGGCGGAGGCATCGGGTCGGTCATCGAGTACCGCGGCGCTGCCATCCGGTCGCTCTCCATGGAGGGGCGGATGACGGTCTGCAACATGTCGATCGAGGCCGGCGCAAAGGCCGGTCTCATCGCGCCAGACGCCGTCACGTTCGCTTACCTCGAGGGCCGGGCGCGCGCGCCCAAAGGCGCGGCGTGGGAGCAGGCGCTCGATGACTGGCGGTCGCTCGCGACCGACGACGGCGCGGCCTTCGACAAGGAGGTCATCCTCGACGCGACCGCGATCGGGCCCCATGTCAGCTGGGGCACCAACCCGGCCCAGGTCGTGCCGATCACCGGCGCCGTCCCCGACCCCGACGCCTTCGCAGAGCCGAGCCAGCGCGAGGCCGCGCACCGCGCGCTCGAGTACATGGGCCTCACCGCGGGCACGCCGATGCGCGACATAGCGGTCGACACCGTGTTCATCGGCTCGTGCACGAACAGCCGCATCGAAGACCTGCGCGCCGCGGCCAAGGTCGCGGAGGGCCGCACGGTGAGACAGGGCATGCGCGCGCTGGTCGTGCCCGGCTCATTCAAGGTCAAGCACCAGGCAGAGGCAGAGGGCCTCGATCGCATCTTCACCGCCGCGGGCTTCGAGTGGCGCGAACCGGGCTGCTCGATGTGCCTCGCCATGAACCCCGACAAGCTGGCGCCGGGCGAGCGCGCGGCGTCGACGAGCAACCGCAACTTCGAGGGACGGCAGGGTCGCGGCGGTCGGACGCACCTGGTCTCCCCCGCCGTCGCCGCCGCCACTGCCATCGCCGGCACGTTCGCGACACCGGCCGACCTGGAGGACTAACCATGGAGAAGGTCCGCGCCGTATCCGGCACCGCTGTGCCTCTCGACTGCTCCGACGTCGACACCGATCAGATCATCCCGGCCGAGTGGCTGAAGCGGGTCGAGCGCACGGGGTTCGGCCAAGGGCTGTTCGCGGCGTGGCGCGACGACCGCAGCTTCGTGCTGAACGACGAGGTGTACGCGGGCGCGTCGATCCTCGTCGCCGGGCCCAACTTCGGCACCGGCTCGTCG
>CAYSAC010000453.1:0-2891 GCA_964428815.1 uncultured Acidimicrobiaceae bacterium | reverse complement strand
TACCGCGAGGAGTTCTTCGACAACATCGCCGGCGAGGTCCGCCAGGCGATGGCAGTGCGCGCCGTCTATCTCGGGATCACGCGGCCAGCACCGACCCCATGAGGTCGACGAAGTTGTAGGAGTAGAACCTGTCGCGCACCCGCTCGGGTGCGTCGCCGAGGCTCGCCTCGAAGCGCTCGATCGGCCGCCTGCCGCCCTCGACGTGGGGATAGTCGGAGGAGAACAGGCAAACCTCCTCGCCGACCTGCTCGATGATCCAGCCGACGTCCTCGGTGGGGTACGGGGTGGCGCGGATCTGGCGCCGGACGTACTCGCTCGGCCGCAGGGACAGGTCGCGCAGCCGCTGCTCGTGCTTGACGAAGGCCTCGAACGCGGCCTCCATCTGGCGCATCCAGCTCGGCATCCAGATGGCGCCCTGCTCGATGACGCCGATGCGCAGCTCGGGGAACCGGTCGAGCACGCCGTCGAAGATCATCGTCGCCAGCGTCTGCATGGGCGGGCCGGGGATGGCCATGTAGTCGACGGATCGGAAGTTCTCGTCACCGCCGTGGAAGTCGGGTGGCACCGGCAGCCCGTTCTCGAAGTACTTCGGGTCGAGCAGCTGCCCGCCTCCGCCGACGTGGAACACGATCGGGATGCCCGCGTCCTCTGCTCGCGCCCAGACGGGGTCGAGGCCGACGTGGCTGGGGGAGTGCGTGCGGGGGCAGGCGGACGGCACCAGCAGCGCTGCCGCGCCGGCGTCGATGGCCTCGTCGGCGATGGTCTTCGACTCCTCGAGGTCGGCGAGCGGCACGTACGCGGTCGCGAGCAGGCGGCGGTCGACCGAGCAGAAGTCGAGCATCGCTCGGTTGTGCGCCCGGGCCGCGCCGTACGCGAGCTCGAGGTCGTCGTCGTGCTCGAGGCTGTTCAGCCACGCGTTGTGGAAGGTGTTGAAGATCAGCTGGCTCGACACGCCGAGCAGATCGAGCGCGAGGGGCCGGTCGGCGGCGATGAACGAACCGGTGGCGAGCCAGTTCTTCCGGTTCATGATCTCCTCGGCATCGCGCGCCCGGTACTCCGGATCCGCGTGCTTGGCCCGCGCCTTCTCGATCAGCTCGTCGCCGGGGCTGGTGAAGCGCCGCACCGGGATGCGGTCGCGCACCCCCTCGTCGGCGTACTCGTGCAGCCAGGTCGGCGACTCCATGATGTGGGCGTCGGCGTCGTGGACGATGCGGCCTTCGACGTACGGCATGGCGCGACGTTAGACCGCCGACTCCGGCCAGATCTCGGGGCCGAGCCGATCCCAGTCGATCGTCGCCCCAAGGCCGGCGAGCACCGACACCAGCCCCGCGTTGATGCGCAAGAGGAACACCGTGTCCTTTGGCAGGTTCACCGCCCGGTTCATCGCCCGGTCGCCGAGCCGGAGGTCCATCAGGTCGCTGACCAGGCTCGCGGCCCACTCCTTGGTGTAGGTGAAGGGCTGCGGCGCGAGCCGCGGCCAGTAGGTGCGGCGGGCCATCGCCACGAGCTCGTCGACGTCGATGCCGCTCGCGTCCTTCAGCATCCCCGTCCCGACGGTCGCCGCCACGATCTCGTCGCGCTCGCCGACGATGACCGCCTGGAACAGGCGGTCCCACGCCTCGACCCATGACGCGTCCCAGCGTTTCACGCACCCGAAGTCGAGGAACGTCACCCGCCCGTCCTCATGGAAGAGGTAGTTGCCAGGGTGCGGGTCGGCGTTGAACAGGTGGTGGTCGTACATCGAACCGAAGACGAAACGGTTGATGGTCACGCCCCAGGCGTCGCGCTGGTCTTTCGGTGCTTGCATCGCCGCCGTCCAGCGCATGGCGTCGACGTACTCCATGGTGAGCACGCGACGGGTCGACAGCTCAGGCACGACCTCGGGGATGTGGATGCTCGGGTGGCCTCGGTAGATGTCGAGGAAGGCCTGCTGGTTCTCGAGCTCGATGCGGTAGTCGAGCTCCTCGGTGACGCGCTCCTTGATCTCCTCGACGATCGCCTTGGCGTCAACCTGCGCCACCAGGTCGCGCAGCAATGTCTGGGCGACCGACACCATGACCGAGAGGAGCGCTCCATTGCGGAGATCGGCGTCGATGGCCTCGGCGATCCCGGGGTACTGCACCTTGACCGCCAGCTCGGTCCCGTCCTCCAGGCGCGCCATGTGCACTTGCCCGATCGACGCAGCGGCGATCGGCAGCGGCGAGAACCAGGCGAAGACGTCCTCCGGGCGGGCACCGAGCTCGGCCTCGATGACATCGCCCGCAGCCTCGGTCGACATCGGGGGCGCGTCCGCCTGCAGCATCGCCAGAGCGTCGCGGTAGGCCTCCGGCACGAGGTCCATGTCCACGAACGAGATGAGCTGGCCGATCTTCATGACCGCGCCCTTCATCTCGCCCATCGTCTTCGCGACGCGCTCAGCCGTCGCCGCAAGCCGCTCGTCGAGCACGAGGTCGCGGACGGTCGCATCGGCGCGGCTGGCGCGCGCCTTGGCCAGCGCGGTGCCGGCGACGGTGCGCAGCAGGAGGGCGGCGGGGGTGGCGGTGCGGCGAACCCGGCCGGTCGGGGGTCCCGAGCGATCGGCCACGGCGTGATGCTGCCCCCTGCCCGTTCTGGCGGTGAAATCGGACCACGGGTGGTCGAATTCCACCGCCAGAACGAGTCTCTGGAGGTGCTACGAACACACGTTCGATAACCTCGTGCCGTGGGGTTCAACAACCCGTTGCTGCCGTGGAAGGAGATCGAGCGCCGCCTGTCCGATGGGCGGCCCACGAACGTGCCTGCCCACGCCAACGGCGGCGACAGCCCGGCCTGGTCCCGCAAGCGCCAGCCGTTCGAGCCGAGCGTCGAACGCCGTCGCGGCTCGGTCCGCTACGCCGAGCTGCACTGCCACT
>CAYSAC010000452.1:0-2892 GCA_964428815.1 uncultured Acidimicrobiaceae bacterium | reverse complement strand
GTCGCGGTCATCGACGGGTGATCCACCTCGAGCACCGGCCGCCCGGTGTCGCGCTGATCACGATCGACCGGCCCGAGCGCCGCAACGCCGTCGATCATGATCACCTGGAGCAGCTGCACGCCGCGCTCGGCGGGACCGGTGACGCCCGCGTCGTCGTCCTGACCGGCGCCGGAGGCCACTTCTGCGCTGGCGCGGACCTCACCGGCGTCGAGGACCGCTCGTTCACCACCGCGCTGCGCCGCGTGCTCGACGCCCTGCGGGACGACAGCAGGCCGAGCATCGCCGCCGTCGACGGCGCCGCCCTCGGTGCCGGGACCCAGCTCGCGGTCGCTTGCGACCTCCGGGTCGCGACGCCAGCGGCCCGGTTCGGTATCCCCGCCGCGAAGCTCGGCTTGGTGGTCGACCACTGGACCGTGCAGCGCCTCGCCCTCCTCGCTGGCCACGGACCGGCTCGGGCGATGCTCCTCGCCGCGGAGGTGCTCAACGGGGACGAGGCTCGCGCGCTCGGTCTCGCGCAGCGGACCGGTGACCTGGACGCCGCGCTGTCGTGGGCTGACGAGATCGCAGCCCTCGCGCCGCTCACGATTGCCGGCCACAAGCTCGCTCTCAACCGGCTCGAGCAGGCGCTCGCCGACCCCGACGTCGAGGCGGCGGCGGCGCGCGCCTGGGCCAGCGAGGACCTCCAAGAGGGATTGGCCGCGTTCCGGGAGCGCCGGCTCCCACGGTTCCACGGCCGCTAGCGCGCAGCTAGTAGTTCGACGGAAGCAGCCTCGCGAAGCTCTCGAAGAAGAAGAAGAGGAGCACCAGGAACACCGGAAGGCCGGCCGCGTACGCGCGCCACCTCTTGCCGGTGAACTGGCCCACGACCCACGCGCCCAACCACACGAGGGCGGCGGCGAGACCGAGCAAGACCGCCGGCATCTTCTCGGCCTGCTCGCCGTCGGGGTTCTCGTCGATCGAGTCGCGCACGACCGGTCCGAGGTCGATCTTCTGGGGGATCGGCGCAGGGCGATCGCGCAGCTCGGCGGTGACGATGATCCGCTGGCGAGCGCTGAACTTCGGGTGGCAGGCGGTGAGCGTGAGGCGGTTGTCACCCATGTCGTTCAGCACCTCGACCTGCGTGGGCGCCACGACGAACCAGCCGCTCGTCGTGCCCTTCACGGTGGGCTGCTCCATCACCTCGTACCGGAACTCGCCCTGGAGCGTCGTGACGAGGATCTCATCCCCGGGCGCGAGCTGGTCGAGGTTGCCGAACGGCGCGCCGTAGGTCGTGCGGTGCCCAGCGATGGCGGCGTTGCCGGGCTGGCCGGGGAGCGGCGTGTCCGGGTAGTGCCCGGGCCCCTTCTTCAGCTGGGACAGCGCGACGCCCTCGACGACGATCTTGTCCAGGCCGATCTTCGGGATGACGAGGTGAGCGACCGCGTCACCGCCGGCCGGTGGCGGCGTCGGGAGCGGGACGGTCGAGGTGGTGGAAGATCTCGACGGCGACGTCGTCGTGGTGGTGCGCAGGCGCTCCTCGAAGTCCGACTCGAGCTGGCGCTGGGACCGGGCCTCGTGGATGCCCGTGCCCCACAGCTGGTACGCGACGAACAGCAGGATCAGCACACCGGCGGTGATCAAGGTGCGGCCGATGGCCCCGAGCACCCGCGCCAGCCGCATGCGTTCGGACACTACCGACCCGGTTGCCAGGCCCCAGGGTCGCCTTGGTAGAGCGAGAGCGGCTCAGTAGCCTTCCTCCGTCCCCATGGAGCCCGTCGTCCACCTTCGCGCAGCCGTCTCGCTGCTGGGCCGGTTCCCTGCACTCGCCGGGGTCGACCTCGACGTCGCCGCCGGAGAGATCGTGCTGCTCAGGGGGCCGAACGGCGCGGGCAAGACGACGCTGCTGCGGGTCTGCGCCGGGCTCGTCCCCGTCGTGCAGGGTGAGGCACGCGTGCTCGGCCATGACCTGCGGGTGGACAGGCGCGCGGTTCGGCGAAGGGTCGGCCTCCTCGGCCACGCCACCGGCCTCTACGACGAGCTCACCGTCCACGACAACATCCGCTTCTGGGCCCGCGCCGCCGGCGCGGACGGCGCCGACATCGCCGCCGCGCTCGCGCTCCTCGGCCTCGACGGCCGCCTGCGCGACGTGACCGTCGCCAAGCTCTCGGCCGGCCAGCGGCGCCGCACATCGCTCGCCGTCCTGCTCGCTCGCCGGCCAGAGCTCTGGCTCCTCGACGAGCCCCATGCCGGGCTCGACCAGGCCGGTCGCGACCTCGTCGACGACCTCGTCCGCCAAGCCGCTGGCAGTGGTGCGACCGTGGTGCTCGCGTCTCACGAGCTGGACCGGGCCGCGCCGTTGGCCACGCGCACGGTCACGATCGCCGGTGGTGTCGTGCAGCCGTCCGCTATGACGCGGGAGCCGTTGCGTGTTCCGTGACGCGGCGCTGGTCGCCGGCAAGGACCTCCGGCTCGAGCTGCGCTCGCGCGTGACGGCAGGGCAGGTCGCGCCGTTCGCGGTGCTCGTGCTCCTCCTGTTCGCGTTCGCGCTCGACCCCGATCGGGGCGTCCTGGCCAGGGCGACCTCCGGCCTCTACTGGGTCGCGGTGCTGTTCAGCGCGCTGCTCGCGATCCAGCGGGCGTTCACGATCGAAGCCAGCGACGGCAACCGCGACGCGCTGCGCCTCAGCGGCCTCGACCCTGCCGGCATCTTCCTCGGCAAGGCCGCCGCCATCGCGATCGAGCTGCTCGCCCTCGAGGCGGTGCTCGCTGCCGGCGTCATCGTGCTCTACAGCACCGACGTCGCAGGTGTGCCGTTGCTCCTCGCGACCTGCGTGGCCGCGACCGCTGGACTGGCAAGCGCCGGTACCCTCTACGGCGTGCTCGCCGCCGGACTGCGGGTGCGAGAGACGCTGC
>CAYSAC010000451.1:0-2902 GCA_964428815.1 uncultured Acidimicrobiaceae bacterium | reverse complement strand
ATGGCCGTCTCTATGCGTTTCTCCCGGGCAGGGCCGCTTCGCGGCCGAAGGCCGGCGAGCGCTTCTACGAGGCCATCCGGATCATGGACCCGCCGTACCGCGCGGACCACGCGCCGATCGAGGACGGCTGCGACTGCCCCGCGTGCTCCCGGTACAGCCGCGCCTACCTGCACCACCTCTTCAAGGTTGGGGACGTGAGCGCCGAGCGGCTGGCGACACTCCACAACCTCCGCTTCTACGCCCGGCTCATGGACGCGCTGCGATCGGGAGCGTCATGAGCCGTTCCTAGGGCCAGATCGGAGTCTCGAGCACCGTCACGCCCTTGCGGCTGATGCGGATCTTCACCTGTGTGACGTTGTTCGACTCGTTGTCTTCGAGGAACTCACCGTCCGGGTCGGCGGTCACGGTGAGCCAGTAGTCGCCGTTGGGAAGGCCGCCGATGTCGATGTACTGGAAGGCGATGTTGGCCGGGTACGTGTCGCCCCAGCCGACGGACAGACCCATCGGCACGGTGCCGGACTCGGTCTCGAGGCAGGCCGACGTGGTCGACGGGTGGTACAGATTCTCGCCGGCGCCGGGCAGCTGGTAGTTGTCCCAGAAGCAGAAGCCGATCTTCTTGCCGGTCCGCAGGACGTCGCTTGGCTGGTCGATGGTGCGCTCGAAGCTGAGCTGCCAGAGCTGGAGCCCCTCGACGTGCCAGTGGTTATGGCCGTCGCCCTGGTAGAACATCGTGGCTGCCGTCAGATGGTCGGCCCATCCACCGTCGGTGGCGCCGCCCTGAATACGCTGCGTCACCGCGTAGTCATACATGCCGTCGGCCGTGCCGTCGGCATCCACGCCGGTGTCGAACCCGTACACCTCGAAGGCCCCGGGCCCTCGATTTACGACCGTCGTCTCGAACCGCAGCCACCGGCCGCCCCTCGGCTTCCTCTCGATGCCGAAGTCGGTCGGCGGCGCCATCTGGAGGTCCGGGAGCAACCCCGTCGAGTGGGTTCCCTGCGCCGCGGGCGGCCCGACGAGAGCCCCGATCGCCAGGGCGCAGATGACTCCCAGTCTGCCGAGCCGGTGTCGCCTCATCGCCCGGTCACCGCGACACGGTGATGGACGTGCCGTTGGAGGTGCCGTCCAAATCGTGGTTCGAGCCGGCAAGGTACTCCAGCGAGCCATGGCTGACATTGGTCACGGTGAACGTCACCGCGCCCACGGAGTTCGAGATCCTGGTTTTCGTCATGGAGCAGGTGCCGCTGCTTCCCGTCAGGCAGGACGCCGTCCCGCCGGTGCTCCAGCTGCCGGTGACGGTCGCATTCGCGACAAGGGCCTCCGCGTCGTCGTGGATTGTGACGGTCACGGTCGCCTTCCACGCGTTGCGGCCCTGGGTACTGGTGGTGCCGTCGAGGTCTCCGACGTGCATGGAGGTCGAGCCGCCGCCACCACCACCGCCGCCACCGCCGGCGACCGTCACGGGGTTGAAGACGAGCTCGTCGCTGACGTCGAGAAGCGGCTCATGGATGCCGTCGGGGGAGTCATCGCTCCAGTCGTAATTGCCTTCTGCGATAAGGGTGGCCCCGATGTCAGTGGGTGAGTAGGCAGCCGATGCGGCGAGGACCGCCGCGGCCCCCGCAACGTGGGGCGACGCCATGCTGGTGCCGCTGATGGTGTTGTAGCCGCCGTCGTTCCAGGTCGACAGGATGCAGACCCCCGGTGCGGCGATCTCCACGGTCGCGCCGAAGTTGCTGAAGTTCGCGAGCGTGTCGTCCTCATCGGCTCGGCAGGTCGATGCGCCCTCACCACCAGGGAGCCCGTCGAAGTCGGCCAGCGCGGACACGGTGATGACGTCGGGATGGTTCGCCGGGCTGTGGGTTGCGGCATCGGCGTCGCTGTTGCCGGCCGCTACGGCGTACGTGACGCCCTCGACGACGGACCGGGTGATCGCCTCGTTCATCGCGGCGCTCGTGCACTCGCAGCCCAGGCTCATGTTCGCGACCTCGATCGTCGAGGCCCGGGCGGTCACCCAGTCGATGCCGGCCACGATCCAGCTCAGGTAGCCACTGCCGTCGGCGCGCAGAACCTTGACCGCGTGCAGGCGCGCGCCCGGCGCCACGCCGACAACTCCAATGCCGTTGTCGAGCGCGGCCACGGTGCCCGCCACGTGCGTGCCGTGGCCGTTGTCGTCGTCCCCTCCACTGCCGCAGCCTCCTCCGAACGGACCTCCGCCGGTGCAGTTCGTGCTGGCGACGACGTTGAGGTCAGTGTGGGTCAGGTCGATGCCGGTATCGATGATCGCGACGTCGACGTCCACCCGCTCGTCATCGATCCCGTCGATGTCCAGGTTGGCGTTATCGCCGGCCTCGGTGCCGTTGCCTCCGGCGAAGATCCTGCGAACGCCGGTGGGGACGGTCTGCTCGTCGAGCTGGACGACCTGGTCGGCCTCCACGTAGGCGACGCGCGGGTCGCGCGCGAGGGCCTCGACACGGCCTGCCGGGATCGCCGCCGCGAAGCCCCTGAGGGCGTGCTCGTAGACGAGCTCCACGTTGAACCCGTGCTGCCCTGCCAAGTCGTTCGCCGCAGCCCTCGGGTTATCTACTGCGGGGCCGAAGACGACGATGTAGCGATCTGCGGCTGGTCCGCCGGGTGGCTGTTGCGCGGCTACCGGAGCCGCAGAGGTACCGAGCAGGACGAGACAGGCCAGGGCAGCAAGGCGCCGGGCGCGCATGACGGGTTCCCCTCCGAGATCGGCGTCGAGTCGGGGCGACGCTCTGTGCGGTGCATCATCGCACCGCCGTCAATCGCCGGCGTCCAGCATCGGAATCTTGATGCCGCGCTCGCGCGCGACCTGGATGGCGCGCTCGTAGCCTGCATCGGCGTGGCGCATGACGCCCGTGCCGGGGTCGGTGGTCAGCAC
>CAYSAC010000450.1:0-2904 GCA_964428815.1 uncultured Acidimicrobiaceae bacterium | reverse complement strand
CCGAGGTCCGCGATCATCGACCCGTGGGGCGGGCGTATCGGTCGTGGCGAGGTCGGAACAATCAGAGGTTGTCGAGGAAGGCGAGCAGCGGGTCAGTCGGCTGGTAGCGGCCCGCGGCGGTGCCGGGCGGCGTAACGCGGTCGATTGCCCTCTCCTTCTGCGTCATGTCGGCGTGCAAGTAAATGTGGGCGGTGGCGAGCTGCTCGTGTCCGAGCCAGAGCGCGATGACGGCGATGTCGGTGCCGGCGTGGAGAAGGCGCATGGCAGCGGTGTGCCGGAGGGTGTGCATCGTGACGTGCTTGCCCCGCAACGATCGGCAGCTGACGCGGGCGACCTCGACGTGGCCGGCGAGACGGTCCTCGATGGCGTCGTGGCTGAGCCGTGTCCCGGTTCGGGTCGGGAACAACGGATCGCTGGGTTGACCTCCGCGCTCGGCAAGCCATTCCCGTAGCACTGCGACGGTGAGACGGGTGAGGGGTGTGGCTCGTTCCTTGCGGCCCTTGCCCATGCAGCGCACGTGAGCGCCACGTTCGAGCACGACGTCGCCGCGGGAGAGGCCGATGAGCTCGGAGATGCGCAGCCCGGACTGGACAGCGAGGACGAGCATGGCGTGATCGCGCCTGCCGGCCAAGGTGTCGCGGTCCGGTGCGGCGAGCAGCGCGTCGACCTCGGCGTCCGTGAGCCAGGTCACGGCTCGCCGGTCGTGGCGTTTGGTGGGGATGGCGAGGACACGCTGGATCGTGGCGGCGTGTTCGGGGTGGTTGAGCGCGGCGTAGCTGAACAGGGAATGGATGGCGGCGAGCCGCCAGTTGCGGGTGCGGATCGCGTTGTGACGGTCGACCTCGAGGTGGTCCAAGAATGCGGTGATCAGCGGCGCGTCGAGATCGGCGATGTCAAGCGCGGATGGCGTCGTGCCGGTCGTGGTGATCGCGAAGCGGACCAGTAGCCGGAACGTGTCGCGGTAGCCGGCGATCGTGTGCGGCGAGGCTCGGCGTTGCGCGATGAGTCGGTCGGTGAAGAAGGCCTGCAGCACGGGGGCGAGCGCGGTCATGGCTGGCCGTCCTCGGGTTCGAGTCGCGCTGCGGCGAGCTGCATGAGCTCGGGGACAGCGGACAAGTACCAGTAGGTGTTGGCCGGCTCGACGTGGCCGAGGTAGGTGGACAGCACCGGCAGCACAGCCGAGATGTCGGTGCCGTTGAGGTGGGCGTCGATGATGGTGTGCACCGCGAACGCATGGCGCAGGTCGTGGACACGAGGATGGACGGTGTCGGTGCGCAACCCGATCGACGCGGTGATGTCGCGGAAGACGGCATCGGTCTCGCGTCTATGCAGAACCCGCCCAGTGACCGAGAGAAAGAAGCGATCCGCGCTTGGCGTTCGGCACAGCCGGTCGCGCTTCCTCGCGTAGTCGCGCAGTTCGCGGGTCACCGACGGGTGCAGGGGGACGAGACGCATCCGGTCGAACTTGGCGTGGCGGACCGTGATCAGGCCCTCGACCAGGTCAACATCGGCGCGGGTGAGTGCCATCGCCTCGCCGCTGCGCATACCTGTGGCCGCCACCAGCCCGAGCAGCGCGGTCTGGGTTGCGGCCCGCAGCGGTGGCCGCAGCCGGCGCGCGGCGGACAGCACATCGGCGATCTCGCGCGGTGTGTAGATGTAGGGCGCCGGCCGGCGCCGCGGCACCGACAACAGACCCGCGGGTGGGATCTGATGGGCCGGGTCGAGGGCGTGCAGGTAGCGGGCGAAGCCGCGCACCGCGCTGATCCGGAAGTCGACGGTGATCGGCTTGATCCCTTGCGGCAGGCGCGCCCAGGCGATGGCCAGCTCGACGGTGATCGTCACCGCGCCGTTGGCTTCGACGAAGGCGACGAAGCCGGGCAGGGATTCGCCGTGGCGGCCGAGCTGAAATCCCAGCGCGCGGCGGAGCCGCAGGTAGTCATTGAGATGATCGGCGAGCGCGGTCATGACGTCACCGCCGACGGCCAGGGGCGGGCGACGGAGCGGAGCCGCTCGACATCGACCCGCGCGTAGATGGCGGTGGTGCCAAGCGAACGGTGCCGCAGGACCTGACCGATCTCGGGCAGCGACGCTCCCGCCCGCAGCATGTCGGTGGCCGCGGTGTGGCGCAGCCGACGGGGCCGCACCACGCCCAGCTCGGCGCGGCGCGCTGCCGCGGCGACAAGAGAGCTCACCCCGACGCGGGTCAAACCAACAAGCGGCGGTCGCACCCGCAGGAACACCTCCCGCGCCGTCGCCGAACGAGGGCGGCCGCGGCACAAGTAGGCGGCGATCGCCTCACCGACATCCACCGGTAACGGCAGGTCGTCGACGCGGGCGCCCTTGCCATGGATCGTGAGCTTCCCGGCTCGCCAGTCCATGTCGTCGAGGCGCAGCGTCGCGACTTCATTCGCCCGCAGCCCGAGCCGCAAGATCAACAAGATCACCGCGTAGTCGCGTCGACCGGTGGAACGTCGCCGATCACACGCTCGCAGCAACGCCGTCTCCTGGGCAGGTGTGATGCCTTGAGGCAACAGCGACCGCCGCCGGCCCGACACCGGCAGCGCCGCTCCCGACAGGTCGCGCTCGACCAGCCCTGTGAGGAAGCAGTAGTGGAGGAATGAGCGCAGCGCGCACCCGAAGCGCCGCACCGACGCCGGCGACCACGCGCCGACCTGACCGAGCACCGCGTGCGACACGTCCGCCGGGGTCAACTCGCTCAGGTCACTGTTGCTGAGGTCGGCGAGGAACCTGCGCACGTCGCTGACATACAGGTCGACGGTGAACATCGACACGCCCCGCTCGCGGCGCAGGTAGCCCGCGAACTCCTCCAACATCCGATCCGTCTCGCTCGCGCTCGAACTGGACATGGCGCTGCCTCCTTCGCTCGACATCGATGAAGGAAGC
>CAYSAC010000449.1:0-2910 GCA_964428815.1 uncultured Acidimicrobiaceae bacterium | reverse complement strand
ACGCGCCTTCGGCGCCGTCGTTGCCGGCTGCTCGCTGGCGCTCCCGACGCCGGCCCGCCTGACTCTGGGGTGCAACATGATCGCTGACCCTGACGCGCTGGTCGCGCTCGAGGAGGAGCGCGACTTCCTCCTCCGCTCGATCGAGGACCTCGAGCGGGAGCACCAAGCCGGCGACCTCGACGAGCACGACTACGCCACGCTCAAGGACGACTACACCGTCCGGGCCGCGGCCGCCCTCCGCGCCGTCGAGGACGGGCAGACAGCCGTCGCCACCAGCCCGCCTCGATCGAGCTCGCGAACCGCCGCGGGTATCGCACTGGTCGTGGTCGTCGCCGTCCTGGCCGGCGTCCTCGTGACGCAGTCGGCGGGCCGCCGTGACGCGGGGGAGACCGTGACCGGCGACATCCGCAGCACCGTGCGGGCCAAGCTCGACGACGCCGTTGCCGCCGGCGAGCGGGCCGACCTCGAGCGGGCGGTCGAGCTGTACGGCGAGGTGCTCGACGAGCAGCCATCCAACGTCGAGGCCCTCGCCTACCTCGGCTGGTTCATCGCGAGGGCGAGCGAGACCGAGCTCGACCGCGGCGCTGGCCTCATCGAGGACGCGCTGAAGGTCGACCCGGACTACGGCGACGCCAAGGTCTTCCTCGCGTACGTGACGTGGACGCGTGGCGATGCTGCAGCCGCCGCGGCCCTGTTGGACGAAGCGGATGACCTCGGCACCACCGCGTACGCCGATGCCTATGCTGAGCGGCTCCGGAGCCAGCTGTGACGGTCCGGCTCGGGGGCGGCCAAGGGTTCTACGGGGACGGGCACGCGCCCGTCGCCGACCTGCTTGCGGCCGGGGTCGACTACTTGATCTGCGAGGCGCTGGCCGAGTTGACGCTCGCCATCCTGCAGAAGGACCGCCAGCGCGATGAGTCGCTCGGCTACGCGCGCGACCTCCCGGCCTACGTGCACGCCGCGGTGCCGCGGCTCGTGGACGGCACCACCAAGCTGATCACCAACGCCGGCGGCATCAACCCGATCGCCGCGGGACGCGCCGCGGTGGAGGCGCTCCGGAGCGCGGGTGCGACCGGCCTCACCGTCGCGACCGTCGTCGGTGACGACGTGCGGGGCTCGGCGGACGAGCTCGGTCTCCCCGATGACGTGCTGTTCGCCAACGCCTACCTCGGCGCCCGGCCCATCGTCGACGCGCTCGCGGCGGGCGCCGACGTCGTCATCACCGGTCGGGTGGCGGACGCGTCTCTGTTCCTCGCGCCGCTGGCCCACGAGCACGGCTGGCGCTTCGACGACTGGGACCGCCTCGCCGCGGGGGTCGTCGTCGGTCACCTCCTCGAGTGCAGTGGCCAGGTCACCGGAGGCAACTACTCCGGTGCATGGTGGGAGAACCCGGACCCGCTGCGGGTCGCGTTCCCCATCGCCGAGGTCGAGGCGGACGGGAGCGCGGTGATCACCAAGCCACCGGGTACGGGCGGGATGGTCACCTTCGACACCGTGCGCGAGCAGCTGCTGTACGAGGTCCACGACCCGAGCCGGTACCTCAACCCCGATGTGACCGCGGACTTCACCGCGGTTCTGGTCGAGGACCTGGGCGGCGATCGCGTGCGCGTGAGTGGCACGCGCGGCGATGCGCCGCCGGCGACCTACAAGGGTCTCGTCTGCACGCCTGCGGGCTGGTCGGCGGAGGCCAAGGTCGCGTACCCCTGGCCCGATGCAGAGGCCAAGGCCCGCGCCGCGATCCGGTTCATCCGCGGCCGAGCCGAGCTCGCCGGGCTGGCGATCGACGCGTGGCACGAGGAGTACTTCGGCGTGAACGCATACGGCGGCCCGACCGTCGAACCGTCCGCCGTCGAGCCGCCAGAGGTGATCGGTCGCCTCGCGTGGCGCGCGAGCGACCTGCAGACCGCGGCCGCGGTCAGCCGCGAGATCGGTGTGCTCGGGCTGTCAGGCCCGCCGACGATCACGGGCACGGGCCGAGACCGTGGCGGCAAGCCGACCCAGCTGCTGGCGGTCGAACCCATCGCCGTGCCGCGCGCGCTCGTAGACGCCCAGGTGCGCATCGACATCACCGTCGTGTGACGGTGGCGCGGGAGCGGGGAGCTCACTCTGGTGCTGTGACCCGGTGCCCGAGTGTGCGCGCGATGGCGGCCATTCGCTCGTCGTAGGTGACGAAGCTGCCGAGCTCGTCGCGGAGCCGTTCCGCTGTGGCGAAGTGGATGGCGTCGAGCGAGCGCAGCTCTGGTGGAAGCAGCGATCCGGCAAGGTTCAGCACCCGATCGTTCACTCGGACGAGATCCAGCCGACCGAGGGCTCGATGTCCAGCAGCGAGCGCCTGGTCTCCTCCGGGCAGCAGCGCGCGGAGGACCTCTGCGCGCGCGAGGGCGCTCGAGACCAGCGGACGGCGGCGCCGGAGGTACTTCCGCAACGCGTCGGACTCCCGCTCCCGGACCGCCAGCTTCACGATCGCCGACGAGTCCAGGTAGGTCGCCGACATCAGCGCTCGTCGTCGCGAAGGCGTGCGAGCGCTGCTGAAGGCAGCTCGATCCCCGGCCCGAGGACAAAGGGTTCGGGGAGGTCTTCCAGGTCTCCCGTCGCGGGTTCGATCTCTCCGGCCGCTCGCATGCGTTCGAGTGGGCTGCCCACCGGGATGGGGGAAAGGAGCGCCACTGGACGGCCGCGATCGGTGATCTCCACCGTCTCACCCCGCTCGACGAGCCGGAGCAGCTCACTCGCACGCTGCCGAAGTTCGCGGACCCCGACGGACGTCATGTACTACTTGTAGCACATTGTGACGTCCATGTGCTGACTGCATGACCGTCGCTCCGTCACGTCGTTGTGTGTGGCTCGTCAGCCCCAGCGTTGGGGGTCGTCGGGATCGATACCGAGGCAGAGCTTGCCGATGAGCTCGTG
>CAYSAC010000448.1:0-2919 GCA_964428815.1 uncultured Acidimicrobiaceae bacterium | reverse complement strand
GAACCCGATGAGCGACGTCGCGAGGAACGGCAGCGAGTACCAGATGCGCCGGAGCGTCTCGATCTTCCAGACGAGCCGCCACGACTCCGCGAACGACGCCGGCAGCTCCTCGGTGGCGATGGTGTCCTCTGACGCGCCCATGGCCCGTCGCTCGTGTGCGCCGCGGATCGGCTCCTTCAACCGCCACGCGAGCACGACGAAGATCGCGGTCGGGACGGCAAAGATGAAGAACGGCGTCCGCCACCCGAACGCGTAGGCGAGCAGGCCGGCGACGAGCGGACCCACGAAGCCGCCGACCGCGTTGGCGGCGCGGTGCAACGAGTACACCCGGGGCCTGGACTCCGGCGCGTAGTAGTCGGCGATCAGAGAGTTGTGCGTCGGGTCGACGACGGCCTTGCCGATGCCAGAGCCACTGCGGGCGACCGCGAGCAGCCACAGGGAGGTCGCCATGCCGGTCAGCAGCGAGAAGACCGCCCACGCCGCCGCGCCCACCCAGGCGATGCGCACGCGCTTTGTGCGGTCCGCGAGCTGTGCGATCGGCACCTGGAGCATCAGCGCGCCGAGGCTGACGAACGCGATGAGGGTCAGCACGCCCTGGGTGTCGAGACCGAAGTCGTCGCGGATCTCCGGCAGCAGCACCGCGAACGCCGTGCGGTCGAGCTCGTCGACGGCGTTGAGCCCGAAGAGCACGACGATGGCGTACACCGGCCCGCCGCCGACGACCCGCGAGAGCCAGCGACCGATCACGCTGCCGCCTCGGCCGGTGCTGGCACCGGGTGGCGGCCGGCCACCCATCGCAGCCACCGGTCTCGCAGCGAGAAGACCACGCTGCCGAGCCCACCGGGGATGACGAGGAGGACGACGAGAACGCCGAACCCGGTGGCCAGGAACTGCCAGTCCGTCGGCAGGAACCACTTCGTCCCCTGCAGGTAGAGCGCGCCGAGGGGCGCGCCGACCAGCGAGCCGACGCCGCCGATCACCACCATCGTGAGCACCGCGAAGTTCTGGCCAGGGTCGTAGGGCTGCGAGCCAAGCGCCTGCTGGTGGTGCACGAAGACGCAGCCGGCGACCGCGGCGACCCCGCCCGAGATCGCGAAGGCGGTCATCTTCAGCCGCAGCGCCGACAGCCCGTACGCCTGCGCGCCGCGCTCGTTGTCACGCAGCGCGAGCAGCGCGCGCCCGGTCCGGCTACGACGGATGCCGTGGAGTGCGATCGCGCCGAGGAGGAGCGCGGCCAGCGCGACGTAGTAGATCCGCGTCGGCGAGTCGATGTCGACCTGGCCGAGCAACGGCGGACGGGTGATGCGCCCGTCCGGCACCCACCTGAAGTAGCGCGGGTTCAACAGCCATGACGTCGTTGCGAGCGCGAACGCCAGCGTCGTGACCGCCAGGTAGAACCCGCGCAGGCGCACGGCGGGCAGCGCGACGATCGCGGCGACGGCCGCGCCGGCGACGCCGGCGACGACGATGGCGAGCGTGAGGTCCAGCCCCCAGTCCGAGGTCGCCTTGCCGCCGACCGCGGCGCCGAGCGCGAAGAAGGCGACCTGGCCAAGCGACACCATGCCCGACCACCCGGTGAGCACGACCAGTGACAGCCCGAGCAGCGCGTAGATCAGCACCGCCGACGCCTTGAGCGACCGGTCGGTGCTCAGGAGGTGCGGCAGCACGAGCATGAGCGCGCCGCCGATCACGAGTAGCGCAGCGCGCGTCACGCGCACCTCGGCGAGGCGAGCCAGGCGAGCGGGGACGGGCCGCGGCTCCTCCGCCAGCTGCCAGGTCGACGCGTCGTCGAGATCCGTGCGCGAGGTCGATCGTCGTCGCAGCAGCAGCGCGGCGGCGATGACGACCGCGAGGATCGGCTCGACCGGCGGGGGCCACAGGGCGCCCGCCTCTGGCTTGTTCCAGGCGACGCCGAGCTCGAGGACGCCAAGTGAGACCGCGCTCGCCGCGACCGCACCGAGGTTGGTGAGGCGACCGAGCAGCAGCGCCGCGAGCGCTCGCAAGAGGATGCCCAGGCTCAGCGCGCTCACGACCGGGAGTCCGAGCACACTGCCGCGCAGGAAGATGGCGATGAAGCCGAGCAGCCCGGCGACGGCCCACACCGCGGTCTGCATCCGCTTCACCGGCACGCCGAGCAGCGCGGCGCGGTCTGCGTTGTCCGCGCTGGCCCTGATCGCCACGCCGACGTTGCTCGACCGGAGAAATAGAGCAAGGGCCGCGCCGACGACGGGAATGGCGATCGCGGCGATGACCTCGTTGGCGTGGAAGATCGTCCCGCCGATCTCCCACCTCAGCTCGAAGGGCGGCCTGATCTGCGGAGCGAGGATGCGCTCGTCGAAGAGAACGGGCAGGAGGATGCCAGCCACCGCGAGCAGTTGAGCCACACCGATCGTCGCGACGGTCAGGAGCAGCCGCGGCGCGCGGAAGAAACGCCTGATGAAGATGAACTCGGTCAGCGCGCCGAGGAGGAGCGACGCCGCCAGCCCCACAGCGAGCGCGAGCAGGTACGTCCAACCCCAGCTGACCAGCAGCAGGTAGACGAGCACGGCGGGTGCGGTGCCGAGATCGGCCTGCGCGAAGTTGAGGATGCGGTTCGAGCGGTAGGTGAGCGCCATGCCGAGCGCGATCAGCGCGGTGAGCCCGCCGACCAGCACCCCCCGTAGGAACTCGCCGAGCGGCATCGGGAAGACGACGAGCTGCAGGGCGAGGATCGCGAGCGCCGGTCCGATCGGAGCGAGCCGGCCGAGCTGGTGGGTGACCGCGCCCAGCTGCCCGGCACCGGGCCGCGCCCCGGTGCCGGAGGCCTCCCCAGGCCCGGGCTGCACCGCTGTCGTCGTCACTGCTCCCCCTGTGGTCTGCCGAACCTATAGGTTCCGAGGCCATGAAGGTCGACACCTCCGTGATGCAGATGGACCTCAC
>CAYSAC010000447.1:0-2920 GCA_964428815.1 uncultured Acidimicrobiaceae bacterium | reverse complement strand
CCTACCGCTGGCTGCGCGAGCACTCCCCCATCCACTGGGACGCGAAGAACGAGCTGTGGCTGATCTCCCGGCATGAGGACGTCAGCCACATCAGCCGCCACCAAGAGCTGTACTCGGCCGCCGCCGGCGTGCGCCCGAAGATCGCGGCGCCGATGTCGATCATCGCAATGGACGACCCCGAGCACACCCGCCAACGGCGCCTCATCAACCGCGGCTTCACACCGGCGCGGGTCCGCCAGATCACCGAGCACATCCGCGAGCTCGCCCACCAGATGATCGACGAGATCAGCGAGCGCGGTGAGTGCGACTTCGTCGAGGACTTCGCCATCCATGTGCCGCTCATCGTCATCGCCGAGATGATGGGACTCGACCCCGAGTCGCGGCTCAACCTCTACCGGTGGAGCGACGCGATGATGGGCGGCGACGGCCACGTCGACGCCGACGACCCGTACCTCCACGCCGCCGCCGACGCGTTCGGCGAGTACGCGACGGTCCTCTTGGAGCTGATCGAGCAGCGCCGCGCCGATCCGAAGGACGACCTCATCAGCATCCTCACCGGCGCGTTCGACGAGGGCGCGCTGGCACGCGACTCCGACGGCGGCGCCGCGGTCGAGATGGATCTCACCAACGACGAGCTGCTCATGTTCCTGACCGTGCTCGTCGTCGCAGGGAACGAGACCACGCGCAACGCGCTCACGGGCGGGCTCATGGCGTTCTCGCGGTTCCCGGACCAGAAGCAGAGGCTGCTGGACGACCCTTCGCTGCTCGACACCGCGGTCGAGGAGATCCTGCGCTACGTCACGCCGGTGCTGAGCTTCTGCCGCACCGTCACCGAGGACCACACCTACAAGGGCGTGGACCTCAAGGCCGGCCAGAAGGTCTTCATGCTCTACCAGTCGGCCAACCGCGACGACGCGGTGTTCGACGAGCCCGAGGAGTTCCGGATCGACCGCGACCCGAACCCGCACCTCGCGTTCGGCATCGGCACGCACTTCTGCCTCGGCGCCAACCTCGCGAGAGCCGAGATCCGCGTCGTGTTCGAGTCGCTGTTCAGCCGCCTACGCGACATCCGCGTCGCTGATGGGTTCGAGCTCAGCCGCGGCGACTCCTCGCTCGTGCTCGCCATCGAGCACCTGCCGACGATCTTCACCCCCCAGCCGGTCCATACATAGCGATGGCGATCGCCGCGCGCGAGGTCATCCTCGACAAGGCGCTCGAGCTGATGAGCGGGCAGGGTGCGTCGGCGTCATCGATGCGCCAGCTCGCCGCCGCGTGCGGCTGCAACGTTGCGACGCTCTACCACTACTTCCCGTCGAAGGCCGACCTGCTGCGGTCGGTGATCGAGGAGCGGCGCTACGGCGAGCGCCTCCAGGTCGAGTCGCCGCCAGTCGACCGCTCGCTCCCCCCACGCGATCGCCTGGCCGCAATGCTGCGCTGGCTGTGGCGGGCGACGCTCGAGGAGGAGGCCGTGTGGCGGCTCATCATCGGCGAGAGCATCCGTGGCGAGGAGGTCGCGCTGAGCGCGGCGCGCACCATCGTCCCCGCGCTGGACCAGACGCTGGCGCGCTGGTTGGCCGACGAGCTGCCAGAGCTCGACGACCCGGCGCGCGTCGCCCGCCTCGTGCGGGGCCAGCTGTTCTCGCTCGTGGTCGAGCGGCTGGCAACAGGAGAGGACAACGCCACCGAGCGGGCGGCTGACATGGCGGCCATCCTGTTCCCCGAGGCGTGAGCGGCGCTCAGCCCGGCGTGATGCGCAGGCAGAATGCCGGACCCGGCGCCGCCCGCGGCGGCAGCTCGACCTCGGTCGCGCCGTCGCGGGCGGCCCACCGCAGCGGGCCGTCGTGGCCGAGGAGCTCGACCGTCGCCCCTGACTCGATCGGCAGGTCGACGATCGCGATCGATGGCCGGTCAGCGCTGTCGAAGACGGTCGCGTAGAGCGCGCCGTCGCGGGTCGTGAAGCGGACCGCGACGTCATCGGTCGTCACCCCGGCGTGGGTCCGCCACGGTCGGGTGCCGTAGATCGCCTCGCCGTTGACCGACAGCCACCGGCCTACGCCGCGCAGGCGCTCGGCCTGCGCGTCCGGGATCGTTCCGTCCGCCATCGGCCCGACGTTGAGCAGCAGGTTGCCGTTCTTGCTGACGATGTCGACGAGCAGGTGGACGATGTCCTCGACGCTCAGCAGCTGCTCGTCAGGCTCGTTGCTGTTGTAGCCGAAGCCGCTGCCGATGCCCCGGCACGTCTCCCACGGCTGCGCCGCGATGTGGTCGAGCGTGCTGAACTCCGGCGTCGTGAAGTCCGCGTGGGTGGTCCCGGCCCTCACGCCGAGCACGTCGAACCGGTCGTTTACGACGCCATCGGGCACGCGGGCGTAGTAGTCGGCGAACAGGCGGTGCGCGTCGCTGCCGCCCGGCGGGTGGTGAATGTCGTTCCAGAGCACCGACGGCTCGTAGCGGTCGATGAGCTCGCGCCAATGATTGTCGATGTAGGTGGCGTACTCAGGCGTGCGCGGGATCGCCTGGAGCATCCCCGCGAAGTCGGCCATCGGCAGCCCGCCGAAGGTCCAGTCCAACCCACCCGAGTAGTAGAGGCCCATCCGCATGCCCCGGCGGCGGACCTCGTCGGTCAGCTGGCCGACGTGGTCGACCTCGCTGCTCCAGTCCTCGCGGTGCGGATTCGTGGTGGTCGACGGCCACAGCAGGTAGCCGTCGTGGTGCTTGGTGGTGAGCACCACGTAGCGGGCGCCCGCCTCGTCGAACAGGTCGGCCCAGCCAGCGAGGTCGACCGCGGTGCTCGTCCGCCGGAACTCCTCGACGAACGCGCCGTACTCGAGGTCGCCGTAAGTTGCGGCGTGGTGCGCAGCAGCAGGGCTGCCTTCGATCGAGATCGAGTTCCAGTACCACTCGGCGTACGGCGTGTGCA
>CAYSAC010000446.1:0-2924 GCA_964428815.1 uncultured Acidimicrobiaceae bacterium | reverse complement strand
ACCACCGACGCGAGCGGGATGATCGGGGCGAGCACAAGGAACGGTCCGGGGCCGTCGACCCCGTTCGCCATGGCGACGATGAGCGCCACGACCCCGGACATCGCCGCGAGCCACGACAGCTGCAGCGACGGTGTTGCCGCGACCAGCCGCGCGAAGCTGTCCTCGAGTCCGACGACGCGGAGCAGCCGCTCGACGAATGTGGTGCGGGGGGCATCGACGCGGTCAGCCACGCTGTCCCACAGCGCGGCGGTGAGCAACGGGTCAGTCGCGGCTGCGATCGCGTCACGGCATGTCGCGCAGTGCAGCACGTGCATCTCGATCGACGATGCCGTCGCCTCGTCCACCGCGGACGGCTGCTGCGCGTAGCGGACGAGGGTGTCAGGGGGCGCGTGCCAGGTGGTCATGCCAGTGCTCCTCGGAGCTCGTGCTTGGCCCGCATCACGCGGGTCTTGACGGTGCCGGCGGGGATGCCGAGCAGGTGTGCCGCCTCACGGGTCGTGAGGCCGTCGAGGACGGTCGCCTGGATCGCGGCGCGCAGCTCGGGTGAGAGCCGGCCGAGCGCGCCGGCGAGATCGCCGTGCTCTACGCCGAGCAGCACCTGGTCCTCGGCGGCGACGACGACGACGCCCTCGTCGGCTGGCAGCTCCCTGACGGGCGCCCACCGGCCGCGCGAGCGGAGCACGCCGATGAGGCGGCGGATGGCGATCCCCCAGATCCAGGCCGCGGGCTCGCCGCTGCCGTTCCAGCGGCGCGCGCTCTTCCAGACGGCGACGAAGGTGTCCTGCACGGCCTCGGCGACCACATCGGGATCGGCGCAGCGCCGGCGCAGGCGTGCCAGCACCCAGGGTGCGTGGCGGTCGTGCAGCTCGCGCAGCGCGCCACGGTCCCCGTCACCGACTGCGGCAAGCAGCTCGCCGTCCGTTCGCACCAGGTCCATCGTCCCTCGTGTCGCGAACCAGCGCCGCGACGGTTCATGAACCGGTTGGGCGGTCCGCCGCGACAGCCGAGCCGTCCACGACAGAGGAGACGGTGCGATGCGATGGTTCAAGGTCCTGGCAGTGATGAGCGTGCTCGCGATGGTTGGCCTGGTGCTCACCGCCGGAGGCAGCAGCGCCTCGCGCGTCGTCGCGAAGGCGACGATCATCGACGGCGCGAACGAGAAGATCGGCAAGGTGACGTTCACGGTCGAGAAGAGCGGGGAGGTCCTCGGCAAGGTGAAGGTGCGCCTCCCGGCGTCCGCCAACGAGTTCCACGGCATGCACCTGCACGCAAACGCCGACGGCACCGGCTGCGTCGCCGGCACTGGCTTCACGGGCGTCGGCGGTCACTGGAACATCGGCACCGGCACCCATGGCAACCACACCGGCGACCTGCCCAGCCTGGTCCGCCAGTCCGACGGTGACGCCGAGGCGTCCTTCGTCTTCGACAAGGCCGTCGTGTCGGACCTCGTCGGCAAGGCCGTCATCGTCCACGCCGGGCCCGACAACTTCGGCAACGTGCCGCTCGGCGCGGCCGCCAACCAGTACACCGACAACGGCACCGCCTACAACGTCTCGCCCGGCACGGCGTTCACCGGCAACGCGGGCACCCGCATCGGGTGCGGCGTCCTCGTCAGCGGCGACTGAGCCACCCGAGGCTCGAACTCGAATGTGGTGCACGAAGTGCAGTCATCACTGCACTTCGTGCACGGAGTTCGGGGCAGACTGCACGCTGATGCTCAAGGTGTGGATCGATCAGGACCTGTGCACGGGTGACGGACTCTGCACCGACCACTGCCCCGAGCTGTTCGTCCTGCTGGAGGACGGCATCAGCTACGTCGTCGGCCCCGACGGCGAGCCGTGCAACGACCCCGGCGGGTCGGAGTCGATGGCACCCGTCCCCGACCGGCTCGTGCGCCACGTGATCACCGCGGCGGAGGACTGCCCGGGCGAGTGCATCTTCATCGAGGAGGGTGATGGCTGAGCGGCGGCTCCGGCTGCTCCTCGCCCTCCGGCGACGAAGACGCGGGCGACGTGGCGAAGAGCGAGACCGAGGTTGCCATCGGCGTCGACGGCGCGTCGGTCGCCGCCGACACGCGGTTCGCCATCGCCAGCATCAGCAAGACGTTCACCACGGTCCTCGCAAGCTGGTCGCCGACGACCGGCAGCTCGTGTTCGTGCGGGACGGCGATCTCTGGACGATGGTCGCCCGACGGGGGCGCCCTCGTCTTCAACTCCGATCGCACGTGACGCGAGTGCGCTCGTGGGGCCCTGAGCGCGAACAACGCACGAAGCGCCATCAGTGCACGGGCGTCGCGACCGAGACCTGCGGCACGTAGCCGGCGCGGAGCACCGCGACCGTGCACGCTGGCGTGAGCACCTCGACGTCGCCACTAGTGCAGCCGCGCGGAAGTTCCGTGCATGTATCGCCGAGCCGGGGTCGTCGCTGGCAAGCGTCGGGGCGCGTAGCCCGTCGCCGAGGCGGTCGGCGTGCAGCCGTGCGTCGACCTCGATCGCGCGGGGCCGTGTCCCGCCGAGCGCCGCGACCCACGCATCGAGAAAGGCGTTGTACGCCGGACGCCGGCACAGCGCGCACGGCCGGTGCCCAGCGGCGAGGGCGACCGCCTCATCGTGGAAGAACAGCGCGGTCCACCCTCCCGGCTCCCACTTGGGCGCGACCCAGTCCTTGTAGCTGAGCTCGCAGGTGATCCACGCACGGCTCCTCCAGGCGCGAGCGATCTGACCAGGTCCGTCGTGGATGCAACCGCGGTTGCCTATCCAGCGGCCACGCGGCGAGATCGCGACGATCTCCCCTTCGGGCCCCAGCCCGGACAGATCGACTCTCTCATCACTGTCACACCCCATGACGAGAATGGGGGATGTGTGCGACCCGACCGACGACCGCTACGATCTCCCAGCCAACTCAAGGCCCTGCTCCGCACCGTG
>CAYSAC010000445.1:0-2925 GCA_964428815.1 uncultured Acidimicrobiaceae bacterium | reverse complement strand
TCCGCGTGGATGGGTCGACGATGGTGCTGCAGCAGGGTCGGGGCGCGGGCCGGATCGGGTGCCGGGTCACCGGTAGCGGGGCCGCGTCGGTCGAGCCGGGATCGCTCCGGTTCGAGACGATCATCCCGGCACGCGGCTCGTGGTCGACGACGGTCTCGGTCGCGCCGATCGTCGACGGCGAGGAGCTCGCACCCCGCCACCCCGCGGGCGAACCGGTCGAACGGTCCGAGCCAGCCGAACGACTCGACCGATGGCGGCGCGCCGTCCCCGCCATCGACACCGACCACCGCGGGCTCGCCGCCGCCGTCGTCGCCGGCGCCGAGGATCTCGGCAGCCTGCGCGTGTTCGACCCCGAGTTCCCCGAGCGCGCGGTCGTCGCCGCGGGTGCGCCGTGGTACCTGTCCCTGTTCGCACGGGACGCGCTGCTCACCGCGCACATGGCGCTCATCGTTGACCCCGAGCTCGCGCTCGGCGTGCTCGAGACGCTGGCGCGCTTCCAGGGCGCGGTCGTCGACGAGCGGACCGAGGAGGAGCCGGGTCGCATCCTGCAGCGCATGCGGTTCGGCCCCGGCGCGTTCATCGCTGGACCCGACTCGGTCTCCTACGGCTCTGCCGACGCGACGCCGCTGTTCGTCATGCTGCTCGGTGAGCTGCGGCGGTGGGGCCTCGCGCCCGAGCTCGTCGAGCGCCTTCTGCCGCATGCCGACCGCGCGCTCGCGTGGATGGAGGGGCCCGGCGATCCCGACGGCGACGGCTACATCGAGTACCGGCGTGCCAGCGACCGGGGGTCAGAGCACCAGACGTGGAAGGACTCGCCCGGCGCGATCTGCGGCATGGACGGCCGCGCCGCGCTGCCACCGATCGCGACCTGCGAGGTCCAGGGCTACGCGTACGCGGCGTACCTGGCGCGCGCCCACTTCGCCGACGAGGCAGGCGACGCCGCGACCGCCGAGCGCTACCGCGTGCGCGCCGCCGCGCTGAAGGAGGCGTTCAACCGCGACTTCTGGGTCGACGAGCAGGGTTGGCTCGCGCTCGCGCTCGACGGCGAGAAGCGCCAGGTCGACGCGCTCGCGTCGAACATGGGTCACTGCCTGTGGACCGGCATCCTCGACGAGGACCGCGCGTCGCTCGTCGCCAAGCAGCTCCTGTCTCCCGAGCTGTTCAGCGGCTGGGGCGTGCGCACGCTGGCGGCCGGCGCCCGTTCGTTCAACCCGATCGGTGTGCACACCGGCGCCATCTGGCCGCACGACAACGCGCTCATCGCCGCCGGGTTGATGCGCTACGGCTTCGTCGACGAGGCCCACCGGATCATCACCGCGATGCTCGACGCGTCGGTGGTGCACGGCGGGCGGCTGCCGGTCCTGTGCGGCTTCGACCGCACCGAGGTAGCCGATCCGGTCCCGTACCCCGACGTGTGCACGACCCGCGCCTCGTCTGCCGCCGCGCCGCTCATGTTCCTGCGGACGCTGCTGCGCATCGACCCGTGGATCCCCTACGGCAAGCTCTGGCTCGACCCCGCGCTCCCGCCGGGCACGACCCGGTTGCGCGTCGAGCGCATCCCGCTCCTCGGCGGCCGCGTCACGGTCGACGTCCGCGGCGACCAGGTCGAGGTCGAGGACCTCGCCAGCTCCGTCGAGCTCGTCCGCCGCCCCCGCCAACCCCTGACGGCCGCCGTCCCGTAGAGGGCTGCTTTCGGCTGACATTTCCGTCGCCTGCCGACGCTTATGTCAGCCGAAACGTGCCATCAGGCCTCGCTGTCGACCGGGGTGCCTCGCCTTTGGTGCCGGCCTTGAACTCGCGCTGGGCCTGGCCCATCGAGCGCGCGAGCTCTGGCACCTTTTTGGCACCGAACATGAGCATGACGACGACGAGGACGATGAGGAGCTCTGGGCCACCGAGGTTCATGCCCGCTCTACGCCGCGGGCGGCTCAGCCGGATGACTCGCTGTCGCGCAGGTCTTCCTTCCACGCCCTGAAGCGGGTCGACGCCGCGCCGCTCGGTCCGCGGCCCTCGCCGTCACCCGTCGGGAACAGGCGGAACGTGTAGGCGACGGACAGGTCATCGGCCCGCAGCGCGCAGTAGCGCGCGTCGCCACCGGTCGCGGGGCCGGCGCGCCACAGGAGCCACGGCCCGATCCGGCGCTTGTAGTCGGCGACGGGCCGGCTCGGCAGATCGTCGCCGAGGGTGAGCAATGTCTCGGGCGCCTCCACCCAAGCGGTGGCAGGGATGTTGCGGTCCCGGATCGGCGTCGGCGGCAGGTCCTCGGTGTGGACGGGCGTGTCGTCGCTCGGCCGCTCGTCGTAGGGGAGCGCACCGCTGCTGCTCACCAACCTCGGTCCACCCACTCCTGCAGGTGCGGCCGCTCGTTCCCGATCGTCGTGTCGTCGCCGTGACCGGGCAGCACGATCGTCTCCGGCGGCATGTTCCCGAAGAGGCGCCCGTCGATCGACCGGATGATCGTGTCGAAGTCCGCGCCCGGAAATGACGTGTTGCCGGGCCCCCCGGGGAACAGGGTGTCGCCGCTGAACAAGATCGGCGACCCCTCGAGCCGGAAGCACATCGACCCCGGCGTGTGGCCAGGCGTGAGGATCGTGTGCAGCCGCAGCCGCCCGACCTCGATCACCGAGCTGTCCTCGAGCACCTCGTCGTAGGACGGCAACATGTCGGCGTCCTCGCGGGTGACGTGCACCGAGTAGCCGGCGTCGCGCAGCTGCGGCACCGCCTGGATGTGGTCCCAGTGGCCGTGGGTCTCGAGCACCTCGCGGACGTTGAGGCGCGTGCACAGCTCGAGCAGCTTGTCGTGCTCGTTGGCCGCGTCGAGCAGCACCGCGTCACCGGACTGCTTGCACCGCAGCACGAACACGTTGTTGTCCATCGGCCCGACGACGAGCTTGTGGATCTCGGCCTGCGTGTCCTCGTAGTGCA
>CAYSAC010000444.1:0-2926 GCA_964428815.1 uncultured Acidimicrobiaceae bacterium | reverse complement strand
CTGCCATCGCCTGGCGGACCTCGCCGGCGATGTTGTCGAAGAACTCCTCGCGGTAGGTCGCGTCGGTGATCACGTAGACCGCGAAGTAGAACCCGGAGAACGCCGCGAGAAACGCGGCGACGCGCAGCAGCTCGGTCGTGAGCACGTACGCGTGCCCGCCCAGCGTGAGCGTTGCGACGGGATCGGCAAGCGCGCGACCGGTCCACGACGCGACGAGGTCCGGCGGCACCGCCAGCATCCCGAACACGACGAAGAAGGCGAAGATCGTCACCACGACCAGCAGGATCTGTATCGCCTGGCTGACGAGCATCACCAGCAGCACGTTGCCGCGCTGTCGCACCGACAGGGGCGGCGGTTCGGCGAGCGACGCCGCGGCGAGGCCGGCGACCGGCGTACCCCTGCACAGCTCGTGGACGTCTGCCCCCTCGAGGTCGCCGATGCGGCGGATCTCGGTCGGCAGGCGCGTGAGCAGGAAGGCGATCCCGATCGCCGTGAAGAGTCCGGTGAACGCGGCGAACGTGGCGCGGTCGGCGAGGACTGCAACCTCCCACACCTCGGTGGTGAGGAAGGAGAACACGACGAGCAGGAGGAGAAGCGGCAGCGCGCGGGCGAGGAGCCCGGCGACAGTGCTCACCTGCTGCAGCACCTTCACCGCTGACCAGCGCACCAGCGGGACGAGCCCGTAGCTCGTCACGCCGTAGATGAACCCGAGGATGACGAGGTTGGCGAGCGCGACGCCGCCACCTTGCAGGCCCTGCCCGCCGAACACCACCGGGACCAGGCCAGGACCGACCACGAACGCGGCCAGCTCGATCGGTCCGACCCGCTTCGGTCGGGCGAACGAGCGCTGCCCCTGGATGCGGTTGGCGCCGGCCCAGATCGCGAGCAGAAGCCCGAACCCACCGGCCGCGGCCAGCACGTTCGCCCACCACACCCACTCCGCGTTCAGCGCGCCAGTCACCTCGAAGAGGAAGACGAGCGTGAGCACGGGCAGGGCGCGCGTGAACACGTCTCGCGTCGCGCTATAGCGGTCGATGAAGTGGGGAATACCGCGCGCGACGAACCAATGCTCGGTGCGTCGCACGACCTCGGCGTTGTCCGCCATGCCCACCAGTCAATAGCGTGCCGCCCGTGCCGCTGGTGATGGGGGTGGACAGCTCGACCCAGGCGACGAAGGTCGAGGTGCGCGACAGCGACGACGGACGGCTCATCGCGTTCGGGCGAGCGCCGCACCCGCCCGCCTCACCGCCCCGCAGCGAGCAGGACCCGACCGCCTGGTGGCAGGCCCTCGGAGGCGCCATCGCGGCGTCGGGCATCGACGACGTCGCCGGCATCTCCGTCGCGGGACAGCAGCACGGCATGGTCGTGCTCGATGCGGCGGGCGCCGTCCTGCGTCCCGCCAAGCTGTGGAACGACACGGAGTCGGCGCCCCAGGCGGCAGCGCTCGTCAAACGGTTCGGTGCGCAGCAGTGGGCGCGGGCGGTCGGGTCGGTGCCCGTCGCATCGTTCACCATCTCCAAGCTGGCGTGGCTGGCCGAGCACGAGCCGGACGCGCTCGAGCGCGTCGCGACCGTGCTGCTCCCCCACGACCACATCACCTACCGGCTGACCGGCCGGCTCGTGACCGATCGGGGTGACGCGTCGGGCACGGGCTACTGGTCGCCGACGGACGAGCGCTGGCGGCCCGACCTGATCGCGCGCGCCGTCGGCGACAGCAACGTGGACTGGGCGAGCCGGCTGCCGGAGGTGCTTGGGCCGTCGCAGCCGGCTGACTGGGTCGGGGCATCCATCCACGATCAGCTCGGGCTGCGAGGCCGTCCCCTTGCCGGCGCGGGGACGGGCGACAACATGGCTGCCGCGCTCGGCGTCGCGCTCGAACCCGGTGATGTCGCGATGTCGCTCGGCACGTCCGGCACCGTCTACGCGGTCGCGACGACGCCGACCGCGGATGCCACCGGCGCGGTCGCGGGCTTCGCTGATGCGACGGGCCGCTACCTGCCGCTCGTCTGCACGCTCAACGCCACGCTCGCCACCGACGCCATCGCCCGGCTTCTCGGTGTCAGCCGCGACCAGCTGAGCGACCTCGCGCTGTCGTGCCGCCCCGGAGCCGGCGGCGCTGTGCTCGTCCCCTACCTCGCCGGCGAGCGCACGCCGAACCGGCCCGGCGCGACGGGCACGCTCGCCGGGCTTCGCACCGACGTCACCCGCGAGCAAGTCGCGCGCGCCGCGTTCGAGGGCGTGGTGTGCGGGCTGCTCGAGGGCATCGACGCGCTGCGGGAGGCAGGCGTCGACGTCGGCTATCACCGCGTCGTGCTGGTCGGCGGCGGGGCGCGCCTGCTGGCCTACCAGCGCATCGTCGCCGACCTGTCCGGCATGCCGGTGCTCGTCGCCGACGGGGACGAGCACGTGGCGACCGGCGCGTGCGTGCAGGCGGCCGCCGCGCTGCACAACGGCCACCCCGAGGAGGTCGCCGCGTCGTGGGGGCTCGGTGAGGGCGAGCTCGTCGAGCCCAACGAGGCAGTCGACCGCGGTGCCGTGCGCGCCGCGTACGCCAAGGCGCGCGGCTAGACGTGGACCCGATCCTCGACCCGTCGCACATCGACCCTGCGCTCGACTGCCGCGCCGTCTCGTTCGAGAACCCGACCGGCGCACGAGGCGGCGGCGGCACCGCGCACGGCGGGCGCAAGGGTGCGCCCAGCCGCATCGTCCGGCCTGGTGAGACCGTGCTGCTCGCAGATCTCGAGGGACCGGGCACCATCCGCCACATGTGGCTGACCATCCAGCCGGCACCGCCGGAGGTCATGCGCGCGGTCACGGTCGAGGTCCGCTACGACGGCGCCGCTGAGCCGAGCATCTCGGTCCCGGTGCTGGACCTGTTCGGGCTGCCGCACGGCCGCCCGGTGCCGTACGCGTCAGCGCTGACGAC
>CAYSAC010000443.1:1777-2930 GCA_964428815.1 uncultured Acidimicrobiaceae bacterium | reverse complement strand
CGATCAACATCGCGCATGTGGAGTATGAGACGGAGAACCGTCATTACGCGCATGTGGATATGCCGGGTCATGCGGATTACATCAAGAACATGATCACGGGTGCGGCGCAGGTGGATGGGGCGATTTTGGTGGTGGCGGCGACGGATGGGCCGATGCCCCAGACCCGTGAGCATGTGTTGTTGGCCCGTCAGGTGGGTGTGCCTTCGATTGTGGTGGCGTTGAACAAGGTCGACATGGTTGATGACGAGGAGCTGTTGGAGCTGGTGGAGTTGGAGGTGCGGGAGCTGTTGTCGGAGTACGAGTTCCCTGGTGATGACACCCCGGTGATCCGCGTGTCGGCGTTGAAGGCTCTTGAGGGTGATGAGGAGGCGGCGAAGGGGGTGTTGGAGCTGATGGCGGCGGTCGACAGCTTTGTGCCTGAGCCGGTGCGTGAGCTGGACAAGCCGTTCTTGATGCCGATTGAGGATGTGTTCACGATCACGGGTCGTGGGACGGTGGTGACCGGCAAGGTGGAGCAGGGTGTGATCCACACGGGTGACGAGGTGGAGATCGTGGGGATCCGCCCGACGCAGAAGACGGTGTGCACCGGGGTGGAGATGTTCCGCAAGCTGCTCGATCAGGGTCAGGCCGGCGACAACATCGGTGCGCTTCTTCGGGGCACGAAGAAGGAGGAGGTTGAGCGGGGTCAGGTGTTGTGCAAGCCCGGCAGCATCACGCCGCATAGCGAGTTCGAGGGTCAGGTGTATGTGTTGACCCAGGCTGAGGGTGGCCGTCACAAGCCGTTCTTCACGAACTATCGGCCGCAGTTCTTTTTCCGTACGACGGATGTGACCGGTCATGTCGAGCTGCCGGAGGGGACTGAGATGTGCATGCCGGGTGACAACACGGTCATGAAGGTCGAGTTGATCCACCCGATCGCGATGGACGAGGGGCTGCGCTTCGCGATCCGCGAGGGTGGCCGCACCGTGGGCGCCGGCCGCGTCACCAAGATCATCAAGTAGGAGCGACAGATGGCCCGCAACGACAAGCGCATCGCGGTGACGCTCGAGTGCACGACGTGCAAGCGACGGAACTACATCACCACCAAGAACAAGGTGAACGACCGCGAGCGGATCGAGATGAAGAAGTACTGCCGGTGGGACCGCACCCACAC
>CAYSAC010000443.1:0-1677 GCA_964428815.1 uncultured Acidimicrobiaceae bacterium | reverse complement strand
GGGGGTCTGATGCCGTGATGCCACACGACGTGGCCGACCTGGTCGCCCGCTCCCAAGAGGGCGACCGCGAGGCGTTCGAGGAGCTGGTGCGCGTCACGTACGCGGAGACGTACACGCTCGCGCTCCGGCTCACAGGTGACGAGGAGGATGCGCGAGACGTGGTGCAGGAGAGCTACTTCCGAGCCTTCCGTGGCATCAAGCGCTTCCGCGGCGACGCGCAATTCTCGACGTGGATGTACCGCATCACGGCGAACTGCGCGGCGACCCAGCTCGGCAAGCGGGCGAAGCACCGCCACGACGAGCTGCTCGACTCCGATCCGGTGATCGACGAGCGACCGGAGGCCAACCCCGCCGGTCAGGCCGACGCTGGCGCGCTGCGCGACGAGCTGGCCGACGCGCTGCGCGACCTGCCGCCCCGCCTGAGGGCCGTCATCGTCCTGCGCGACATCTACGACCTGCCCCACGAGGCCATCGCGGCCGAGCTGGGCATCTCGGAGTCAGCGGCCAAGGTGCGCCTGCACCGGGCCCGACGCAAGCTGCGGGAGCGCCTGTTCCCGCTGCGGGGCGAGGAGGCGTCACATGCGGTGTGAGGACCTGGTCGAGGATCTCTCTGCGGTCGCGGACGGCAGCATGCTGCTGGACCGGAACGAGCGCCGCCACGTTGAGCGCTGCCTGCGTTGCCAGGCCGAGCTCGTGCAGTACCGCAAGCTGCTGAAGGCGATGCGCAGCCTCCGCACCGAGGTGCTCGAGCCCGCGCCCGGCCTGCTGGCCGACGTGCTCGCCCGCCTCGAGGAGGCGGGCGAGCGCCACGCCATCCGGTCGCTCATCTCCGGCCGCCGGGCCGCGTACCTGGGCGGTCTCGCCGCGGCGACTGCCGCCGGCGCCGCGGGGGCGATCGTCTTCGCTACCCGCACCCGCAAGGCCCGCCTCGCCAGCTGACCCCCTTGGGAGGCCAGCAGGTCCGCTGCTACGCTCTCCGAGTTGAACCCCCGAGGGCAGTAGCTCAATTGGTAGAGCACCGGTCTCCAAAACCGGTGGTTGGGGGTTCGAGTCCCTCCTGCCCTGCTCGCCTCCTCTGATCGCGACAACGACTCCAACGGATCACGCCCATGGCCATGAACCGACAGACCAAACGGATGCTGCAGCGCCAAGGCCAGCTCGGCCCTGACGGCGCCCCCCAGGCGCGCAAGCGCGCGCCCCAGGTAGCGACCCCCCGGCCCAAGGACGAGCGCACCTCGCCGGCGCAGTTCCTCCGCGAGGTGCGGGGCGAGCTCCGCAAGGTCGCTTGGCCCACCCGATCGGAGGTCATCAACTACTCGATCATCGTGCTGGTGGCCGTCGTGATCCTGACCGCGTACATCGCCGGCGTCGACTACGCCTTCGGCGAGGTCGTCCTCAAGCTGTTCGAACGATGAGCACCCCCCATGACTGATCAAGACGTGACCACCACCGCGCCCACCGACGACGACGACGAGACGCCCGCCGTCCCCGTCGAGCCGGAGCCGGAGCCTGAGGTCGAGGCAGAAGCCGCCGCGCCTGAGGTCGAGGCCGGCGATGAAGCCGACGTGATCGGCGAGGACGAGCTGCTGGCGCCACCCATCGAGAGTCCCTACGACCGCCCGGGCAAGTGGTACGTCGTGCACACGCAGTCGGGCTACGAGAAGAAGGTCAAGCAGA
>CAYSAC010000442.1:0-2941 GCA_964428815.1 uncultured Acidimicrobiaceae bacterium | reverse complement strand
AGTGCACACTGGCCACGACGACGTCGAGCCGGGCGAGCATGTCCTCGTCCTGATCGAGCGTTCCGTCCTCGAGGATGTCGACCTCGATGCCGGTCAGGATGCGGAACGGAGCCAGCTCGACGTTGAGCGCTGCGACCTCCTCCAGCTGGGCGAGCAGCCGTTCGCGGTCGAGGCCGTGGGCGATCGTGAGCCGCGGCGAGTGGTCGGTGAGGACCATGTACTCGTGGCCGAGCGTGATCGCCGCCCGCGCCATCGCCTCGATGGGTGCGCCTCCGTCGGACCAGACGGAGTGCGTGTGGCAGTCGCCGCGCAGCGCGGCGCGCACCTCTGCCCCCTCGCCGATCGGGATCACCGACTCCTCCTCGAGCCGGGCGAGGTACGCGGGCACCTCGCCCGCGAGAGACTCGGTGATGACGCGGCTGATGCTGTCGCCGATGCCGGGCAGCTCCTTCAGCCGACCGTCGGCGGCGAGCGCGGCGAGCTGCTCGGCGCCGACCTCGTCGACGATCTCCGCGGCACGGAGAAAGGCCCGCGTCTTGGACGAGAGCGCCAGGCTGCGATCCAGCAGGTAGACGATCCGTTCGAGCGTGGTCCGCGTATCCATTGCACCGCGACGGTACTTTCCTCCCATCGCGGACCCGGTCGGCTGCCGGGGCAGGTGCCGGACGGGGCGATGACGAAACACTCGGAGCACATGGGCGGACAGCAGCAACAACACGTTCTGCGACGCGCGGTCGCCAGTGCACTCGCACTCGTCGTCGGTCTCGTCGCGTCCGTGCTGGTCTCGATCCCGCTGGCGTCACCCGCCGCAGCTGACCTGGTCAGCGACGAGACCGCACTTCTCGAATCGCTCAATTCGTACCGCGAGACGAACGGTCGTGGCTTCCTCGCACGCGACCCACGCGCTGATGACGTGGCGCGCGCGTGGGCTCGGACGATGTCGAACCAGCAGCGGTTGCAGCACAACCCGGACCTTTCCGGACAGATCACCCGACAGGTGACGAACCAGTGGTCGGCGTTCGGCGAGGTCATCACCGCGCAGTCCTCGGCGGCGGCGGCGCACTGGTCCTTCGTCAGCTCGCCACCGCACCGCGCCCACCTGCTCGGCGACTACAATCGCGTCGGCATCGGCGCGGCACGCGACGGCGCCGGGCGGCTCTGGGTGAGCATCGTGTTCGTCCGGGGACCGGCGTTCACCGCGCCTTCGGAGACGTGGAAGCCTTTCGACACCGTGTACCGGCTCGTCGAGCAGCAGTACCGCGACTTCCTCAACCGCGCGCCCGACGCCTCCGGCGGCTCGTACTGGCAGATGCAGCTGTTCGGGGGTGGCATGCCGCCGTCGGCGCTGATCAAGGCGATGCTGATGTCCGGTGAGTTCGCGGGGACCGGCGGTGGTGTCGCCCGCTTGCAGCTCGCGTACTTCCAACGGCCGCCGGACCAGCCGACGTTCGCGCGCTGGTTCGATCACCTGCGGGCGGGCGGCTCGCTCAGCGCCGTGTCGGATGCGTTCGCCAAGAGCGGCGAGTTCTCCAGTGCCTACGGCTCGCTGTCCAACAGTGCGTTCGTCGACAAGGCCTACCGGACCGTGCTCGGCCGAGTGCCCGACGCGGGCGGAGCCTCGGACTGGACGGGCAAGCTGAACCGCGGCGAGGCCAGCCGCGCCGACGTGATGCTGGCGCTCAGCGAGTCGTCCGAGCACCGCGCTCGGCGGGATGCAGATGTGCTCGTGGCGATGACCTACTTCGGCATGCTGCGGCGCAGCCCCGACGCCGGCGGCTACGACTACTGGGTCCGCGCCGTGCGGGGCGGCACCTCGATCCAGACGCTCGTGAGCCAGTTCCTCGTGTCACCCGAGTACAGGAGCAGGCGCTTTTAGAGGGTTGGAGTCGCGCCAGTAGCCTGACCGGCGATGGAACGCTTCGGGTTCGTGGGCCTGCCCAACGCCGGCAAGTCCTCGCTGTACAACGCGCTCGCCGGCGGTGGCGCGCTGGCCGCGCCGTACGCGTTCGCGACCACCGACCCCAACGTCGGGGTCGCCAAGGTGCTCGATCACCGGCTCGACGCGCTCGCGGCGATGAGCAGTTCGCGCAACGTCGTTCCCGCCGCGGTCCAGTTCGTCGACATCGGCGGTCTGGTCGAGGGTGCCAGCAAGGGCGAGGGGCTCGGCAACCGCTTCCTCGCCCACATCCGCGAGGTGGATGCGGTCGTCTTCGTGCTGCGCGCTTTCGCGGACGAGGACGTGCCTGGCTCGTCCGATCCGCTCGAGCACCTCCGCATCGTTGAGCTCGAGCTCACCTACGCCGACCTCGAGACCGTCGAGTCCCAGCGGGAGCGGCGGCGCAAGGCGGCGAAGGGCGACCGATCCATCCTCGACGAGGTCGCCGCGCTCGACGCCGCGTGGGAGTCGCTCTCCGCCGGCCACCCGCTCTACCGCAGCACGCTGTCCGCAGAGCAGCGCGCGCTCCTCAAGCCGTACTTCCTGCTCACGAACCGGCCGGTTCTCGCCGTCGTCAACGTCGACGAGCAGCAGCTGACCGACATCGAAGCGGTGCTGGTACCGATCCGGACCGAGCTGGCCGGCACCGCCGAGGTGCTCGGCATGTGCGTACAGCTCGAGGCCGAGGCCGCGCAGCTCGACCTGGACGGTCGAGCCGAGATGCTCGAGGGCTTTGGGCTCGGCGAGGGCGCGATGCCGCGGTTCATCCAGACGGCCTACCAGCTGCTCGGGTTGCGGACGTTCTTCACCACCGGCGAGAAGGAGACGCGGGCGTGGACCTTCCGCGCCGGCTCCAAGGCACCGCAGTGCGCGGGCGTCATCCACACCGACTTCGAGCGCGGCTTCATCCGGGCCGAGGTCATCCACTGGGATGAGCTGCTCGAGATCGGCTCGTGGACCAAGGCGCGTGAGGTCGGCAAGCTGCGCGTCGAGGGCAAGGACTAC
>CAYSAC010000441.1:0-2942 GCA_964428815.1 uncultured Acidimicrobiaceae bacterium | reverse complement strand
CGGCATGGGGCGAGTGTAGGCACCTGCTTGACTGGCCCCGTGGAGCTGAGCACCGTTGACATCGCGCGCGCGACCGGTGGCCAGCTGCACGGTCCCGACGTGGTCGTGGACGGGGCGTCGATCGATTCGCGCGCGGTGGCGTCCGGTGCGCTGTTCGTGCCGATCGTCGCCGCGCGCGACGGCCACGACTTCATCGACGCGGCACTCGGCGCGGGCGCGGCCGCGTACCTCACCACGCGCTCACCGGCCGCTGGCTCGTGCGTGGTGGTGGGCGATACCTTTGCTGCACTGCAAGACCTCGGACGGCTCGCCCGCTCCCGGCTCGACGACCACGCCGTCGTCGGCATCACCGGCTCCGTCGGCAAGACGACGGTCAAGGACCTCCTCGCGTCGATGCTCTCGCAGACGTTCGTGACCGCAGCCAGTCCCGGCAACTTCAACAACGAGCTGGGCGTGCCGCTCACGCTGCTCAACGCGCCGGTGGGAGCTCAGGCTGTCGTCGTCGAGATGGGCGCGCGCGGCGCCGGGCATGTCGCCGAGCTGTGCGCGGTCGCCCGCCCGCGCGTCGGTGTGGTCACGCGCGTGGCCGCCGCGCACACGGAGGTCTTCGGCAGCATCGACGACATCGCGCTGGCCAAGGGCGAGCTGGTCAAGGCACTCCCCGAAGACGGCACTGCGGTCCTGAACAACGAGGATGAGCGCGTCATGGCCATGGCGACTCGCTTCAACGGACTGAACATCATCCGCTACGGCGCAGGCGGCGAGGTGGTCGCGGAGGACGTCACCTTCGACGACGAGCTGCGACCCTCGTTCGTGCTTCGCACGCCGTGGTGGGCGGGCCGCGTCCGCGTGGGTGTCCGAGGCCTCCACCAGGTGAGCAACGCGCTCGCCGCAGCGGCCGCCGCGTCCTCGTTCTCGATGAACCTGGACGGTCTCGCCGCGGGCCTCGAGACGGCCACGCTCTCGCACGGACGGATGCACCTCATCCACCTGCCGTCGGGCGCGCGCGTCATCGACGACACCTACAACGCCAACCCGATATCGGTGGTCGCTGCCCTCGACGCGCTCGCGACGATGCCGGCCGAGCGGCGGACGGCAGTGCTCGGTGCGATGGCCGAGCTCGGGGCCAGCGCCGAGGCCGAGCACGAACTGATCGGTGGTCATGCCCGCGCCGCCGGCATCCGAGTGATCGCTGTCGACGCTCCTGCCTACGGCGGGGAGCAGGCGGCCGACGTGGACGAGGCGGTAGCGCTGCTCGGCGATCTAGGCGCGGGTGACGTCGTGCTCGTCAAGGGCAGCAGGATCGCGGCCCTGGAACGGTTGGTCAGCCTGCTGGGCGGGTGAAGTCGGCGAACCACGCCAGCCCAATCGCGACGGCGACCCCGCCGAGGAGGGCGGTGGTGACCGAGGTCGCCTCGATGAGCGGACCGGCGATCAGGTTGCCGAGCGGGACCGTGCCGCCGAATCCCATGATCCACAGTGCCATCACTCGGCCGCGGTTGCTGTCGTCGAGCGACTGCTGCAGCACCGTGGACAGCGATGTGATGACGGCGAAGTAGCAGAAGCCGAGGGCGAGGATGACCGGGTACGCCGGCGCTCCTGTGCGCAGCACTGAGAAGACCGCGAGGACGACGGCGAACGCGAGCAGCCCCCGGCGCACGATCCGCTCCTTCGAGTGCGACGTGAACACGGTGCCGATCGAGAGTGCGCCGGCCGCAGCTCCAGCACCAAAGGACGCGAACAGCCAGCCGTAACCGCTGCTGCGGGGGTCGATGCCGAGGTTCTCCGCGGCCACGACGGGCATCTGGCCGATGAACGGCAGGCACAGCAGCGAGAAGATTCCGATGATCTGCAGGCAGCGCTTGATGATCGGGTCGCGCCGCGCGATGTGCACGCCGGCGACGAGGCGGCGCATGCCCGACAGCCCGTCTGTGGCCGGCGTCGGCGGCGGCAGCTTCACCGACAGGAACGCGCCGATGACGAACAGGTAGGTCGCCGCGTTCCCGGTGAACACCCACGCCGCGCCGAAGCGATTGTCCACGAACGCACCGATGACAGGGCCGATCACGCGCGAGCCGTTCATCTGGAACGAGTTGAGGCTGATTGCCCCGGCGAGGTCGCGGCGGCCGACCAGCGACGGCAGCAGCGCGGAGTAGGTCGGGCCGAAGACCGCTTGGCCGACGCCGATGCCGAACACGATGGCGACGAGCGCGACCTTCGACGGGTCGGCGTCGCGGGCGACCTGCGCCAACAGCAACGAGAGCAGCCCCTGCTCGATCGACACCGCGATGAGCAGCGTCCGCCGGTCGAACTGGTCGGCGAGCATCCCGCCCACCATCGACAGCAGCAGGAGCGGACCGAGCTGCGCGAACAGCACGACGCCGACGAACGAGGGCGAGCCGGTCAGGTCGTACGCGAGCGCGCCGAGCACGACGTTCTGCATCCACGAGCCGATGTTGGACAGGAACGCGCCGATGAACACGGTGCGGAACGTGCGGTGCGTCAGCGCCGCCCGCGCCGACCCCGGCGTGAGCGCGCGGTCGCCGTCGATCAGCGCGTCGTTGGCATCCTCGACGGTCGGCTCGGAGGAGCGGCGGGGATCGGTCGCGGTCAAGGCCGTTCACCCTCGCATCCGCCAGCGCGGCGCGGCCAGCCCGTACCCTCGCCCGCCTTGGAGATCGAGACCCTCCCGCTGCCGTTCCCGCCTCACGAGCGGGCCGAGCCGGTCTCGGTCCCTACGTGCGATCTCAGCACCCAGTGCGGCCATTGCGGCGGGCCGATGCGCCCCGAGCACGCGCACTACCGCTGCACAGTCTGCGGCGAGCGCGACAGCTGCTGCGATGGGCCGTACTAGTGCAGCCGCGCGGAAGTTCCGTGCATGTATCGCCGAGTCGGGGTCGTCGCTGGCAAGGACGCAGGACGACGCGCCTGTCTTGCCCAGC
>CAYSAC010000440.1:0-2950 GCA_964428815.1 uncultured Acidimicrobiaceae bacterium | reverse complement strand
GTCGAAGCTGACCGAGCTGGTTCCGGTGCGGTTCCCGCCCGAGACCCTCGAGCAGGTCCGCCGACGCGCCGAAGCCGACGATCGCTCGGTCTCAAGCTGGATCCGTCGCGCCGTCGACCACGAGCTCGACCAGCCGGCGGGCTGAGCCGGTTCGCCGACCAGCACACCAAGGCACTTGGGTCGAGCGCTTCCCGCGCCACAACCCGAACTCGCCGATCTGGGACGGCGTATTCCTCGAGCGCCTCCTGACTCGCTCCTAACCGTTCGGACGGGCATGCGATGTCATGAGCCGGGTTGGTCGAGCGCGGCGGCGAGGTCGTGGGCTTGGCGCTGCAGCGCGGCCATGCCCAAGCGGGTCGTTGTGTGCACACACTCAGCGAGGAGTGTGCGGGCGTGGTCGCGGTCGGCCGGGTCGTCTCGGGCGGCGAGCATTCGGGCGTGCCAGTAGCGGGTGCGGGCGACAAGCGGGATACCGCCCGCGCGTTCTTCGAGAGCCACGGCTTGCTGGAAGTGGCGCTCCGCGGCAGCGAAGTTGCCGGTCACGGTTTCGAGCATCGCCAGGTACCGGTCGGCCGCGCCACAGACGTTGACGGTGCTGGCAACGACGAGAAGCTGTCCGCTGTAGGGGGCGATCTGTTGGATCAGTGTCGGTGCGCTGGCGGCGTGGTCGAGGAGCACGCATGCGCTGGCCAGGTGGGCGAGGGTTCCGGGGTACAGCCAGTCGGGCGGCATCGGGGCGCCGTCGTCCAAGAGCGGCTCGAAGAGTTGATGGGCGTCTTGGTGGTGTCCGAGCTCGGCATGAAAGTGCGCCATGAAAGCGTGGATCACGATGAGGTCTTGGTTCTGTGCGAGCACGTCGAGCGCACCGGGCATGAACTCGGCGAGGCGGCCCTGTTCGTAGCGAAGCATCCCGATCTGGCCGAAGTAGCCGAGCAGGAACGCGGGCTGCTCGGCCGAGATGGCCAACACGTCGGCGGCGAGGGCTTCGACGTCGTCGAAGCGGCCATCGAGCAGGGCGAGCAGCGCCCGGCTCTGCGCGACGACCCCCTGCTGAACCAGAAACCGCGTCCGGTCGGCGTACGGGCCCACACAGTCAAAGTCGCGTTCGAATCCGGCGCGGTCACCGGCCGCCGCGTGGGCAAAGCCGCGCGACATCAAGCCTTGCGACTCCATGAGCGGGTCGTTCGTCCTGCGGCCGAGAGCGATGAGCTCCTCGGCGCACTCGTAGCGCTCGGTGAGCGCCGGCATGCCCCGGAGCGCCCAGCCCAGCGACCAGGCGGCCCGGCCCTGCGCTTCGGGGTCACCGCTGCGCAGCGCGACAGTCACCGCCTCGCGAGCGAGCGGCAGCACATCGTCCCAACCGCGGCCGCCGTTGCCCCGCACGATCGCCAACACGGCGAGAACCTGGGCGCGCAAGCTGTCGTCACGGTCGCCCAGCGCTTCGAGCGCCTCCTCGCAGAGGGCTTCGACGTCGGGATCGACGAGCCCGACACGAACGACGCGGCCGGTGACCATCGCCGCGCTGCGGGCTAGCCGCTCCGGCGAGTGGAGTCGGCGCGCCACGGTTGCGGCCCGCAACCGCGTTTCCTCGAACCCCGACGACCACGAGCGGCCCTGCGCGTCGGCCAGGGCCATGAGCAGCTCGAAATGTCGGTCATCGTCAGTGACCGAGTCGAACTCGAGGACCGATAGGCCGCGCTGCACGATGATCTCGGCTTCCTCGAACGCGGTGCGACTGACTGCTTCGGCCGCGGCCCGTAGCGCGTAGTCGACCGCCAAGGTCGTGTCGCCCGCCCGCGCGCCCTCGGCGTAGTGGTAGGCCAACACCGCGAGGTGGGCGTCGAGGTCAGCGCCGTGGGCTGTTTCTAGGGTTTCGCCGACCCGGCGATGCAGTTGGGCGCGCCGCGCTGACGAGCACTCGGCGTAGAGGGTTTGGCGGACCAAGGCGTGGGCGAAACGGCACCGCCCCACCGCGCCGGTCACCTCGAGAACAAGTCTCGCCGCGATCGCTTCGTCGATGGCGTCGAGCACCTGTTCCGCGCTGAACTCGCCGACTTGTTCGACCACCGTCAGCTCGAACTCGGCGCCGATGACCGCGGCGATGGCCAGGGCCTTGTTGGCGTCGGCGGACAGTCGGGCCATGCGCCGTCCGACGACTTCTCGGATGCCTTCCGGGATCCCGAGGTCGTGCAAGGCCACGTCGCTGACCCACCGCCCGTCGCGCTGATAGACGACCCCACTCTCTGCGAGATGGCGCAGCACTTCACCAGCAAAGAACGGGTTCCCGTCGGTCTCCGCGTGCACAGCGCCGGCAAGAGCGATCCCGGCCTCGTCAAGCTGCTCACCGGCGGCGGCTTCCACGAGGGCCCGAACGCCGGCCTCGTCCAGACCAGCCAATGCGATCCGCACCGAGCCACCGGCGCGACGCAACTCGGCGAGGACCTCGGCCAACGGATGGGCGCGGTCAAGATCGGTATCCCTGTAGGTCGCCACCACCAGGAGCTCCGTCGCCGGCACGACGCGCAACAGATGGCGCAACAGCAGCAGCGTCGGCTTGGACGCCCAGTGCACATCGTCGAGCACCAACAGCACTGGCGCCTGCGCCGCCGCGGCTGCCACCAACGCGGTCACCGCGTCGAAGAACAACAGCCGTTCGGCGTCCGGGTCGGTCCGCTCCGGCGACCGCACCTTCGCCAAACGTCGACCGAGCTCGGGGACCAAGCCGGCGACAACGCCGCCGAAGGTCGCTACGTGGGTCTCTATGACCTCGATCGGACAGGACGCCACGTAGTGGCCCAACGCTTCCGCGAACGGCTGGTAGGCGATCCCCACGTCTTCGTCGCAGCGACCGAACAGCACGATCGCCCCGCTCTGACTTGCGATCACGGCAAGCTCGGCAGCCAGGCGGGTCTTGCCCACGCCCGGTTCGCCCGACACGAACACCATCTGG
>CAYSAC010000439.1:0-2971 GCA_964428815.1 uncultured Acidimicrobiaceae bacterium | reverse complement strand
TCGACGCGCTCATGGTGTGGGACGGCACGCTGTACCGGCAGCTGGTCGAGCACGGCTACCCGCGCGAGGTGCGCGGCGAGTCGACGGTCGTGTTTTTCCCGCTGTACTCGCAGCTGGCGCGGGTGCTCGACGTCGTCGTGCCCGGCGACGCGCGCGTCGCGCTCCTCGCCCTGTCCCTGGTGTCCGGCCTGGTCGCCACCGGCCTGGTGGGCGTGTTGTTCGCGCGCCACGCTGGCACCGCGGTCGCGCGCCGCGGCGTGATCCTGTTCGCCGTCTTCCCGGGCTCGTTCGTGTTCGGCTTCCCCTACAGCGAGGGCACCTTCCTCGTCGCGGTCGCCGCCTGCCTGCTGCTCATGGAGGACGAGCGCTGGCTGGCGGCGGGCATCGCAGGCGGCGCGGCGGCGCTGTGCCGCCCGACCGGTGTCGCTCTGGCGGTGCCGGCCGCCATCGTCGCGGTCGCCGAGCTCCGGCGCCGGCGACCGCAGGCGCTTGTCGTCCCCGCCCTCTGCGTCGCGGGCACGGCCGGCTGGTTCCTGTTCCTGTGGCACCACACGGGTGTCGCCGCCGCCTGGTTCCGCGCCGAGCACGACGGCTACGGCCAGCAGGTCAGTCTGTACGAGGGCGCGGTGCGGCCGGTGAAGGCCGCGCTCACCTTCTCCGACCTCGGCTACGTCCAGGTCTCCGGCTGGGGCGTGATCGCCGCGGTCATCGGCATCGTGCTCTTGCTGCGCGACCGCGAGGGACCTCTGCTCGCGAGCTTCACGATCAGCTCGCTCGCGCTCTCGATTGTCGCGTCGCTCATCAGTGCCCGGCCGCGGGCGCTGCTCGCCGCGTTCCCGCTGTTCCTGCCGCTAGCGCGGCGGCTCGACGGCTGGCGGCTCAGGGCGTGGGTGGTGGCGTCGGTCGTGCTGCTCGGCGTCCTGAGCTACTACTACAGCGCCGGCTTCCTACCGAGGGCGCCCTCGTCCATGGTCCCCTGAGGCGGTCCCCTGAGGCGGTCCCCTAAGGGCGGTCCGTAGACTCCCGGCCATGGCGCTGCGCTTCGTGATCATCGGTGGCGGTCCTGCCGGCAACACCGCTGCCACCCACGCGGCACGGCTCGGCGCCGAGGTCACCCTCGTCGAGAAGGACATCGTCGGCGGCGCGGCCCACCTGTGGGACTGCATCCCGTCGAAGGCGATGATCGCCACTGGCGGCGCGATGACCTTCCTCTCGCGGCTCGACGGCATGGGGCTCAGCCACGTGAAGGGCGAGCTCGAGTTCGACGGGCTGCGCAACCGCATCGCCTCGATCGAGGAGCGGCTCGAGCGCAACATCGTCGACCTGCTCAACAGCCAGGGCGTGCGGATGGTCCAGGGCACCGGCCGGATGAAGGGACCGCACGAGGTCGTGGTCGAGACGGCCGACGGCATCACCGAGATCGAGGCGGACGCGGTGCTGCTGTCGACCGGTAGCCGGCCCCGCATCCCCGACTGGGCCGAGGTCGACGGCGAGCGCATCCTGACGACCCGCCAGGCCTACCCGCCGCCCGAGCTGCCAGAGCACCTCGTCGTCATCGGGTCGGGCGTCACCGGCGTCGAGTTCGTCCACATGTTCTCGTCCTTCGGTTGCCAGATCACCCTCATCGTGAGCCGCCAGCAGGTGCTGCCCCGGAAGGACCCCGAGGTCGCCGCCGCGCTCGAGGACGAGCTGCTGCGGCGTGGCGTTCGCCTGTTCAAGGGAGCCAGGGCGACGGGCATCGACCGCGCCGACGGCGGTGTTTCGGTGCGCTGCGACGACGGCCGGATGGCGCAGGGGTCGCACGCGCTGCTCGCCATCGGGTCGCTCCCGAACAGCGAGGGTCTGGGACTCGACGCGGCCGGCGTCGAGGTCGACGAGAGCGGCTACATCCCGATCAACCACCACTGCGTCACCAGCGTCGAGCACATCTACGCGGCGGGCGACCTGTCGGGGAAGCTGCCACTGTCGTCGGTCGCGTCGATGCAGGGGCGAAAGATCGCCGAGCACGTCATGGGCCTGCACACAAGAGAGCACCGCCACCTCGACTACGAGAAGGCGGCGTCGGCGATCTTCACCGAGCCCGAGATCGCGGACGTCGGTCTGGCCGAGGCCGACGCGTTCGCCGAAGGGCGCAAGATCCGCGTCACCAAGGTGCCGTTCTCCGCGTCAGCGAAGGCCTTGATCAACAACGACCCGCGCGGCTTCGTGAAGATCCTGTCCGACCCCGCCACCGGCGTCGTGCTCGGCGGGTCGATCGTGGGTCGCCACGCCGCCGAGCTGATCTCGGTCATCGCCCTCGCCGTCACCGCTGGTCTGCGGGTGACCGACATCGTCGAGAGCCTGCTCGTCCACCCCACCCTGGCCGAAGCGCTGGCCGAGGCCGCCGAGTGACCGAGGCCTCCCCGGAGGCGGCCCAGCTCGACGACCCCGCACCGTTCTGGCCTCTGGCGGCCTACGCAGCTGTGGCGTACGTCGCGTCGCGCCTGCTGACGATCCTCGCCGCGTCGACCGTGGCGACGTTGCGATCGGGGATCGGGTTGACGGACGTCCTGCTCATCTCGGATGGCGGCTGGTACCTGCAGATCGCTCGCTCCGGCTACGACCGCCACATCGTCGAGGTCGGCGGCGCGGTGCAGCAGACCAATGTCGCGTTCTTCCCGCTCTACCCGCTCACGATCAGGGTCGTCGACGCCGTGCTGCCCGGCGGTGCCGGCTTCGCCGCGGTCGCGATCGCTTTGGTCGGCGGGCTTGCGGCCACGGTGCTGTTCGCGCTGCTGGTTCGCCGTTATTGGGGTGACGCCGCGGGGCGCCGTGCCGCGGTGCTGTTCGCGTTCTTCCCCGGCTCGCTCGCCTTCTCCATGGCGTACTCCGAGGGGCTGATGCTCGCGCTCGCCATCGGCTGCCTGCTGCTTCTGGCCGACGAGCGCTGGCTGCTGCCCGGCGTCGCCGGCGGGCTCGCGACCGCGGCCCG
>CAYSAC010000438.1:0-2975 GCA_964428815.1 uncultured Acidimicrobiaceae bacterium | reverse complement strand
GCCCCTGGGCTCGGCGCCGGCCAGCCGCAGGAACGGCCGGGCGCCGACGACCAGCGCGAACCCGATGACGATGCGCGTCCACCCGAGCTGCGCGCCCATGGCGCGCGGTGTCACAGCGGGAGGTCGCCGGTGGCGGCGCGGGTGGAGCCAGTGTCCTTGTAGACGGCGATCGTGCGCTGCGCGATGCGCATCTGGTGGATCTCGTCGGCGCCGTCGGCGAACCGCGCCCAGCGCGCCTGCTTGAGCATCTCGCCCAACGGCGTGTCAGAGGAGTAGCCGAGCGCGCCGTGCACCTGGATGGCGCGATCGATGATCCGCCACAGCGAGTTGGCAACGAAGTGCTTGGCCATCGACACCTCGCCCCTGAAGTCGACCACAGACGGATCGTTGCCGGACCGGTCGATGAGCGAGGCCGCGTGCAGCACCATGAGCTTGCATTGGTAGAGCTCGATCGTGGAGTCGGCGATCAGCCACTGGATGCCCTGCTTCTCGGCGAGGATCGAACCGTGGCTGTAGCGGTTCAAGGCCCGGTCGACCATCATCTCGAGCGCGGTCTCGGCCTGGCCGATCCATCGCATGCAGTGAGCGAGACGAGCAGGCCCGAGCCGGTACTGCCCGAGCAGGTGACCCTCGCCCCTGCCGCCGAGCAGCTGGTCCTTGTGGACCCGCAGGTCGGTGATGCGGATCTCGCAGTGGTTGTGGCTGCCCGACATCGTCTCGATGTCGCGCACGACCTCCCAGCCGTCCGACGGGATGTCGACGATGAACGCGGAGTTAGCCGCCTGGGGCAGCTCGGGGTCGTCCTCGGTGCGGGCGATGAGGATGGCGAACTTGGCCCCGCGCGCGCCGCTGATGAACCACTTGTGGCCGTTTATGACCCACTCGTCACCGTCGGGGTAGCCCTTCGTCTGGATGAGCGTCGGGTCGGACCCGGCGACCTCCGGCTCGGTCATCGCGAAGCATGACCGGCCCCAGCCCTCGCAGAGCGGCTTGAGGTACTTCTCCTTCTGCGCGTCGGTGCCCCAGTGCAGGAGGGTGTGCATGTTGCCCTCGTCGGGCGCCTGCGCGTTGAGTGCGAACGGACCCATGCGCGTGCGGGCTGCCTCAGCGGAGACGCTGGCCATGGCGACGTGGCCGAGCCCCATGCCGCCCCACTCCTCTGGCATGTGCGGCAGCCACAGGCCCCAGTCCTTGGCCGCTTGACGCATCTCGATGATGCCCTTGATCCAGTCCTCGCGGCTCCAGTCGTCAGCCGCCGCCTTCTCCTCGGTCGGGCGAACGATCTGATCCATGAAGTCGCGGACCTTGTGCCGGAGCTCGTCCAGCTCGGGCGGGAATGTGAAGTCGATCGCCATGGGCCGAGTCTGCCAGAGATCTTGACCCACCGGTCAAGAGAGCTGAGCGCGCAGCACGGGCCATCGCGGGTCCTGCCGGACCGCCTCGAGGTCGGGCTCGCCGTCCACGAGGGACGGCGCGCTGAACCCGAGCGCCACCGCGCGCTCGAGCCACTCGACGGCACGATCGACGTCACCAGCCCGCGACCACGAGCAGGCGGCCTCGAAGGCCGTCTGCGGCGGGCTCGCCGGTCGCGCCGCGAAGACCAGCTCGCCCACGACCGCGGCTTCGCGGTAGTGCTCGGCGTAGTGCAGGTGCGTCTGCAACGTTGCTGCACCCTCGCGACCGGAGCCGTCGCTCCGCTTCAGCAGCGCGCGTGCGACAGCCGCGCTCTGCCCGTGCCGTGCGAGCAGGTCGGTCGCGACGAGGCTCGGTGGACCGGAGCCGTCGGCGGCATAGGCCGCCTCGAACAGCTGGACGGCGCGGTCGGTCTGTCCGCCCGCGAGTGCAAGGCTCGCGACGAGGAAGGGGTTCGCAGCTTTCGACGGATCGGCCATCGCGAAGATGCGCGACGCGCCGCTTTCGTCGCCGTCACGCAGCGCGCCCCACACCTGCGGCTCGACCTGCGCGGGATCGCGGAGGAGGCTTGCGGGCGGCGGAGGCGGGACCGCGGCGAGGTGAGGCCGGCGCCGACCCGAACCCGACGGCGCCGGTGGCGCGTCGACGTCGAAAGCCGACGGCATGCCTCCCTGGCCGCGCTCGGCCCGGATCTCCTGGAAGTTCATGAACGCGAGGAGCAGCAGGAAGAACCCCGCGAACCGCCACTGCGTCGAGAACGCGTAGAGCGCGCCGAGGCCGGCGGCAGCAATCGAGATCCGTCGCGCCGCCGGTACGCCGAAGAGCTCACCGACGACGTGGCCGCCGTCGAGCGGCCGGACGGGCAGCAGGTTGAAGATCGAGATGATGATGTTCGCGATCACGAGCAGCTCGAGGACCGGCCAGATCGCGACTTCAGAGCGCGGGAACCACTCGCCGGCCTGCCGTTGGCCCCAGTCGCTGTCCCGCAGCAGCAGCGCGGGAAGGCCGAGGAGGACGATGCCGCTCAACGGACCCGCCAAGCTCACGATGATGGCCCGCCCCTTGGACCACCGAGCGGGACGACCACTCGGGATCGTCACCCCGCCGAAGCCGTGCAGCACGATGCTCGACCGCTGGCCGAAGATGCGGAACGAGACGGCGTGGCCGAGCTCGTGGACGAGGACGGACACGAACAGGATCACCGCCCACGCGACGATGAGCCACAGCTCGCCGAGCTGGTAGCCGAAGAGCACCACGATGACGAAGAAGACCGGTTCGACCCGCACCGGGATGCCGGCGATCGCGAAGTGGGAGCGGGCCGCCATCGCCGTCACCCTAGGAGACTGCTGAGCTATGCCTGTGTGCACCTCGCCGGCCAGCTTCGCCGCTCGCGGCGTCCTCGGCCCTAGCGGATGGGCAAGGCATGCGCGTCGGTTCTGCGTCCTTGCGAGCGCCGAACCTGACTCGGCGGATGCACGCACGGATAGATCAGCAGGCTCCTAGAGGCGGTACCTTCGCCGCCATGCGCGAGCGGTACGTGGTCACCAACGGGATCCGGCTGT
>CAYSAC010000437.1:0-2979 GCA_964428815.1 uncultured Acidimicrobiaceae bacterium | reverse complement strand
TGAGCCCTAAAGTGGCCGCTGAGCGGAGCAAACCCCGAGGGGGGCAGTGCAGACCGAGCAAAGGTTGCTGACGGTTCGTGAGGTGGCGGACGTCATGCGCGTCTCCAACATGACCGTCTACCGGCTGATCAAGACCGGGCACCTTCCTGCGACGCGGGTCGGCCGCGGCTACCGCATCTGGGAGTCGACGGTCGAGGGTTACCTGTCCAGGACAGCGCCGTAATGCCCCGCGTCGTCGGACTCGACGTCGGCACCTTCGCGGTGCGCGCCGCGGAGATGAACGTCGGCAGCGGTGTGCCCTCGCTCGTCCGTTTCGGGCAGGTCGCGCTGCCGCCCGGCGCCGTGCGCGACGGCGAGGTCATCGACACCGAGGCGGTCGGTGCCGCTATCCGCCGCCTCTGGCGGGAGGGCGGTTTCCGAGCCAAGAGCGTGATCATCGGCGTCGCCGGTCAGCGGGTGATCGTCCGCCCCGCCGACCTCCCGGTCATGAGCGAGGGCGACCTCACCTCGGCATTGCAGTTCGAGGCGCAGGAGCTCATCCCGATCCCCGTCGAGGAAGCGATCCTCGACTTCCAGATCCTCGACCAGACGGTTGGGGCCGACGGCGAGCCGCGGATGCGGATCCTGCTGGCCGCCGCCCACCGGGAGATGGTCCGGACGCACCTAGCCGCCGCCGAGCGCGGCGGGCTCGACCCGTCTGCGATCGATCCGGTGTACTTCGCCCTCGTGCGAGCCCTCGCGCCGCTGGCCACGACCGATGGCGACGGTGCGGTGGAGGCGATCGTCGGCGTCGGTGCCGGGCTCACCAACGTCGTCGTGCACGAGAACGGCGTGCCGCGCTTCACCCGCACCAACCCCGGCGTCGGCGGCGACGCCATCACCGAGGCCATCGCCCGCGAGCTCGACGTCGACCTCGACACGGCGGAGGACCTGAAGCGCCGCGTCGGGCGCGGCGCGCCCGACTCCCAGACTGGTGCAGCCGCGCGTGTGGTCGCCGAGCGGTTGACCTCGATCATCGAGGACATCCGCAACTCACTCGAGTTCTACCAAGCCCTGCCCGACGCGCTGCCCTTGCGCCGCGTGCTGATCACCGGCGGCGGGAGCAGGACCGCCGGCCTGCTCGAGCGCCTGCAGCAGCAACTCTTCGTGCCGGTCGAGATCGCCCACCCGCTGCAGGCAGTCGACGTCGCCGATGTCGGTCTGAGCGACGAACAGCTCAACGAGGCCGAGCCGCTGCTGGCCGTCCCGATCGGCCTCGCCCTCGGCGGCGGTGCCGTCCCCCGCGGCACGCGGCGAATCTCGCTGCTGCCGCCGGAGATCATGCGCGGCCGCGAGCAGCGGCGGCAGGCGGTGCTCGTCGGGAGCGCGGTCGCCGCGTTCGCGGTCCTGTTGATCTTCCTGTGGCTTCTGCAGGGAACCAAGCTCGCGCGCGAGCAGCGCCGCGCCGAGGAAGCCGAGGCCCAGGCCGTCGCCGTACAGCGACAGGTTGATGCCTTGAAGGACGTCACTGCGCTCGACACCCAGATTGCAGCGAAGAACACGCTCGTGCAGGGGGCGCTCGCGAAGGACGTCGCGTGGACCCGGCTGCTCAACGAGGTCTCGACGGTGATGCCAGGTGATGTCTGGCTGACGAGCTTCGCCGGGACCGCCGGCACGGTCTCGTTCAGCGTCAGCGGCTTCGACCACACGTCGACGGCGCGCTGGATCCTGCGCATGAGCACCCTCAAGTCGATCACGGGCCTCTGGGTCCCGGCGTCGACGAAGAGCGGAACCGGCGCGGGGTCGACCGTCACCTTCAGCTCGACGGCAACGCTCACCCCGGCTGCGAACTCAAATCGGGCAGCTCAGTTCGCGCAGGCGGCCAAGTGAACCGCCGCGCGCTTCTCATCGGCGCTGGAGCTGCGTTCGGGATCCTGGTGCTCTGGTACTTCCTGCTCTGGGGCCCACGCACGTCCGCCGTCAGCGCGGCAGCGGAGCGCGCCGACGTGGCCGAGGCGAATGTCGAGCAGCTCAACCTCCAGCTGCGGCGGCTCAAGGCGGCGCAGAAGGACGAGCCCCTCAAGCGGGCACGGCTCGAGCGCTTGCGGACCGCGATACCCGACGATCCGGCGGTCGCTCAACTCATTCTCGACGTGAACGACGCCGCCAACCGCTCCGGGATCGAGTTCCTTAGCATCGCGCCCGGCCTGCCGGCCGCTGCCGTCGGCGGCGGCCCCGCGCAGATGGGCCTCTCGATCTCGATCACCGGCGGCTATTTCCAGGTCCTCGACTTCCTGAATCGCCTGGCAGCGTTGCCCCGAATCGTCGTCGTCGATGGATTCACCTTGGGCGGGAGCGGGACGCGCATGACGGCGGCGATCACCGGGCGCACCTTCCTTTCCTCGACGACGGGCGCGACGACGACACCGGCTAGCCCCACGACCACGGTCGCCGGAGCCACGACGACCACCACGGCCGCCGGGGCGACGACGACAACGACGAGGCCATGACCGACACCGCGACACCCAGCCCCGAGCCGGCGCCCGTCGCCGGGGGACCCTTCGGTTTCCTGCCGAGCGATCCTCGGACGCGCAACTTCACGATCGCCGGGATCGTCGTCGCGCTCCTCCTTCTCCTGTTCGTCGCCTCACGTCTCCTGCTCGGTGGCGGCGGCGAGGATCAAACGGCCACGCCCACGACGATCCCAGGCACACCCGCTCCGAGGCCGACGACCACCACCGTGGTGGGGACGCCGGAGAGCTTCGAAGTGTTCAGTACCAAGAACCCATTCACGCCTCTGATCAACCCCCCGGGCACCGGGGGCGGACCGGCGCCCGTCTTCACGCCCGGCGTCACCACGGCGACGACGCGCGCGCCAGGGACGACAGGGGGCCCCGGAACGACCGGAACAACCAGTCGTCCGGGGACTGGGACAGGGACGAGCGGGGGCACGACGGGCACCACGACTCGCACCGCCCAGGGCGGGACGGCCACCGAGCC
>CAYSAC010000436.1:0-2984 GCA_964428815.1 uncultured Acidimicrobiaceae bacterium | reverse complement strand
CGAACGGCTACCTGAACGCCGCGGGCCGGCCAGAGCTGCGAGGCCGCAAGCGTGGGTGACACAGGACGGTGTGCGCCAGCGGAGCCAAGAGAGGTTGCAAGTTCCATGCAAGTCGTTGCACACTACATGCATGGCTAGAACGATAGGTTTTTCGATCGCCGATGCGGACGCCGAGCGACTCGACCGCCTCGTCCGCAAGTACGGGCACGGCAACCGGTCCGAGTTCCTCCGTGAGGCGATGCGCCAGATGGAGACCGTCGACCGTGCCCAGCGCCTCCAACGCCTCCAAGCCATCGGCACCGCCCGCTCCGCAGCGACCGCCTACACGCTCGACGACGTCAACCGCGTCGTGAAGAAGGTCCTCGCGAAGCGGTGACCGGCACGCCGGTCACGTTCGACGTCAACGTGTTCGTCGCGGCCGTCGTCGGCGGACACGACGACTTCCACTCATGGCCCTCACCGCCGCCAGTGCGCGGCAACCTCGCAGCCAACGCGGTCGGCATCGTGAACGACGCACGCGAGTTCTCGCTCTGGGTCAGCGCCCACATCCTTCGCAACGTCATCCGCGTGCTGGTCGACCCGAAGGGCTTCGGGTGGGACATCGACGACGCGAAGGAGTACGCAGAGCTCATCGTCGAGATCACCGACGCGTCCGGTGGGGGTGTCGTCGACCCGGAGCCGTCGATCACGGATTGCCCGGACTACGAAGACAACCGCATCCTCGAGTGCGCCGCAGCGTCGGATTCGGTCCTGATCGTCAGCAACGACGACGACCTCACGTCCATGTCGCCGTGGCGCGGAACCCCGATCATCCACGTCAGGGACTTCGTCCAACGCGTCGACGTGGCTCGTCGCCATTGAGCGCAGACGTCCTCGCCCCGTTGCTTCCGGGGTTGCTACCAAATCGACCCGCGCAAGCGGCTGACCAGCACGTTCACGCGGACCATCGAATCCCACTCCCTCCGCGCCTATTTCTTGCAGATGACCAGGAGCGTGCGCTGGCACGGCGGGTCCGGTGGCGGGCTCGGTCCGCCCGGCTCACCAGCGGGCGCGCTCGACGGCGGCGGCTCGGGAACCGGCTCGTAGGGCGTGCCGGTGAACGTGACCAGGCCGCCCGACTGGTCGAACTGCACGGGCAAGCGGTCCGGGTAGTCCCGCCGCAGCGCTGCATCGGCGTAGGCGTAGGCCTCCTGCACGCTGGCACCGGCGTAGCGCTTGAGCCAGGCGCGGCGGACCAGGTACTCCACCAGGTACGAGCGCCCGAAGGTGCTGTTCTCGTAGGCGAGCGAGTTGGCGTCGGCCGCCGCGGTGAGGATGCGTCCTGGCTGCAGCACCTCCGTGAACCCGCCGCCGTAGCACCCGGCGATGACGACCCAGACGTTGCGAGCCTGGAGCGGTGCCAGCGCCTCGGTCAGCTCGCGGTCGGTGACGGGCCGGCCGTCGGCGCCGATCATCGCCTCTGTGTCGGAGTCGAGCTTGCGGACGTGGCCGGCGTAGAAGAACACGACCGTCGACTCGGGCGTCGACCGCTCCACCAGCCACTCCACCGCCCGCTCGATCGTCGCCGCGCTCGCCTCGGTGTCGCGAACCATGAGCCGCTGCGCAGCCGGCACGCCGAAGGAGTGCAGCGCGAGGTTGAGGTCCTCGGCGTCGGCGACGGCTGAGTTGAGGTCGGCGCTGGTGCCTGGGTAGTCGTTGATGCCGATCATGGCGGCGACGACGCCGCCAGAGGCAGCAGGCGCGGTGTTCCGCAACAAGGCGGGCGCCGGAGCCGTCGGGGCTGGCGGGGCGTCGAAGAACGCCGGCGGCGGCGCGATGACCTGGTCGCCGGGCGGCGGCGCTAGCGACGCGACCGGGGCGGTCCCTGGATCAGTCAGGGCGTGGAGCGGGACGATCTCCGAGGCGCGCGGGAGCGCGCTGCGGTCCAGGCCGCGTCGGCCCTCCGCTCCGCTCCCTCCAGCCACCGTGGCCAGCAGCACCGCCACCGCGCTCGCGGCAGCCGAGCCGACCATGACGGCACGCCCTCGTTGCACCCAGCTCCCTCCCGAGGAGCACCGGCCCGGACGGCGCCAGCACCGCCCGAACGACTGACCCACTTGAAGGTAGGAGTTCGACGCCGGGGGCCCCGTTCCCTGCCGATAGGTTCGGCGGGCGATGGACCTACCAGGGGTCGAGCACGAGGCGATGGGAATCGCCCTGGCTGAGGCGGCCGACGCCCTCGCCGCGGGTGATGTGCCGGTCGGCGCCGTGGTGCTGCTCGACGGTCAGATCGTCGCCCGCCGCCACAACGAGCGCCAAGCCACGGGCGATCCGACCGCGCACGCCGAGGTCCTGGCGCTGCGGGACGCCGCTCGGGTGCTGGGCACGTGGCGGCTGGACCGGGCGACGCTCGTCGTCTCGCTCGAACCGTGCGCCATGTGCGCCGGTGCGCTGATGGGAGCGAGGGTCGCCCGGCTGGTCTTCGGCGCCGCCGACCTCAAGGCCGGCGCGTGCGGCTCGCTCTACAACCTGTGCGTCGACCCCCGGCTGAACCACGAGGTCGAGGTCGTCCCCGGCGTGAGGGGAACAGAGGCGGCCGACCTGCTGACCGCCTTCTTCGCGTCACGCCGCGCCTGACCCGAACGTGCTTCCGGCGGCGATCGAACTGCTGCGCCGCGATCGCAGCGTCGGGACGCAGCGCCGCTGACCTCGTCTGGGCGTCGCCCGACGAGATCCAGCGTCTTGCCGGGTTCGCAACGTGACGCCAAAGCATCCGGTGTGGGAAAGCGAGCGAGCGGAAGGTGTGGGATTCGAACCCACGGTGACCCGAAGGCCACAACGGCTTTCGAGGCCGCCCCATTCGTCCGCTCTGGCAACCTTCCGGCGACGACGCTAGCCGAATCGCAAAACGCCTCCCGTAGCCTTCGGGGCATGCGCATGGCCCCGCACCGGATGCTCGGCGCCGACCCCTCCGAGGTCGACGGCGCCCGCGTCGACCGGCGCGT
>CAYSAC010000435.1:0-3004 GCA_964428815.1 uncultured Acidimicrobiaceae bacterium | reverse complement strand
GCCAGGGGATCGTGATGACCCACTGGCGCGTCGTCGGCGGCCCCGAGCAGATCGGCCGGCTGCGCAAGGACCTGCCCCTCGTCGCCGAGTCCCCGATCGCGCAGAGCCAGTCCGACGGCGGCGTGTACTGGAACTCCGACGGGTGGGACGGGTACGCCTACGAGCGCGCGCGGTTGTTCGAGGAGTTCGCCAAGACGGGCGACGTCATCGTGCTCACCGGTGACGTCCACTCGTCATGGGCCAGCGAGCTCGTCCCCGACGCCAACCCGCTCAACGACCCCGTCGGCATCGAGCTCGTCGCGCCCGCGGTGTCGACCCGGCCGTTCGCGTCGAACGTGTACGGCGCCACACCGGCTTTCGAGGCCGCGTTCACCGCGGCCAACCCGTGGATCAAGTTCTGTGACATGGACGCCAACGGCTTCGTGGTGCTCGACCTCGAAGAGGAGCGTGCCATCGGCCGGTTCTTCCAGGTCGACGCCCAGACACCCGGCGCTCGCGCCGTACCGCTCGCCGCGTGGGAGACCGCGCGCGGGTCGAGGCGCCTCCTCCCCCACCTCGTCTGACAACGCACCCAAGAAACCCCGTTCTGGCGGTGAAAACGCGCCACGGGCGGTTCAATTCCACCGCCAGAACGGGAGGGTTGCGCTGGTTCGGGGCTACGCGCCGGCGAGGGCGACGTCGGGGATGACGAGCGTGACGCCGCCGGTGCCGTCGGGGAGCCACTCGAGATCGGCGCCGACCGCGGCGATGTCGAGCAGGAGACGCTGGAGGGTGGAGGCGATCGTCGCCTCGCGGATCGGCTCGGCGAGCTGGCCGCCGCGGACCATGAGGCCCTCGACGCCGACGGAGAAGTCGCCGCTCACCGGGTTCACGCCGGAGTGCAGTCCTGCCATCGTCTGCACGACGAGGCCGTGTTCGACCGACGCCAGCAGCTCGTCGTGGGTGCCGTGCCCTGGCGCGACGGCCAGCGCCTGCGCGCCGACGGCCGGTGTCGACCGGAACCCCCGCACCGCCGACCCGGTCGACGCCATGCCGGCGCGGCGGCCGCTGTAGGTGTTGTGCAGGAACCCTTGGAGCACGCCGCCCTGCACGAGCGGTGTGCAGCGGCAGGCGAGGCCCTCGCCGTCATGGCTGCCGGCACCGAACGAGGATGGGTCGGTGGGGTCGTCGACGAAGGTCAGCAGCGGCGACGCGATCTGCTCGCCGGCTCGCTCGGCGAACGGCGACCGGCCCTTCAGCACCGCTTCGCCGCCGAGCATCCCGCCGATCAGCGACAGCAGGGTCGCGGTCAGGCGGGGCTCGAGGACGAGGGTGACGCGCTGCGTCGGCGGCTTGACCGCGCCGAGGACGCGCGTGGCCCGCTCGACGGCGTCGCGCGCGGCCTCGTCGACGGAGAGATCGCTCGGGTCGCGCGCCGCGCTGATGCCTGCACCCGAGGCCGTGTCAGCGCCGTCGGCTGCCAGCGCGAGCACGGACAGATGGGAGATGGCAGAGCGTCCAGCTGCTCGCAGGCCGGTGCTCGACGCGACCGCGGATTCGCCGAGCGCGTCGCCGTAGCCCGCGCTGCGAACACCGGTCACCCGAGGGTCACGGCTCGTCGTCAGGCGCTCGAGCTCGAGTGCGAGATCGACCTTGGTCTCGAGCGTGGTCGCCTCGAGCTCGTCGGACCAGGGGTCGATGGCGGGTGGCCCGACGCCGTCGAACTCGGCGAGGCCGACGAAGGGATCGGGTTCGCCGAACTCGGCGTTGTCGCGGGCCTCCGCGAGCGTCTCGGCGATCACGGTCTCGTCGAGGCTGGCGGCCCATGCGAAGCCCTGCCGCTTCTCGGTCACGACGCGCACACCCACGCCGGCGGACTCCGCCTGCGTGAGCGACTCCACCGCACCGCCGTGGGCGCGGACCGACGTGCGCCGCGCCCGCGAGACGTAGGCCTCGACCTCCTCGCCCTTGCCCGCCTGCGCCGCCACACGCTCGGCGAGCGCGAGGAGGTCCGTCAACTGCCGCTGACGGTGACGTCGTGCACGACGAGGCTGACGCCAGCGGCGCTCATCGGCAGCCACTCGACGTCCGCGCCCACCGCGGCGACGTCCTTCAGCATGCGCTGGAGGGTCGAGGCGATCGTGAACTCCCTGATCGGCTCGCCCAGCGTGCCACCGCTGATGCGCAGGCCCTCGGCGCCTGTCGAGAAGTCACCGCTGACCGGGTTCACACCCGAGTGCAGACCGGACACGTCCTGGATGAGCACGCCCTCACCAACCTGCGCGATCAGCTCGGCCTGGGTTGCCGTGCCCGGGGTCAGCGACATCGCCCGGCAACCGACGCCGGGCGTCGACTTGTGGCTGCCGCGGACGGCCGACGCGGTGGACGTCGTCCCCGAGCGGCGCGCGGTGTAGCTGTTCTGGACGAAGCCCAGCAGCACGCCGCCCTCGATGAGCGGGGTGCGCCGGCTGGCGAGGCCCTCGTCGTCGACCGCCGAGGCTGTGAACGCGAGCGGGTTGGTGGCGTCATCGACGAAGGTGACGAGCGGCGACGCGACGTCCTCACCGACGCGGTTGGCGAAGAGCGACCTGCCCTTGAGCACAGACTCGCCGTTGAGCGTGCCGCCGATGATCCCGAGCAGCTGCGAGGTCACCCACGGGTCGAGCACGAGGGTCACCCGCTCGGTGGACGGCTTGGTCGAGCCGAGCATGCGAGTCGACCGCTCGACCGCGTCGCGCACCACCTTGTCGAGGTCGAGCTCGTCGAGGTGCCGGCCGACCGAGAAGCCGAACCCGGTCTGGGTCTCGCGGCCGTCGCTGGCCAGCGCGTAGGCGACAAGCGCGGCGACCGACTCGCGGCTCGCGGCGCGGATGCCGGTGGTGGAGACGACGGCGGACTCGGCCAGCGCATCGCTGTACTCAGCGGCCTCGATGCCGCTGATGCGCGAATCGCCGGCGCGCACGGCCCTCTCGAGCTCGATGGCCAGCTCGACCTTGCGCTCGGTGGGCACGTCGGCGACGTCGGC
>CAYSAC010000434.1:0-3013 GCA_964428815.1 uncultured Acidimicrobiaceae bacterium | reverse complement strand
ACGGCCGGCGCCAGCGGCGGGATCACCAGCACGTTCATGTTCGGTGTCGGCAACGGCCAACCCCTCGTCACCGACGGCACCGATCCCGTGAAGCCCGGCATCGCCACCTTCCGCCCGCGCACTGCGTGAGCGGGTCGCGTCCTAACGCCGCAAGAGGTCCTTGGCGATGTGGGTGATCTGGATCTCGTCGGTGCCGGCGTAGATCTGCAGCACCTTGGCGTCGCGGGCGAGCTGCTCGACGCGGAACTCGGCCATGTAGCCGTTGCCGCCGTGCAGCTGCACGGCCTCCAGCGCCACCTCGGTCGCCGCCCGCGCTGAGTACAGCTTCATGGCGGACGCCTCCGCGAGCGTCAGGCCCCTGCCCGCCGCCGACATCTCGATGTAGCGGAAGACGAGGTTCTGGACGTTGAGGCGGGCGACCTCCATGAGGGCGAGCTTCTCCTGGATCAGCTGGAACTCGCCGATGGGCTGACCGAACTGCACGCGGTCCTTCGCGTACTGCACCGAGAGCTCGAGGCAGCGCTCGATGATGCCGAGCGCCATCGCGGCGACGCCCGACCGCTCCATCGAGAACGTGTCCTTGGCGCCCTCACGTCCGCCGCTCGCCACGTCCTCGGTCTCGCCGATCAAGCGATCGCGTCCGACGCGCACGTCGTCGAGGAACAGCTCGCCCGTGGGCGAGGAGTGCATGCCCATCTTCCGCAGCGGCTTGGACTGCTCGAGCCCCGGCATGCCCTTGTCGAGCACGAAGGACAGGATCTTGCGCTCCTCGGGCGGGTTGCCCTCGTCGAGCTTGCAGATGAACACGATCACATCCGCGTAGGGGCCGTTCGTGATGAACGTCTTCGAGCCGTTGAGCACGTACTCGTCGCCGTCACGCCGCGCCGTCGACTTCATCGAGCCGAACGCGTCCGAACCGGAGCCCGGCTCGGTGATCGCCCACGCGCCGATCTTCTCGAGCGTCAGCAGCTCGCCGACCCACCGCTCCTTCTGGGCGGTCGTGCCACGGCCGTTGATGGCCGCGGCCGTCAGCCCCATCGAGACCCCCATCGCGGTGACCATGCCGGGGCAGTACCGGCACAGCTCGATGATCGGGATCATGGTGATCGAACCATCGCCGCCACCCGAAGACTCGCGCTCTGGCACGTCCTCGCCGGCGGCGATCGCCTTCTCCTTCTCGATCTGGCGCTTGAACCGGTCACGCGCCATCGCGTCCATGCCGAACGTGGAGAACAGCTTGCGGAGGATGTCGTACGGCGGCAGGTCACCGTGCTCCAGCTCGTCGATCAGCGGCACCACCTCGGCCTCGAGGAACTTGCGCACCGCGTCGCGGACCATCAGCTGCTCTTCGCTCCACTCGAACATGGGCGAGAGGCTAGTGACCTAGAGGAGGTCGTCCTCTCCCAGACGGCGGGCCAGCTCGGTCAGCGCGGACCGGAGCTGGGCGACCTCCGCCCGCAGGTCGGCGACCGCATCCGATGCCGCGACAGGCAGGCGGGGCGCCGGCGCGGCGGTGAGCGGCGGCTCGCCGCACAGCAGGTGCGCGACGCGGACGTCCTTCTGCCCAGGTTGCCGTTCGAGCTGGACCACCAGCGACTCGTCCCGCTCGACCAGCGCGCGCACCGCGCCAGCGACATCGTCGAGGCTGTCGAACGGGTGCGCGCGCTCAGTCCGGATGCGGAGCTCGCCGAGCGTCTGCGGGCCACGCAACAAGAGCACCGCCAGGACGGCGAGCGGGCCGCGCTCGAGCGCGAGCAGCTCGTCGGCGACGTGGCGGTACTTCGTCGTGCGGCTGCCGTGGGACGGGTGGATGATGCGCGTCAAGCCCCGTTGGCGGAGCTGCGCGAGTGCGGCCTCGATAGTGGCGTCGTCGTAGTCGACGACAGGATCGCGGTTGGTCGACTGGTTACAGCCGACGCGCAGCCCGTTCAGCGTCATCGGGTACGTGTCGGGGACCGTCGCCTCCTTCTCGATGAGGCACCCGAGCACCCGCGCCTCCTCCGCGGTGAGCTCGATCACGATCTCGGCTCCGGTCCGCCCGGGATCTCGTCCCACGGGTCCTGCTCGACCTTGGGAAGGACCTTGCCGTCGAGGTCGTACTTCGGTCCGCCCTTCGAGTGGAGCGCGTCGAACGGGTCGCGCTCCTCGTGCACGGGTCGGGGCAGCTCGTCGAGCGCGGGCAAGGGCTTGCCCACGTCGTCGACGAACGGTGTCGGGTAGAGGTCCCACACCACAGTCGGGATGTGCTCGACGAAGCCATCGGCGAGCTTCATGAGCGCAGGCATGAGCGACGGCTTGACGCGGTCGCAGCCGAGCAGCAGCCATCGGCCCTTGAGGCTGTAGGCGACCCGGCCTCTCGTCGCGAGGGGTGCTCCATCATCCGCGGGTCGATGAGCGCCATGGCAAAGCGGCGGTCCTGGCAGTGGACGGCGTAGGTGCGGTTGAACTCGTCCGACTCGAAGTCGATGTCGTCGAACCCGAGGGCGCCGGCGACCCGGTCGAGGACGCCCTCCCGCTCGATCTGCAGCTCTGGCCAGGCGCCGTTGACCTGTGCGAGCGCGCAGGAGAAGTAGTGGTAAGTCTTGCTCACGTTGCCGTGCTGGTCCCGCGACTCGGTGTAGTACCAGTAGTCGAAGGCGCGGACCGGGCCGCCGTTGGTGCCGTCCCGCCACATCACGTTCTCGGCGCCGCGCCCGTCGCCCCGCCGGAAGAGCGGGAACGCGATGCGAGTGCAGTCGAACGGGTCCTCGACGCTGTGGTTCAGGCCGTGCCTCACGGCGACGGTCTCGAAGTCCTTTCGCCGCTGAGCTGCCGCCCACGCGCCGTAGATGGAGCACGCGGCGACCACGAAGAAGAACAGGAAGAACAGGGACTCCACCCGACCAGCATCGCGTCCCCGGCCGCTCGACTGTGGAGGATGGGGCCGGAGGTGGCATCCTTGACGGGTTCCCCCCGGCCTTTTTCTAGGAGCTCTGCACGTGTCCTTCTCCGTTGGCGATCGAGTTGTCTACCC
>CAYSAC010000433.1:0-3015 GCA_964428815.1 uncultured Acidimicrobiaceae bacterium | reverse complement strand
CAGTCCGCTCCCGTGGGAAGCGGCGCTCTGGACACGCGCTCGCCAGAGGCGATCGGTGGTGTCGGTTGCCCTTCCCGGGCCCGCGAGGGCGCCAGTGGGGCGGAGAGACAACCTATCCAGGACTTTTGAGGGTGTCAACCTGGGCGTCGAGGATTCCGTAGGCCTTCTTGCCCTTCCTCAGCACCACCCACCGATCGTGCAGCAGATCGCCCGCCCCAAGCACGCGATCGGCCCCGACGCGCTCGCCGTTGACGGCCACCGCGCCCTGGTCGAGGCTGCGCCGGGCCTCGCTGTTGGACGCGGCCAGCCCGGTCGCGACCAGCGCCGTCACCAGGTCGGTGCCGTCTGGCGGCTTCGGGGCGGTGACGACCTCCCGGGCGACGAGCTCGAGGGCCGCGGCGCCGGCCTGGCGCACGTCCCCGCCGAAGAGCACCGCTGAGGCCTCCTCCGCCGCCGTCGCCGCCTCCTGGCCATGGACCAGGGCGGTGACCTCGCCAGCGAGGCGGCGCTGGGCCAGCCGGCGCCCGGCGTCGGCCTGGTGCTCGGCGACCAGCTGGTCGATCTCCTCCAACGCCAGGTTCGTGAACCAGGCCAGCTGGCGTCGCACGTCGGCGTCCTCGACCTGGATGAAGTGCTGGTAGAAGGCGTAGGGGCTCGTGCGCTCCGGGTCGAGCCACACGCGGGCGCCGGTGGTCTTGCCGATCTTGGAGCCGTCGGGCGCCGTCAGCAGCGGCCAGCACAGGGCGTGCGCGGTCGCTCCCCTCGCCCGGCGGATCAGGTCCACGCCGCTCAGGATGTTTCCCCACTGGTCGGAGCCGCCGATCTGCAGGCGGCAGCCCTCGTGGTCGTGCAGCCAGAGGTAGTCGTTGGCCTGCAGCAGCATGTAGCTGAACTCGGTGTAGGAGATGCCCTGCTCGCTGGCCATTCGGGCCTTCACCGACTCACGGGCGACCATCTGGTTGACGGTGACGTGCTTGCCGACGTCGCGGAGGAACTCGACCAGGCGGATCTCGCCCGTCCAGCTCATGTTGTCGACCAGGGACCAGTCTCCGCCGTCACCGAGCACGCGGCTGATCTGGTCCTTGATGGCGGCGACGTTGGCGGCGAGCGTCTCGGCGTCGAGCAGGTTCCGCTCCTCCGAGCGCCCGCCGGGATCGCCGACCATGCCCGTCGCGCCGCCGGCGAGCGCGATGGCGCGGTGGCCGCTGGCCTGGAACCGCCGCAGCGTGCAAAGCCCGATCAAGTTGCCGACGTGGAGGCTGTCGGCCGACGGGTCGCAGCCGTAGTACAGCGCCATCGGCCCCTCGGCGAGGGCAGCTTCGAGCGCGGCGCGGTCGGTCGAGTCGTGGATGAGGCCGCGGGCGTCGAGGTCGGCGAGGACGTCGGCGCGTCCCTCGGGGGCTGCGCCCCCGTGCCCCATCCGCGTCCGGCTCGCTGGCGCTCGCTCGCCCGCACCGACTCGCTCGCTTCGCTCGCTCACGGGCGCCATCCAACTCGCTGCTCCGACGTGGCGCCAACCTCTTGGCCTGCTCTGGGACAATTGGCAGATGCGCCACCGGCCCGTGATCGCGGCGATCCTCGCCTGCATGATGCTGGCCGGCGCCTGCTCCTACGAGCTGCGCCACGTCGACCCCGTCATCCCGAAGACGGCGCAGTCCTCGACCGTCTACGCCGCCGACGGCACGCTCATCACCACCTTCCACGCCGAGGAGAACCGCCAGGACGTGCCGCTGGACGGCATCCCGGTGCACCTCCGGCAGGCCGTCATCGCGATCGAGGACGAGCGCTTCTACCGCCACGACGGCGTCGACCTCCGCGCCATCGTCCGGGCCGTCGAGGCCAACGCCGAATCAGGCACGATCGAGCAGGGCGGGTCCACGATCACCCAGCAGTACGTGAAGACGGTGCTGCTCGACGACGACGAGCAGACGATCTCCCGCAAGATCGAGGAGGCGACGCTCGCACTGCAGCTGGAGCGCCGGTACACAAAGGACCGCATCCTCGAGCTGTACCTCAACACGATCTACTTCGGGAACGGTGCGTACGGCGTTCAGGCGGCGGCCAAGCAGTACTTCGGCAAGGCCGTCGCCGACGTGGGCCTGGCCGAGGCCGCGCTGCTGGCGGGGCTCATCCAGGCGCCGAGCCGCCACGATCCCTACGACCAGCCCGACGCGGCCAAGGCCCGTCGCGACGACGTGCTCGATCGCATGGTCGCCAACGGGTTCGTCATCGAGGACGAGGCGGGCGCGGCCAAGGCAGAGCCGCTGACCCTCGGCTCGGCGGTGCTCCCGGCGGCTGAGCGCTACCAGGCCGCGTACTTCGTCGAGGAGGTGAAGCAGTGGGTCCTCGACGACGCGCGCTTCGGGCCGACGCCAAAGGCGCGCCGCGACCTGCTCTTCGGCGGTGGGCTCCGCATCTACACGACCGTCGACCTCGCCATGCAGGCCCAGGCCGAGCTGGCCGTCGCCGAGGTGCTGCACGCACCAGAGAGCGACCCCAGCGCCGCCCTCGTCGCCATCGAGCCGGTGAACGGCTACGTCCGGGCGATGGTCGGCGGGCGCGACTTCTTCGGTGGCGGCGAGAACGACAAGCTGAACCTCGCGACGCAGGGCCCTCGCCAGGCCGGCTCCGCGTTCAAGCCGCTCGTCCTGGCCGCCGCGCTCGAGGAGGAGATCCCGCTCTCCGCGCTCTACCAGGCGCCAGCAAGCCTCGAGATCCCCCAGCCAGACGGCGCGGAGACGTGGCACGTGTCCAACTACGGCGAGGGCGCGGGCGGCATCGTCACCCTCCTCGAGGCGACCGTGAAGTCGTACAACACCGTCTACGCGCAGGTGATCACGCAGATCGGACCGGAGCGGGCGATGCAGACCGCGCGCCGCCTCGGCATCACCTCGCCGCTCCTCGAGGTCCCGTCCGCGGTGCTCGGCGCCAACAACGTGACCGCGCTCGAGATGGCATCGGCCTACGGCACCTTCGCCAACCGCGGCGTGCACGTGCAGCCGGTGCTCGTCACCA
>CAYSAC010000432.1:0-3021 GCA_964428815.1 uncultured Acidimicrobiaceae bacterium | reverse complement strand
GAGGACGAGCTCGCGCACCAGGCGCTCCACGACTCGCTCACCCAGCTCGCCAACCAGAGCCTCTTCCGGGATCGCGCCGAGCACGCGCTGGCGCGCCTGCGGCGGGGCGGATCGCTGGCTGTCCTCTTCCTCGACCTCGACAACTTCAAGACGGTGAACGACAGCCTCGGCCACCCGGTCGGCGACGAGCTGCTGATCGGGGTCAGCGAGCGGCTCGAGGGGTGCCTGCGGGCCACCGACACCGCTGCCCGCCTCGGCGGCGACGAGTTCGCGATCCTGCTCGAGGACGCCGGCGCCGAATCGGATGCCATCGAGGTCGCCGAACGGCTCCTGCAGTCGCTCAAAGAGCCGTTCACGCTGGGTTCCACCGAGGTCGCGGTGAGCGCCAGCATCGGCGTCGCGTTCGCCAGTCCTCGCACGAGCTGCGAGCAGCTGCTGCGCAACGCCGACCTCGCGATGTACACGGCCAAGCGCAAGGGCAAGGGACGCTACGAGGTCTTCCAGGCCGCGATGCACGCGGTCGCGGTCGAGCGGCTCAAGGTCGAGGCCGAGCTGCGGCGCGGCATCGTGCAGAAGGAGCTCACGCTCCAGTACCAGCCGATCATCGAGCTCTCGTCCGGAGCGATCGTCGCGGTCGAGGCCCTCGTCCGCTGGAACCACCCGACCCGCGGCCTGCTCGGCCCGGCCGCGTTCATCGAGATGGCCGAGGAGACCTCGCTCATCGAGGACATCGGCGAGCTCGTCCTCACCGAGGCCTGCGCGCAGCTGGCCCGTTGGCGCGAGGACCACCCGGCGGCGACAGGGCTCGCGATCAGCGTCAACCTCGCGCCAAGGCAGCTGGTGCACCCGGACCTCGTGCCCCGCGTCACCGCTGCGCTGGAGGCTGCCGGTGTGGAACCGTCCTCGCTGATCTTGGAGATCACCGAGGGGGCGATGATGCGCGACACCGCGTTGACCTCGGACCACCTCGGCCGCCTGCGTGAGCTTGGTGTGCGCACGGCGATCGACGACTTCGGGACGGGGTACTCCTCGCTCGCGTACCTGCAGCGCTTTCCTATCGACATCATCAAGATCGACAAGTCGTTCATCGATCACGTTGACGGCGACGTCGAAGATGCCGCCCTCCCCCACGCGATCATCCGGCTCGCCCAGACCCTGCAGCTCACCGCTGTGGCCGAGGGCGTCGAGCGGCTGTCGCAGCGGGCGCGGCTGCGCGAGCTGGGCTGCGAGCTCGCGCAGGGGTACTACTTCGCGCGACCGATGGACCCCGACGCGCTCGCGGTAGTGCTCGATGCCAAGCTCTGACCCGCGAGCAGCGGTCGTGCCGCCGCGAGGAGCCACGCGATCGCGTCCTGGTAGTCCGCCAGCTCCGGCTCGCCCGCGAGGTCACGCTCGACGTCGTCGACCGCGGCCTCCAGCACGTAGAGGCGGTCGTGCAGCTCGTCCAGCCTCCCCCGCGCCACGATGAGCTCGGCCTCGCTCAGCCCCGCGTCAACGGCTCTGGCTCGCGCGAGGTAGTCCTGCTGGCGGCAGGTCTGGCGGCAGAACTCCCGCGGCCGCCCCGGGCCGACCTGGACCGCAATCGCGCGGCCGCACCACCGGCCCGCGGGGGCCACCGGTCACAATGAGCGGATGACGCGCGGCGCCCACACGGTGGTGCCCGACGCCGGGGAGGCGGCCGAGCGTTTCAGCCTGCGCATCGTGCTCCTCATCGCTGCGGTGAGCCTGACCGGCATCCCCTTCGGCCTTCTCCTCCACCAAGTGGTCACCGACGGGCCCTTCACCGCCCTCGACGACGACGTGGCGCAGGACCTGCACCGCCACGTCGTGGGCAACGACGCCGCCGTCGACGCGCTGCAGGTCATCAGCTTCCTCGGCAAGTCGACCTTCCTCTTCGCCGTGGTCGGACTGCTCGGCGCGTGGCTGCTGCGCAACGGCGCGACCAAGCTCGTCGTGTTCCTCGCCGTCACCTGCATCGGCGGCGGGCTCGTCGACACGTGGGTGAAGCTCGCGGTCGGGCGCCCCCGCCCTGACCTGGACGAGCCGGTGGCCAGCGCGCTCGGCAAGAGCTTTCCCTCCGGTCACTCGATGAGCTCGACCATCTGCTACGGCGCGGTCTACCTCGTCCTCGCGCCGGTGCTCAGCCGCCGCCACCGGCGGATCGCGCTGGCGGTGGCGATCGCGCTGCCCCTCGCCATCGGCTTCAGCCGCCTCGCGCTGGGCGTCCACTTCGTGTCCGACGTCCTGGGCGGCTTCGTCCTCGGGCTTGCGTGGCTGATCGCGTCCGTTGCCGCGTTCGAGACCTGGCGGGAGGAGCGGGGTCGCCGCACCACCGCGCCGGTGGTCGAGGGCGTCGAGCCCGAAGAGGGCCGTGACCTCGTCGAACGGCCGGTCTGAACGCCTGAGCGCCCGGGTAGGTTGCGCCGACCATGCAACCGTTGCGGGCGACTTACCGGCTCCAGCTCCATGCCGGCTTCGACTTCGACGCCGCCGGGTCGGTCGCGCCCTACCTACAGCGTCTCGGCGTCAGCCACGCCTACGTCTCGCCGTACCTGCAGGCGGCACCGGGGAGCACGCACGGCTACGACGTCGTCGACCACAGCCGGGTCAACGACGAGCTCGGCGGGCGTGATGGCCACGCCCGGCTGTGCTCCGCCCTCGAGCAGGCCGGTCTCGGGCAGGTGCTCGACATCGTCCCCAACCACATGGCGATCGGGCGCGAGAACCACTGGTGGTGGGACGTCCTCGAGAACGGCCCGTCGAGCCGGCACGCCCACCACTTCGACATCGACTGGGACCCGCCGGAGCGCAAGCTGCGAGGGACCATCCTGCTGCCGATCCTCGGCGACCACTACGGGCGGGTGCTGGAGGCCGGCGGGCTGCAGCTGGCGCACGCGTCGGGACGCTTCACGGTGCGCTACGCCGACCACGAGGTGCCGGTCGCACCGGAGTCCCTGGCCGGCATCGTGAGCCGCGCCGCCGACCGCAGCGGCTCGGCCGAGCTGACGAGCATCGCCGGGG
>CAYSAC010000431.1:0-3028 GCA_964428815.1 uncultured Acidimicrobiaceae bacterium | reverse complement strand
AGGAGCAGGGCGACAAGATCAGCGGCGAGGAGAAGACCGCCGTCGAGGATCGCCTTGCCGAGCTCAAGATGGCCGTCTCGGGCTCCGACGTGGAGGCGGTCAAGCAGGCGACCGAGCTGCTGATGACCGCGTCCCAGACCTTCACCCAGAAGCTCTACGAAGCGGCATCCCAGGCCGACAAGGAGTACATGGCCGGCCAGCCGGATGGTGAGGGCTCCGACGCGACGGACGACGACGTCGTCGACGCCGAGATCGTCGACGACGAGAGCCAGTGAGCGACGCGGACGACGGCGTCGTCATCGACGGCGAGCTCGAGGACGCACCGGTCGACGAGGAGGTCATCGAGGCCGACCTGGTCGATCTCGAGCTGTCCGCCGAGTCCCTCGTCGCCGACCTCGAGGCCGTCGTCGCCGAGCGCGACCAGTTCCTCGACGCCTACCGCCGCGCCCAAGCGGACTTCGAGAACTTCCGCAAGCAGGCGCAGAAGCGCGAGAACGACGCCATGGACCGCGCCGTCACCGCGCTCGTCGGCCGGATGCTGGCGGTGCTCGACGCGGCCGACGCGGCGCGGGCGCACGGCGGCGCGGAGGCCAAGGCGGTCGAGCAGGTCGCGGGCCTGCTGTACGAGACCCTCGCCAAGGAGGGCCTCGAGGCGGTCGACCCTGAGCCGGGCGACGAGTTCGACCCCAACGTGCACGACGCCGTCGCCCACGAGCCGGGCGAGGGCGAGCCAGCGATCCTCGAGGTGCTGCGCACCGGCTACATCTGGAACGGCCGCACCATCCGCCCGGCCATGGTCAGGGTCAAGGGCTAGGGCGCCATGGCCCCGCAGCGGGAGTGGTTCGAGAAGGACTACTACCGCTTCCTCGGCGTGCCCGAGACCGCGACCGCCAAGGAGATCAAGAGCGCGTACCGGAAGCTGTCGCACAAGTACCACCCGGACAAGAACCCGGGCGACGACTCCGCCGAGGAGCGGTTCAAGGAGGTCTCGGCCGCCTACGACGTCGTCGGCGATGCCGAGAAGCGCAAGGAGTACGACGAGGTTCGCAGGCTCGGCCCGGCCGCAGCCGGGTTCCCCGGCGGCGGTGGCGGCGGGTTCCGGTTCGACGACCTGGGCGACCTGGGCGACGTCCTCGGTGGGCTGTTCGGGCGCGGCCGTCGACGAGGCGGGGGACCGGGTGGCGGCACCGGGCCGCACCGCGGGCAAGACCTCGAGGCCGAGCTGCACCTCGGGTTCGAGGACGCGGTCAACGGCGTCGAGACATCGATCCACCTCACGAGCGAGGCGACGTGCTCGACGTGCAACGGGTCCGGCGCCAAGCCCGGCACCGCGCCCCACCGGTGTGCGCGCTGTGGCGGGCGCGGCGTGCTGGACGACAACCAAGGACTGTTCTCGTTCTCCCAGCCATGCCCCGAGTGCGCCGGTCGGGGCATCGTGATCGACGAGCCCTGCCCGCGCTGTGACGGCAGCGGCACCGAGCACCGCCCCCGCCAGGTCAAGGTCCGCATCCCGGCAGGGGTGAGCAACGGCCAGCGCATCCGCCTGCCGAAGAAGGGCGGGCCCGGCCGCAACGGTGGACCTCCCGGTGACCTCTACGTCATCGCGCGCGTCGGCGCCCACCCGATCTTCGGTCGCAAGGGCAAGGACCTCACGATCACGGTGCCCGTCACCTTCGCGGAGGCAGCCCTGGGCGCGGACATCAAGGTGCCGACGCTCAACGGCGACCCCGTGACCCTGCGCGTCCCCGCCGGCACGCGGTCGGGGCGCACGTTCCGCATCAAGGACCGCGGCGTCCCCACGGCCAAGGGTGCCGGCGACCTGCTCGCCACCGTCGAGGTAGCGGTGCCTACCAAGCTGTCCAGCGCCGAGCGGAAGGCGGTCGAAGCACTCGCGGCCGCCGCCGGCGGCGAGTCCCCGCGAGCCCACCTGGGGGTCTGATGGAAGATCTCAACGCCCGCGCCCTCTACGTCATCTCCGTCGCCGCCGAGCTCGCCGGCCTGCACCCGCAGACGTTGCGGATCTACGAGCGCAAGGGGCTCGTCGACCCGGCGCGCACTGGCGGCGGAAGCCGCCGCTACAGCGAGCACGACATCGAGCAGCTGCGGCGCATCCAAGAGCTGACCACCGAGGGCTTGAACCTGGCGGGCGTGAAGATGGTGCTCGAGCTCGAAGCGACCATCGAGCGCCTGCGCCTCGAGGTGCAGGACGTGCGCGAGGCTGCGCGGGCCGCGGTCGCCGACGCCCACCGGCAGCACCGGCGCGAGCTCGTCCCCCTCCGCCAGAGCGTGGCCCTTTTCCGCGACCGGACTAGATAGATCGACCTAGAGGTGGGCTTGGCGGCCCTCCTCGCGGGTTGAGGAGCGAGGAGGTCGTGGTCGTCGTAGGGTCGTCATCGCCGCCGAGGGTCGCCGACCCGACCAGCGTCGCGATGAGCACGGTGACGAGGACGGCGGCCAGCCACGAGCCGCGTGGATAATCGTCGCCCCGCCGACCCCTTCGTCTGCTTGGATGTTCGCCGAGACTTGATACATCCGTTGTCAAGTTTCCTCAGCCTGCCCTAGACTGGTCACCATGGCATTGGACCCGAACCGCTGGACCCTCAAGACCCAGGAGGCGTTCACCGCCGCGGTCGAGGCGGCGAAGGCCAACAACAACCCGGAGGTCACCCCCGACCACCTCCTCGCCGCCCTGCTCGGTCAGGAGGAGGGCATCGTGCTGTCGATCCTCCAGAAGATCGGCACCGCGCCCCTCGCCGCCCGCAACGCCGCGGCCGAGGCGGTGGCAAAGCTGCCGAAGGCCTATGGCAGCGAGGCGCGCCTGTCCCGCGAGCTGACGGCGGTGATGGACGAGGCCGACCGGGCTCGAGTCGACCTGCACGACGAGTACCTGTCCACCGAGCACCTCCTCCTCGCGCTCGCTGAGCGTCTCGGGCTCGGTCGTGACGACGTGCTGACCGCGATGCAAGAGGTCCGAGGCAGCCACCGCGTCACCAGCCAGAACCCCGAGGAGCAGTACCAGGCGCTCGAG
>CAYSAC010000430.1:0-3041 GCA_964428815.1 uncultured Acidimicrobiaceae bacterium | reverse complement strand
CGCGCCGATGACGACGTCCCAGCCATCGGCGACGAGGCGGCGCGCGGTGGCGGCGCCGATGCCCGCTGAGGCACCGGTGACGACAGCGGTGCGACTCACCGGGTGACCTCGATGTCGCAGTCCTCGCGGAGCTGCGTCCTCGCCGCTGGTGCTGCCTCGGCGAGCGCATCACGTTCGCTCACGCTCAGCCTCTCGCCGTCGACGATGCGCTGGTAGCCGACGACGATCTTCGCCAACGGCCCCTCATCGCCGACCGCTTTGGCGACCGCTACCGCATGTCCTCGCACTGCTGTGGCCTCGAGCCCCTTGCGGGCGCTGTACTGCTCGAGTGTGACCACTTCGCGGATCATCGTGCCGTCCGAGAGCTCATCCACTAGATCGTCGACGTGCTTGGGATCGGTGAGGATCACGCGAACCGACGGCGGGAGGTCGTCGGGCGAGACGGTCTCGATGAGCGCAGCAGAGTTGGCGAACAGCTCGCGGAACTCGTCGTACGTCGCTGCCTGATCGACCAGCTCGGTCTCAGCGACACGCTCGTCCCGTCGGAGCTCGCCGTCGAGCTCGGAGGCGATGGCGTCCGCACCTGGCCCGGGCTCGATGTACACGATGAGATCGCTTCGATCGACGATCACCCCGATGAGAGTCGTCGCGAACGGCACTTGCCATTGCGCTCCCGAATCCTCGGACTCGAGTAGCTCGCAGGCCTCTTCGCTCAATGTGTCGCCACCGTCCGAGCATCCGACCAAGGCGGTTCCAGCGAACAGGATGATGCCGGTGACGACCGCGGTGCGGCTCATTCGTTCTCCTGCTCGAGCTCGTCCTCGAGGTGCGTGAGGGAGTCGATGTCGCCGCCCCTGCTCTCGCGGTACACGACGATGATCATGATCACGACGCTGACCGCCAGCAGGGGTAGCCGGTAGTCCTTGATGAAGCCGAGCACGTCGTCGATCGGCGACTCGAACGCCTCGCCGAGCCGGCGGATGAGGTAGAGCCGCACCACCGTTCCGCTGAGGTTGAGTGCGAAGAAGGTGCCGACCCGCATGCCCGCGGCGCCGGCGAACAGGCAGATGAAGTTGTTCGGCGCGATGAAGACGAGCGGGTACGACGCCTTGCCGAAGCCGTGCTCGAGCGTCCGCAGCGTCTCGCCGAAGGTCTTGGTGCGCTTCTCCATCCACTTGAGGGCGTTGTCGCCATACCAGTAGCCGAGCAGGAAGAACAGCGGATCGGAGATCAGCAGCCGCACGGTCCCGACGACGTAGTAGCTGACCGGGTCGAGCAGGTTGGTGACGAGGATGAGGTTGCGGTTCCGTGCGTTCATCATGATCAGGACGAGCGGATGGGTGTCGACGAGACCGGGTGCGAGGGCGTCACCGAGGTTGGCGATGACGATCAGCGCGATGAGCGGCGCGGTGATGTAAGCGAGCGCCCGCTTTGGCGGTCGGCGGCTCGGCGCCTGCTGGTCGTCGTCCTCCAAGGGCACCGAGTCTGGCATCCCCGATCGGGCCTACGCTGCCCGGCATGCAAGGACTGATGCAGGACTACCCGCTCACGTTGCCGCACTTCTTCGACCGCGCCGAGAGGCTCTTCCCCGAGAAGGCGATCGTCACCGCGACCCCGACGGGCATCGAGCGCACCACCTACGGCGACTGGGCCGAGCGCACGCGGCGGCTCGGTGGCGTGCTCGACGACCTCGCCATCAGCGACGCCGGCCGGGTCGGGACCTTCGCCTGGAACACGGCCCGCCACCTCGAGCTCTGGTACGGCGTGCCGTGCACCGGGCGCGTGCTGCACACCCTCAACATCCGCCTCTTCCCCGAGCAGCTCGTGTACATCGTCAACCACGCAGAGGACGAGGTCATCTTCGTCGACCGCTCGCTCATGGGGCTGCTCTGGCCGGTTGTCGACAAGCTCGAGACCGTCCGCCACTTCGTCGTGATGGACGACGGCAAGGGCGAGGTGCCGAGCCCCGACGGGGGACGGCCGCTCCACGACTACGAGGACCTGCTTGCCGACGCCAGCCCGGTGCAGTTCCGCGTCGACGACGAGAACCGCGCCGCGAGCATGTGCTACACGAGCGGCACGACGGGCAACCCCAAGGGCGTCGTCTACAGCCACCGCTCGACGTACCTGCACACGATGGCGACGTTCTCCGCGAGCGGTATCGGCATCCGTGAGAGCGACGTCATCCTGCCGGTCGTGCCGATGTTCCACGCCAACGCGTGGGGCTTGGCCCACGCCGCGCCCGCGTGCGGCGCCACCCTGGTGCTGCCCGGCCCCGACCTGTCGCCGACGGCGATCGCCAACCTCATCGAGAACGAGAAGGTCACCGTCGCCGCGGGCGTGCCGACGATCTGGATGGGTGTGCTACCCGAGCTCGAGGGTCGCGACACCTCCAGCCTGCGCGCCATCCCGTGCGGCGGGTCGGCGGTGCCGCGGGCGCTGTCGGAGGGGTTCCGCAAGGCGACCGGCCTGCCCATCCTCCAGGCGTGGGGGATGACCGAGACCAGCCCGATCGCGTCGGTCGGTCAGATCAAGAGCTCGCTGGCCGCCAAGCTCGACGACGAGCAGAAGGCCGACCTGCGCATGACCGTCGGCCAGATCTCGATCGGCGTCGAGGCCCGCATCGTGGGCCCGGGCAGCATCGACGAGCTGCCGTGGGACGGTGAGAGCAGCGGCGAGCTGCAGGTGCGCGGCCCGTGGATCGCGAAGGAGTACTACAACGACGATCGGTCGCCGGAGTCCTTCACCGAGGATGGCTGGCTCAAGACCGGCGACGTTGCGGTGATCGACACCGAGGGCTACATCCGCCTGGTCGACCGCACCAAGGACGTCGTGAAGTCGGGTGGCGAGTGGATCAGCTCGGTCGAGCTCGAGAACGAGCTCATGGGCCACCCCAAGGTCGCCGAGGCCGCGGTCATCGGCGTCACCCACGAGAAGTGGGGCGAGCGGCCGCTCGCGTGCGTCGTGCTCAAGCCGGGCGAGGAGGCGACGCCGCAAGAGCTCATCGGCTTCCTCGAGGGCAAGGTGGCCAAGTGGTGGCT
>CAYSAC010000429.1:0-3042 GCA_964428815.1 uncultured Acidimicrobiaceae bacterium | reverse complement strand
CTGGACGTTGGGGGCTCCTCGAGGAGCTGCGATCACATGGGAGACAGCGTGCGTACGAGCGTAATCATGCGGAAGGTACTGGTCACCCTGGCGTTCAGCCTGGTCCTGTTCGTCGGGACCGCGAGCGCGGCGACGGCCGGCAACGGGTCCGGGAACGGCTCGGGCAACGGCTCTGGCCCCACCACGACCGTGGCCCCCACAACGACGAGCGCGATCCTCAGCAACACCGGCGCAAGCGGCCTGCCCCGCACGGGTGACAGCGCGGCCCTGCCGCTCGCCATCGGCGGCGGTCTGGTCCTTGCAGCGGTCGGCGCTCGGCGCCTCGCTGCGCTGCGCAGCTGATCCGCACAGACAACCAGCGGTTTCGTGAGACCGAGGCCTCCGGGCCTCGGTCGCGCGTTTTGGCCACGGTCCTCGGCCCACCGCGACAACTGCCGGGGCGGCTCCACGGCGCCGCCCGCCGCCACCCCGTCTGGGCCGCGGCCCTCACGATCGTGCTGGTCGTCCTCGGGGGTGCGGTCGTCGACCTGGTCCGCATCAAGCTCGACCTCGAGGCCGGCCAGTCCCGGCTCGGCGACCTCAGCCTGAAGGAGATCAACAAGGGCGGCGGGCTGGTCCCGACCGTCGACCATGCCGCTGACCGGCTCGAGCGGGCCGAGCGCCGATCCCGTACCAGCCCGTTCCTGCAGATCGTGCTGCCCATCCCGGTCCTCGGGACCCAGGTGCGGGCGGTGCGCGACCTCAGCGCGGCGGCGGCGTCGGTGGGTGACATCGCGCGGTCGGCATCGAGCACCATCGGCACCCAGCTCGACGCCGCGAGCGGCGAGCCTGCGGCGCGCGTCGAGCTGCTCGACACCGTCGCTGAGCAGCTCGCCCTCGTCGCGGACGAAGCCGGTGCCATCGACGTCGGCGCCGACGGGTGGCTCGTCGGCCCACTCGCCGATGCCCGTGCCGCGCTGGTCGGCGAGCTGGCGTCGGTCGACGAACGGGTCGCGGAAGGGACGACCTACGTGCGCGCGCTCCGGCGCATGCTCGCCGGCCCTGGCAACTACCTGGTGCTGGCGGCCAACAACGCTGAGATGCGCGGCGGAGCTGGCATGCCGCTGTCCGCCGGCACCGTGCACATCGAAGCGGGCGACATCGAGGCGAGCGAGTTCACCCCGACCGACGAGCTGAACGTGCCGGTGAACGAGGACCTCATCCCCACCGATCTGCGGCAGACCTACGCCCGCTTCGCCCTCGGGTTCGACCACCGCGAGACGGCGGCGTCGCCGAACTTCCCCTCGATAGCACCGATCTACGCGGACATGGCCGCCCGCTCCGCGCTCGGCCCGGTGCGAGGCGTCTTCCAGGTCGACGCCGTCGCGCTGCGTGCACTCATCAACGCCATCGGGCCGGTCGAGCACGAGGGCGTCACCTACACAGCGAAAAACGTCGAGCAGCAGGTGCTCAACGAGAACTACCTGCGGTTCGGTGACCATGCCGATCGAGCGCAGCGCGTCGACCTCCAGAGCGAGATCGCGGTCGCGGTCTTCGACGCGTTGAAGGAGCGCAACGTGCCGGTCACCAAGCTCGCCGCCGGGCTGGCGGAGGCGGCCAAGGGGCGCCACCTCCTGGCCTGGTCGCCAGACCCCGACCTCCAGGCGATCTGGGCCAAGCTCGGCGCCGACGGACGGCTGAACCCGTTCGGCCTGATGATCTGCGTCCAGAACATCGCCGCCAACAAGCTGGACTGGTACATCGACCCGCAGGTCGACCTCGACATCCGCAAGACCGAGGACGCCTCCGCCTACCTGGGTCGGATGACGGTGCGGATCACGAACCCCGAGCTCGAGCGCACGAGTCAGCAGGTCGAGGGGACCTACGTCGACATCCCCCGCGCGCACCGCAGCCTCGTGACGGTCCTGCTGCCGACCACCGCCTTTGACATCACCTCGATCACGGACAAGTTCACCGACGCCGGGATCGACGGGCCGATGAAGGTCGCGGGCATGCGGGTCACCATCGAGCGAGGTGAGACCCGCACGGTCCAGATCGAGTTCAAGCTGCCGTTGGAGCAGCCCCGCGCGGTGCTCCTGCCCTCGGGGCGGGTGCGGCCGATCGACGTGACCATCAACGGCCGGAAGGTCACAGACGCGAAGCCGAAGGTACTGAAGTGGTGATGCGCGTCAGGCTTCGGTGATCGCGCCGCGCTCGGCGCCGGCCGCGAGGCGGGCGTACTTGGCCAGCACGCCGGTCGTGTAGCGCGGCTCTGGCAACTTCCACTCGCCCCTTCGCCGCTCGATCTCGTCGGCGGGCACGTCCAGATCGATCGTGTGGCCGACCACGTCGATGGCAATGCGGTCGCCGTCACGCACGAAGGCGATCGGACCGCCGTCGACCGCCTCCGGTGCGACGTGGCCGATGCAGAAGCCGTGGGTGCCCCCCGAGAACCGGCCGTCGGTGACGAGCGCGGCGTCGCCGCCTCGACCCGCGCCCTTCATGGCTCCCGTCACCGCCAGCATCTCGCGCATGCCCGGACCGCCCTTCGGTCCCTCGTATCGGATCACCACCACGTCGCCTGGCTGGATCTGGCCGGCCAGGATCGCGTCCATCGCCGCGTCCTCGCCGTCGAAGACGCGCGCCACGCCGTCGAAGCGGTCGAAGTCGATGCCAGCCACCTTGACGACCGAGCCCTTGGGCGCGAGCGAGCCGGTGAGCACCGCGATGCCGCCGACGGCGTGCAGCGGCGATGACAACGGGTGGATGACGGCGCCATCGGGTGCGGGCGGGTCGATCTCGGCCAGGTTCTCGGCGATCGTCTTGCCCGTCACCGTGAGGCAGTCGCCGTGGAGCAGCCCGGCCTCGAGCAGGTGGCGCATCACGACCGGCACACCGCCGATGCGGTCGAGATCGGACATGTGGTACTTGCCGTGCGGCTTGGTGTCGGCGATGTGGGGCACTCGGGCCGCGACCTTGTTGAAGTCGTCGAGCGCGAGGTCGACCCGCGCCTCGTTGGCGATGGCCAGCAGGTGGAGCACGGCGTTGGTGGAGCCGCCCAAC
>CAYSAC010000428.1:0-3048 GCA_964428815.1 uncultured Acidimicrobiaceae bacterium | reverse complement strand
AGAGGCCGACGCCGTCGGCTCCGTCGAGCACGAAGGCACGACGTATTACTTCTGCAGCGAGGACTGCAACTCCGAGTTCGAAGCTGACCCTGCTGCCTACGCGAGCTGACCTCACGCTGCGCTGCGGTCGACCACTCGATCAGGCGTTCTCCAACGCAGGGGCTGTCTGCTGACGAGAACGGGTGCTGGCCGTGACCGCAGTCGCCCTGACCCTCGGCCTCGTCGCTCTACTCGTCGCGTGGTCTACGAACCCACGGAGCGGCTGGACGTTGGCGATCAGGTTCCACGCCCTGATACCCGTGGGCAGCGGACGCCGTTGGGCTGCGCCCACCGCCACCAGCGCGACCCCGGCGACGATCGCCCGCAGCGTCGCGAACCACAGGAGGGGCGCCTCCCGGAGCCCCCAGCGGATCGTGATGAAGCACGCTCCCCAGGCGGCCGTGATCCAGAGCATCCGCGCCGGACGGGGCTCTTGCCGCTCGGCTGGCCATCAGTCACACCGGCCGACGCGCGGGCTGCCGTGGCCTGTGCCTCGCTCTGGACGGCGGCTTCGCGCATCGTGGACCTTTCGACTCGCAACAGCGTGCGATGCACGCCGCGGCCGGGCCGACGCCATGTGGCGCTTCACCGCACGGCGGCAACCTCAGACGACGTCGCGGAGCCGTCCACGGCGGCGGTCACGTCGCTGGGCTTTGGCAGCCGGAGGCGCTTGAGCATCACGGCGTTCACGGCGACGAGGAAGCTGGAGCCGGACATGGACAGGGCCGCGATCTCGGGCCGCAGCACCAGGCCGAAGGCGGGTTCGAACACGCCAGCAGCGATGGGGAGAGCGATCGTGTTGTAGCCGATGGCCCACCCGAGGTTCTGACGCATCTTGCGCAGGGTCCCTCGTCCGATCTGCAGGGCGACCGGAACGTCGAGCGGGTCGCTGCGCATGAGGACGACGTCGGCGGTCTCGATGGCCACGTCGGTTCCGGCCCCGATGGCCACGCCGACATCGGCTTGGGCGAGCGCGGGAGCGTCGTTGACGCCGTCACCGACCATGGCCACCTTGCGGCCCTCGGCCTGCAGCTCGGCCACCTTGGACGCCTTGTCGCCCGGGAGCACCTCGGCGATGACGTTCGTGACGCCGAGCAGGGCGCCGATGCGGCGGGCGGTCGCCTCGTTGTCTCCGGTGAGCATGACGACCTCGACGCCGAGCCGACGTAGCTCGGCGACGGCCAGCTCGGCGGTGGGACGGGGCGCGTCCGCCATCCCGACGAGGCCGGCGGCAGCACCGTCCACGGCCACCATCACGGCCGTGCGACCGCCCTCAGCGAGCTCCTCTCGCCGAGCGGCGAGCTCGCCGAGATCGATGCCCTCGCGCTCCATCAGCCGGCGGTTCCCGACGACGACTCGATGTCCGTCGACGTTCGCGAGGGCTCCGTGACCGGGCACGCTCTCGAAGGACTCGGCTCGCAGCGCCGGCACACCCCGCTGCTCCGCCTCCGTGACGATGGCCTGGGCCAGGGGATGCTCGGATTCGCGTTCGACGGCGGCGACCAGGGCGAGCAACCGCGCCTCGTCCATCCCCGCTGCGATGACGTCAGTGACCTCGGGCTCGCCCTTCGTCAGGGTGCCCGTCTTGTCCATGACGACGGTGTCGATGTGGGCCGCGGTCTCGAGGGCGATGGCGTTCTTGAACAGCACACCTCGCTTGGCGCCGAGCCCGGTGCCGACCATGATCGCCGTGGGCGTAGCCAGCCCGAGGGCGTCGGGGCAGGTGATCACGACGACGGTGATGGCGAACAGGATCGCCTCTTCGGCCGGCCGGCCGGCGAGCACATACCAGGTCAGGAACGTGCCGGTGCCGCCGATGAGAGCGACGAGCACGAGCCAGAAGGCGGCCCGGTCGGCGAGGCGCTGGCCGGGGGCCTTGGAGTTCTGGGCCTCCTGGACGAGCTTCACGATCTGGGCGAGGGCGGTGTCAGCACCCACCTTCGTGGCCCTCACCCGCAACGTACCGGTGGTGTTGAGGGTGGCGCCGATGACCGTGTCACCGGGCGCCTTGTGCACCGGGAGGCTCTCGCCCGTCACCATCGACTCATCGAGGTCGCTGTCGCCCTCCTCGACCACACCGTCTACGGCCAGCTTGGACCCAGGGCGTACAAGCAGCAGGTCCCCGACCGCCACCTCTGCGGTCGGTATGTCGACAGGCTCTCCCTCGCGGATCACCGTCGCCATCGGCGGGGCGAGATCGAGGAGCGTGCGGATCGCCTCGTTGGCACCGCCGCGGGCACGCATCTCGAACCAGTGGCCGAGGAGCACGAAGGCCGACAGCACCGTCGCGGCCTCGTAGAACACTTCACCACCGCCGGTGAGCGTCACGCCGACCGAGTAGAGCCAGCCGGCGCCGACCGCCACCGCGACGAGGACCATCATGTCGAGCGTGCGGGCCCGCAGCGCCCGCAAGGCCCCGTCGAAGAAGATCCACGCCGAGTAGAACATCACCGGCAGGCTGAGCAGCAGCATGAAGACGTCGTCGCGCAGCCCAAAGGGCGCGGCAGTGCCGAACCCGACAACGTCACGACCGATCGGTGACCACAGCAGGATCGGCACCGAGAAGACCGCAGCCACGAGGAACCGGCGCCGCATGTCGGCGACCATGTCGTCCATCGACGTGGCCCCGTGCCCACCGTGGCCCATCATGTCGTGGGGCGACGGCATCGCCGTCTCCCCCTCACCGCCGCGCTGGTCGTCGTGACCGGCGTGACCGGCGTGACCGTCCGCGTGTGGTTCCTGCATGGGGTGGCACACATGGCCCGGAACCGACTGGCCCGCACAGTGGTACCCGCAGCCCTCGATCCACGCCCGCATCTCGGCCACGTTGGTGACACCGGTCTCGTAGGACACCGTGGCGGTCTGAGCCACCGGGTTCGCCTCCACCGTGCGGACGCCGTCGAGGCGGCCGAGGGTGTTCTCGACCACCGCCTTCTCCGTCGCCCAATGCAGGCCCCAGCAACGTCACGACCCCGCTCACAGCGGACACAGTTGGTTGATGATCGCGTG
>CAYSAC010000427.1:0-3058 GCA_964428815.1 uncultured Acidimicrobiaceae bacterium | reverse complement strand
GGTGGTCTCGGTCGGGCCGAAGCTGGGAGTGAATTCCTGCGTGTCGATGCCGAACGCTCCGGCGTTCGGAACGACGAAGTCATCGGCCGGCGGTTCGAAGCCGCCGCCGCTGTCGAGGGTCGTGTCGGTCGTTCCCGCGACCGGGGTTCCGACCGGGTTGAACTGGCCGGCCGCGATCGTGACGATCATGCCCGGACCAACGGGGGCCGGCTTGTACTCAGGAACGACCATGAGCGAGACCTCGCCGCCGGTCGGCGCGAGGCTTCCGACGTCGCCGATCCAGTAGCCGTCTTCGGTGAGGGTCAGGTTCACGCCCGCCGCGCAGTCGGGCTCAGGCGCCTCGTCGTAGGGACCGGGGTTCGCGGTGGTCCAGGTCCCCACCGTCGTGCAGACGCGCAGGATGCCGCCTGGGCCGGCGATGAGCTGCGACGTGGTGGAGTCGTCAAGTCGCACCGACAGGCTGCTGATCGTGCCCGGCGTGATCGACAGGCGGATGGCGGCGACGCTCTCCGCTTCCCCGGTCGGCCCTGCCGCGACCTCGAACCCCTCTTCCGGCTGTGCCACCGCGGTCGGGCGACTCGACCACCACCCGACCTCGAGCACCTCGAACGGCAGCTCCTCCTCGGCATGGACGCTGCCAGGCAGCAAGAGCAGGACCAGCCCGACCGCCGCGAGCATGGCGCGCTTCATTGCGCCGCCGCCTTCAGGGGCGTGCGGCGGCGGCGCGCGCCGTTGCCGCCTGAGCGCTTGATGACGGCCTCCGTGCCGCCGAGGTAGCCCTCGACGACGCGCGGGTCGTTGATCACGTCGTCGGGCAGGCCTCTGGCGACGACCTCGCCCAGCTCGAGCGCGAGCAGCTCGTCAGAGATGCCGCAGATGAGCGGCATGTCGTGCTCGATCACGACCATGGCCGCGCCGGTCTGGTGGCGGATGTCGAGCAGGACCGGGCCGAGCTCCTCGGTCTCTCGCTGGGCGATGCCAGACGACGGCTCGTCGAGCAGCAGCACCGTCGGGCCGTGTGCGAGCGTGCACGCCAGGTCGACGATGCGGCGGGTGCCGGTCGAGAGCTCGCCCACGAACTTGTCGGCGTAGGCACCCAGGCGCATCAGGTCGATGAGCCTCGTGACCTCCTCGTCGACCAGCTTTTCGGACGCCGACACCGCCGGCGACAGGAGCAGCGCCGCGATCGGGTCCCGCACCTCGATGTGGCGCTCGAGCGCGGTCGCGATCGTCTGGCGCACGGTCATCGCCGAGAAGAGCCGAGCATCCTGGAACGAGCGGCCCAGCCCAAGCATGGCGCGGGCGTCGGGTGGCAGCTCGGTGACGTCGACGCCTTTGACCGTGACTCGGCCAGCAGTGCGTTCGATGAACCCGGAGATGAGGTCGAGCACCGTCGTCTTACCCGCGCCGTTGGGTCCGATGATGCCGAGGATCTCGCCTTCGCGGATGCCGAAGCTGACGTCGCGGACCGCTTGGACGCCACCGAAGTTGACCGAGAGGCCGGCGACGTCGAGAGCGACCTCGTGCTCGCGACCGCAGTGCGGGCACACGGGCTCGAACACCTCCTTCGCCGCGCCACCGCGAGCCCGCTTGGCCTCGGCCTTCTCGGAGGGCGCCTCCTTCGCCTTGGAGGCGCCCTCGAGGAACACCGCGCGCAGGATCTCAGGACGGTCGAGCAGCTCCGCGGTAGGGCCGTCGAAGCGGACCTCGCCCTTCTCGAGGAACACTGCCCTCCCCGCCAGCGTGATGGCGACGTTGACCGACTGCTCGACGAGCACGATGGTGGTGCCGGCCTCGTGGATCGAGCGGACGATGCCGAGCAGCTGCTCGACGACGACCGGCGCCAGTCCGAGGCTCAGCTCGTCGATCATGAGCAGGCGGGGGCGCAGGATGAAGGCTTGCGCGAGCGTCAGCATCTGCTGCTCGCCGCCGGACAGGTTGCCCGCCTTCTGACCAAGGCGCTCGCGCAGCACCGGGAAGAACCCGAGCACCTGGTCGGTGACCTCACGGACGTAGGCATCATCGGCCTTGAACTGCCACGCCGCGAGCTCGAGGTTCTCGCGCACCGTCAGGGTCGGGAACACCCCCTTGCCACCCGGCATGAACACGACGCCCCGGCCGACGGTCTCGGTGGGCGGCCGGCCCGTGATGTCCACGTTGTCGAAGACGATCGAGCCTGCGCCAGGGTTGGCGAGACCCGCGATGGCGGCCAGCAGCGTCGACTTCCCCGCGCCGTTCGTGCCGAGCAGCGCGACGATCTCACCCCGCTCGACGTGGAAGTCGACGCCGAACAGCACCTGCGTGCGTCCGTAGGAGACCTCGACGCCGCGCACGAGCAGCAGCGGGTCGTCGCTCGGCTGGGACACCCGTGACTCGCGCTCGACGTCGTGGGTGATGCCGCTCTCCTCGTCGATCACGCGCACATCCGCCAGCAGGCTCGGCACGACGACGTTGCGCCGTCGAGCGATCGCGCGCAGGATCGCATCGCGTAGGTCGTAGACCTTCCCGCCGAGGCCCGACGGCAGGAACATCAGGATGAGCAGCACGCCGACGCCGGATGCGAACAGCCGGGAGAGCTGTGACGCGGTGAACGGCGAGTTGTTGAGAAAGGTCATGTAGGCGGCGCCGATCATGGCGCCGGGCAGCGACCCGAGCCCGCCGACGATGGCGATGGCGAACAGCAGCATGCTGCTCTGGGCACTCTGGAGCGTGTTCGACAGGCCGTGCTGGTGGAAGACGTAGAGCCCACCGCCGATGCCGGCGATGAACCCGGAGATGCCGAAGGCGGTCAGCTGGGCGCGCGTCGAGCTGATGCCGTAGGCCTGCGCCGAGCGGGCGTTGTCGCGGGTGGCGACGATTGCCCGCCCCGTCCTTGACGTGCGGATCCGCCAGACCGCGGCCGCGGTGAGGGCGAACAGCACGAGGGCGAAGTAGTAGAAGGCGTACTCCGACTCGAGATCGAACTTGTCGAAGATGATCGGTCGGAGGATGCGGACGTTGGGTTCTGGCACGAGCCACGGGAAGTACTCGGCGTTGAGGAAGAACGTGCCGGTGGCCA
>CAYSAC010000426.1:0-3059 GCA_964428815.1 uncultured Acidimicrobiaceae bacterium | reverse complement strand
GCCGCCTACGCGCTGTTCACGTATGTGAACGGCATCGAGGACCGCGCGAACGACAACGCTGAACGGGTCAAGATCTTCAAGATCGCCCGCGACATCCCGAAGGGCTTCTTCGGTGATGAGGCGTTCAACCAGGGCTACATCGAGGAGGATGAGATCGCGAAGGAGTTCCGTCCTGCCACCGCGATCACCGATCCCTCCCAGATCGACGGGCTGGTCGCGATCAGCAACCTCCCGGCGAACTCGGTCGTCGTCAGCGACCAGTTCGTGTCCCAGGCGGAATCGCTGTCGACCTTCAGCAGCCTGCTGCAGAACAACCAGGTTGCCATCACGATCTCGGTCGATCAGGTTCGCGGCGTCGCCGGCCTGCTCGTCCCGGGTGACTTCGTCAACATGCTCGTCGTCGTCGAGGGCGCAGCAACCGTGGAGGGCGAGCCGGCCCCCGAAGCGGCTGGCACCCTCCTGTCGAGTTCGGCGCGGTACCTGTTCCAGAAGGTGCAGATCTTGGCGATCGGGCAGACCAAGAAGCTCGAGCCCGGCGAGACCGCGGTGACCAACGCCGACGGCACGGGCGGCCAGGGCGGCCAGTCCGGCCTCATCACCTTCGCGGTCCCGTCCCGGGCCGCCCAGTACATCGCCTCGGTCCCCGCCGACAGCATCTACCTGACCCTCGTCCCGAAGGACTACCAGCCTGAGCCGCTCGGCCCGCTCGACGCGAACGCGCCGCTCCCGGCAGAGGACCCGGGCCAGCTGACCCCCTACGGTCCTCAAGGCCAGAGCGAGTAACCGGCGCCGGGCGTCGGGCTACCGTTCCTTGCACCAGCAGCGGATCGAAGAGCACCAAAGGAACCTCTCCCATCGCCATCAACCCCACGAACGTGTTCCCGGTCGTCGTCATCGACGAAGACCAGGCCGTGCGCAGCCGCCTCGCGATGCAGCTCGGCGAGGCGGCTGAGCCGCTCGCCTCCCTCGACGCGCTCTCAGGGCGGCTGACGGGCGCGCCGTTCGTCCTGATCCTCGGACCGTCGTGCGCGGCGGCGCCCGGGCTCGCGGGGGCAGAGGCGCTGCTCTCGGCCCACCCCGAGGTCGGCACCATCCTCATCACCAGCGAGCTCTCGACCGAGCTGCTGCAGCGTGCGCTTCGCTCGGGCATCAAGGACGTTCTCGCGGCGCCGGTCGATACGACCCAGCTCACGCAGGCCGTCGCCCGCGTCGCCGACGCGCTGACACCGGCAGCCGCGCCGCGCGTCGAGATCCCCGGCTTCCCAGGCTCCGACGCCGGCCCGCTCGGCTCCAGCGGAGACCGCGGCATGGTCCTGACCGTCTTCTCGACCAAGGGCGGCGCCGGTAAGTCGGTGCTCGCCGCCAACCTCGCCGTGGTGCTCGCCCGGCGCAGCGACAAGCCGGTCGTGCTCATCGATGCCGATCTGCAGTTCGGTGACATCGCGGTGATGCTCAAGCTGGCACCGCAGCACACGATCGTCGACGCCGTCGGATCGCTCGACCGGCTCGACCCGCAGCTGCTGCAGAACCTGCTCATCCGGCACGAGCCGTCGGGGCTGCTGGTCCTGCCGGCGCCGCTCGAGCCGGCGTTCGCCGATCAGATCGGCGCCACCGAGATGGTGAAGATCGTCGACATGCTGCGGTCGTTCTGCAGCTACGTGGTGATCGACACGCCGGCCTACTTCAACGACGTCGTCCTCGGCCTCATCGAGGAGAGCGACCACGTGCTGCTGATCGCGGGCATGGACATTCCCAACATCAAGAACGTGAAGATCGGTCTGCAGACGCTGCGCCTGCTGAACATCCCCATGTCGAAGCTGCACCTGGTGCTCAACCGCGCCAACTCGAAGGTGAAGCTTGACGTCGGGGAGGTCGAGCGCACGCTTCAGGTGAAGGCGGAGTCCCTCATCCCGAGCGATGTCGTCGTGCCCCAGTCGGTCAACAAGGGCACCCCCGTCGTCCTCGACGCTCCGAAGTCGGGCGTCGCGAAGGCCATCGAGCAGCTCGCGAGCATGTTCGAGGTGACAGATGACGCACGAAGGCGGCGCTAGGTGGATGGCCCAGCGGTGAACAACGGACACGACACAAGGGAGGGGGCGGCATGAGCCTCTACAAGCGCCTGCACGAGGTGCAGCAGGGGCCGGCCTCAGGGACGGCGAGTCGGCGGGATCCGGTGCTCGATGAGCTCCGACAGAAGATCCACCACCACCTGATCGACGAGCTCGGCCCGATCCTCTACGACAAGCGGCTGAGCGAGGAGGACCTGCGCCGGCGGGTCCACGAGCAGCTGCACGCCGCGCTCGCACAGGAGCGCGCGCCGCTGTCGGCGGCGGACAAGGCCCAGCTGATCCAGGACGTCTCCGATGACATCCTCGGCTACGGCCCCATCGACCGCCTCCTCAAGGACGAGGAGGTGAGCGAGGTCATGGTGAACGGCCCCGACTCGGTCTACGTCGAGCGGGCGGGTCGCATCGAGAAGACCACGGCGTCGTTCGTGGACGAGACGCACCTGCGGCGCATCATCGACAAGATCGTCGGCCAGGTCGGCCGGCGCATCGACGAGTCGACACCCCTCGTCGACGCCCGCCTGCCGGATGGGTCCCGCGTGAACGCGGTCATCCACCCGCTCGCGATCGGCGGCCCGTTCCTCACGATCCGGAAGTTCTCCAAGGACCCGTACCAGATCGACGACCTCATCCGGTTCGGCACCCTCAACGCACACGCGGCCCGGTTCCTCCAGGCCTGCGTCGTCGGGCGGCTGAACGTGATCGTCTCCGGCGGTACCGGCACCGGCAAGACGACGACCCTGAACGTGCTGTCGTCGTTCATCCCAGCCGAGGAGCGCATCGTCACGGTCGAGGATGCGAAGGAGCTCCAGCTGCATCAGGACCATGTCCTGGCCATGGAGGCGCGGCCGCCGAACATCGAGGGCAAGGGTCAGATCACGATCCGCGACCTGGTCAAGAACTGCCTGCGGATGCGGCCTGACCGCATCGTCGTGGGGGAGTGCCGGTCGGGTGAGGCGCTGGACATGCTCCAGGCGATGAACACCGGCCACG
>CAYSAC010000425.1:0-3068 GCA_964428815.1 uncultured Acidimicrobiaceae bacterium | reverse complement strand
GATGGTCGACACCTGGGCGACCGTCGGCTCGTGCGCGCAGATCGGTGCCAACGTCCACCTGTCGGGCGGCGTCGGCATCGGTGGCGTGCTCGAGCCACCGCAGGCTGCCCCCGTCATCATCGAGGACGATGTCGTGATCGGCAGCCGGTCGATGATCGTCGAGGGTGCGCGGGTCGGGCAGGGAGCGTTCGTCGGCGCGGGCGTGATCCTCGCTGCCTCCATCCCGGTGATCGACGCCGAGACCGGCGAGGAGATCAGCCGTGGTCGGGTGCCGTCCTGGTGCGTCGCGGTGCAGGCGATCCGGCCCCGAATATTTCCGGGTGGCGACTTCGGCCTGCCGTGCGTGCTCGTGATCAAGCGGCTCGAACCCGGCGCTCGCCACGACAAGGCGCAGCTGAACGATCTGCTCCGCGCCCACGGCGTCACCGCATAGGTGGACCTGCTCGAGCGGACGGCCGAGCTCGTCGACATCCCGTCGGAGAGCCGCGCCGAGGCGGCCATCACCGACCACATCGAAGGGCTGCTCAAGGGGGTCGACGGGCTCGATGTCGAGCGGGTTGGCGACAACCTGGTCGCCCGCACGCACCTCGGACGGGACGAGCGGCTCGTCCTCGCCGGCCACACCGACACGGTGCCGGCCAACGGCAACGAGCGGGCGCGCATCGAGGGCGACGTCCTGTGGGGGCTCGGCAGCGCGGACATGAAGAGCGGCCTCGCGGTCATGGTCGAGCTCGCGCTCGCGCTGGCCGATCCGGTCGTCGACGTCACTTGGGTCTTCTACGCGGCCGAGGAGATCGCCGCCGCGCACAACGGGCTCGGCCACCTGTTCCGCGACCGGCCCGACCTCGTCGCCGGTGACGTCGCGCTGCTCGGCGAGCCGACGGGCGCGGCGATCGAGGCCGGCTGCCAGGGCACGCTGCGTGCCGACGTGGTCCTTCGCGGCGAGCGGGCGCACAGCGCACGTCCGTGGATGGGGCGCAACGCCATCCACCGCCTCGGTCGGCTGCTCGCTGCGGTCGAGGCTCGGCCAGAACGCCGCCCGCTGATCGACGGGTGCGAGTACCGGGAGGCGCTCCAAGCCGTTCGGGTCGAGGGCGGCGTCGCCGGCAACGTCATCCCCGACCGCGCCGCGGTCACGCTCAACCACCGGTTCGCACCGGACCGGACGGTCGAGGAGGCGTTCGAGCAGCTGAGCGCGCTGCTCGCGCCGTGCCTGGCCGACGGCGACGAGGTCACCCTCGTCGACCACGCCGCGGCCGCCGCCCCCGGTCTCGCCCATCCGCTGCTGGCGAGGCTCATCCATCGCGGCGGGCTCGAGGTGCGAGCCAAGCTCGGCTGGACCGACGTCGCCCGGTTCGCGGCCGCCGGCATCCCTGCCGCCAACTTCGGGCCTGGCGACCCGATGCTCGCCCACACCGCCGAGGAGCGCGTCGACCGGTCCGCTCTGGAGGCGACCCATCGTGCCCTCGCCGACTTGCTCGGAGGCGCTGACTAGTCACCCATCCCTGCAAAACCGCCCGTTCGGGCCATGGCCCGCTTGGTCGAACCGTGCGCAAATGGCTCCGAACCGCCGAGAAGCGACAAGGGAGCTGGGATGAGCAGCAGACGTGTGGGACAGAGGGTGGCGAGCATCGTGCTCGCAGGGCTGCTCGTGGTCGCGACCACCAGCAACATGGCGGGGGCCGCCGAGCCCGTGCAGGGCGTGGGCAGCGCGACCGGTGGCGCCACGGTTCTGAGCCTGGATGCTGGCGATCTCCTCAAGCTCGCGGTGCTGAGCGAGCAGAGCAGCAGCTCGATCGACCCGACTGACGGCACGCCGACCGCGATCGAGCGGATCGTCCCGCTGACGGTCAGCTCCGTGCAGGTGCCGGCGCTGAACAGCCTGAGCGTTCCCGCCCTCGAGGTGAAGAGCACCGGCGAGGAGGTCCGCAAGGACGCAGCCTTGCTGAACCTGGCCGACGCCACCAGCGCCGTCCCCGGCATCGTCTCCGGCACCGTCAACCCCGCCAGCCTTGCCGCCGCGGTCGACGCCGCCGGCGCCCGGTCCGCGCTCACGACCAAGCTCGCTGACGTCGCCGTGCTCGGCGGGATCGTCGACTCCGGCACGCTCGACGCGCTCCTGGGCGGCGTGGCCGCCTCCACCTCGTCGACCTCGGCGCGGGGCATCGACCTCGACAGCCTGTCCGTGCTCGACCTCGGCGCCCTGCTGGAGATGCTCGGCACCTCCGTCGCCGAGCTGCCCCTCGCAACCGCCGCCACCCTCCTCGGCGACCTCGGCCTGCTCGGACCGGTCAGCGCCGCGACCGGTCTGAACCTGTCCTCGCCGCAGTCCCTCCTCGACGCCCGCACCGCGCTGCAGACCGTCGTCACCGGCGCCCAGACCACCGTCGCGACGGCGACCGCCGCCCTCAACACGGCGACGACCAACCTGTGCGCCACGGTGCCGGTGCAGCCGCTCTGCTCGACGCTGCAGGCCGCGGTCACCACTGCGCAGGGGGCCCTCGCGACCGCGCAGGCCGCACTCGCCGCCGCGCTCGCTGACCTCCTGGGTCTGCTCGACAGCGTGCTCGACACCCTCGACGGGGCTGCGCTCGTCCGGGTCGAGGCGGTCACCGCCGGTGTCAAGGCGGTCGCCAAGGACACCGTGGCCGGCTCGTCTGCCGACGTCAGCGCGGAGATCGGCAAGCTGACCGTGGGCGGCGTCAACCTCGGCGCCATCGACGTCAACGCCACGGTCCAGCAGCTGGCTGGTCTGGCCAACCAGGCGGCCACACAGCTGAACGGCATCCTCGCCAAGGTCCACCCGTCGCTCGGCAGCCTCGTCACCGTGAAGCTGCTCGACGAGTCGACCGGCGTCGCCCAGGAGGGCTCGCTGGTCAAGGCCCTCGCGCGGCTCACTGCCATCACCGTCACCGTGACCCCGCCGGATCTGTGCGGGTTGCTCACGGGCCTCAACCCGGCGGCCTCCGTCGGCACCGCTCTGGGAGCCGTCGGCGGGGCACTCCCCGCGACGCCGGTCGCGGACCTGCTCGGCTCGCTGCCCGCGGGTGTGGCCGACGTGGCCTGCT
>CAYSAC010000424.1:1204-3069 GCA_964428815.1 uncultured Acidimicrobiaceae bacterium | reverse complement strand
CCTAACGGATCGGACGCCTGAGGCAGTACCGCACGGATGCGCGGCCGATCTCAAGGGGTCCGCGCAACGCCTCGGCGCTGCGCGCCTTCGGCGGACGCGCACATCGTGGCGCTGCCCTGCTCAGGACACCACACCCGCGACAAGGGGACGACACCGTGCCGGGGCTGGTCGGCAGCGCCAACCTCTCGTCCGCCCGCTGTTGCGACGACCCCTTGAGACCGCCGCGAGTTATTGCCTCAGGCTCGTCCGCAGTCGGCGGGCCGAGATGCCGGCGCCCGAACTCCGTGCACGAAATGCAGGGATCACCGCGCTTCGTGCACCACATTCGCTTGGGGTGGGCTAGCGGCGGGCCCAGAGCAGGATGCGCTTGAAGGCGTAGAAGTACGGGCGCGTGCCCTCTGGGTCGCCGAGCGTGGGGAGCAGCTCGTCGCGCAGCTCGTCGACGAACTCGGCGAACCTGTCCTCGCCGAGCTGGCGGCGGTACTCGGTGAGCAGCGTGCCCTTGATCCACTCGATGACGTCAGCTGTCGCATCGAGGCGGTGGCCGTACACCCGAAGGCGTACGTGCTGCTCCGCGAAGCCGAGGCGCACGAGCAGCTCGGCGTACGCCTCTGGCGCGAGCACCGCACCCGTGCGCTCGGAGCGCGCGACACCGAACCGATTGCCGACCTCGGCGGCGAGGGTGTGGGACGGGTGGTCGTAGTTGGCCGGCACCTGGACCGCGAGCTGGCCGCCGGCGCGCAGCGCGGCGGCCAAGCGCGCGAACAGCTCCGGGTGGTCGGGCACCCATTGCAGGCTCGCGTTGGCGAACACGACGTCGAGCCCCGCGCCGGTCCATGAAGCGATGTCGCCGTGCTCGAACCGGACGCCGTCGCCTGCGTCGCCGCCGGCCTGCTCGAGCATGGCGGCGGAGCTGTCGATGCCGATCGTCGCGGCCGCTCCGATCAAGCCGTGTAGCTGCCGGGTCAGCTCGCCGGTGCCGCAGCCGAGGTCGACGGCCCGTCCGCCCGGGATGGGCTGGACCATCGCGATGAGGTCGCGCGCTGGTTGGGAGCGCTCTGCCTTGAACCGGTCGTACTGGGCCGGCAGCCATGCATCACTTGTCATAAGACAAGTATAGAACAAGTCAGCGGGGACTAGCTGAAGCGCGTGATGTAGCCCCGCCGGCGGAAGGTTCCCAGCATGCGGACGACGTAGGCGGTGGCCAGGGCGGCGAAGACCAGCCCGCCGACGACCCCCGCAGCGATCGACTCCCACGGGATGGGGTCGCCGTCGAGGACGGTGCGGGCCGCCGCGAACGCGTGCGTGGTCGGCAGCACCCGCCCGATCGGCTGGAGCGGACCAGGGATGGCGTCGATCGGGTTGAACACGCCCGAGATGGCGAGAACGACGAAGCTCGTCGCCCACGCGAGGATCTCCGCGCTCTGGCCGAACCGCAGCAGCAGGCCGATGACGAGCATGGCCGACGCCCACCCGACGATCAGCAGGATCAGCACGATCGGCACGAGCGCCCAGCCGACCTCGCCGAGCCCGAACCCGTAGAAGCCGAACGCGACGACCGACACGCTCGCCATCGCCATCAGCAGCTTGGCCAAGCCGTAGACGCCGAGGCCGATGACGTACTCGACCTCCCGCACGGGCGTGGTCATCACGTTGAGGAGGTTGCGCGTCCAGGTCTCCTCCATGAACCCGGTCGCGACCGCGATCTGGCTCTGGAACAGGACGTGGAAGAGCATGATCCCCGCGAGCAGGTAGACGGTGCCGGCGCGGCTCGCGTCGTTTTCCTGCGCGACGAACGCGCCGAGGGAGCCCCACAGCAGCACGTCGAACAGCGGCCAGAACACGATGTCGAACCAGCGGTGGGG
>CAYSAC010000424.1:0-1104 GCA_964428815.1 uncultured Acidimicrobiaceae bacterium | reverse complement strand
CGCTCGCACAGCCGCTCGACCTCGAGCATGTTGTGGCTCGTGACGAGCAGCGCGGTGCCCTCGGTCGCGCAGACGTCGAGCAACCCCGTCCGGACGCGGTAGGCGACGTCGGGGTCGAGCGAGGCAGTGGGCTCGTCGAGCACGAGCAGCTTTGGTTGGTGCAGCGTCGCCTTCACGATGCCGACGAGTGTGCGCTGGCCTGACGACAGCTCCATGCACATGCGGTCGGCGAGCTGGGGGATGCGGAAGCGCTCGAGCGCGGCGGCGATGGCGGCGTCGCCCTCGGCGCGCCGCAGACCGTAGAAGCCGGCGAAGATCGACAGCGCCTCGCGCACGCGCAGCCGGTCGGGCAGCGGCAGGTAGCCGGCGACGAAGCCGACCTCCTCCATGGCCTTGGACCGGCCGCGCGGCAGGCGGTGGCCACCGATGTCGATCGTCCCGTGATCAGGTGTGATGGCGCCGAGCAGCATCAGCAGCGTCGTCGTCTTGCCGGCGCCGTTGGGGCCGAGGAGCGCGACGCGCTCACCCGGGCCGACCTCGAGGTTGATGCCGTCGACGGCCTGCACGGTCTTGAACCGCTTTTTCAATTCGTGCGCGCGCAGCACTGACCCCACGAAGGAGCGAGTCTGGTGCTGCCACCCCTGGCCAGCGAGCGGGTTTCCGCCTGGGAGGTCGCTGCGCTACAGTGCACAGCGTTCCGCCGGGGGGCGAAACGACCTTCGAGTCGCAAGACCGAGGATCGCGCGGGCCCCAGTCTCGGAAGGTTGGAGCACAGTGCGTGCCTGGTGGTAGTCCCCTGCAGGTGCTCTGCCGCTCACTTCCGACGCTGCAAGCCACCCATCCGGCTTCCCCTCCTTCGAAGCACGAAAACGAGGTACCCGATGAGCGTTGAGCCAGCTGCTCTCGAACGCTCGGCGTTGGAGCGCAAAGACCGCGAAGAGCTCCAGACGATCGCCGAGGCCCTCGGCGGCAAGCCGCCGGCCAGGGCCACCAAGGCCAAGATCGTCGACATGATCCTCCAGTTGACTGGCGTGGACGGTCCCGACGCGCCGGCCGGTGAGGACACGCCGCGCCCGCAGCGCCGCGCCCGCAGCGCCGAGGCCG
>CAYSAC010000423.1:0-3070 GCA_964428815.1 uncultured Acidimicrobiaceae bacterium | reverse complement strand
GCGTCGACCTCGGCCATCGCCGCGATCGTCTCGGGGCGCAGGTCCTTGGGGTGCGGGCTCGTGTAGCGCACCCGGTTGATGCCGTCGACGGCGCCGACGGCGCGCAGCAGCTCGGCGAACAGCGGCCGACGGCGGGTCAGGTCGCGGCCGTAGGAGTTCACGTTCTGACCGAGCAGGGTCACCTCGGTCACGCCGTCCTCGGCGAGGCGGCGGACCTCGTCCTCGATCTCATCCAGCGGGCGGCTGATCTCCCTGCCCCGCACCGAGGGGACGATGCAGAACGCGCAGGTGTTGTCGCAGCCGATCTGGATGGTGACCCACGCGGCGAACGGCACCTCGCGGCGCACCGGCAGCGCGCTCGGGAAGGCCTCGTGGTCGGCGGCGACCGTCTCCTCGAGGATCTCGATGACCGGTCCCCCGCCGCGCGCCTCGTGCAAGAGCTCGACGGCGCGATGGACGTTGTGGGTGCCGAACACCACATCGACATGCGGCGCGCGTTGCTGGATGCCGTCGCGATCCTTCTGCGCCAGGCAGCCGGCCACCGCGATCTGCATCCCGGGTCGGCGGGCCTTGATGCTCTTGAGGTGCCCGAGGTTGCCATAGAGCTTGTTGTCGGCGTTCTCGCGGATGCAGCACGTGTTGAGGACGACGACATCGGCGTCGGCGACGTCGTTGACCCGCTGGAGCCCGTCGGCCTCGAGCAGGCCGGCGATGCGCTCGGAGTCGTGCTCGTTCATCTGACACCCGTAGGTGCGCACGATGTAGGTGCGGCCGGCCACGGGACCAAGCCTAGGTGGCTGGTGTGTCGCTCAGGTCAGGGTTGCGGGCGCGACCACGGCGACGGGCTCGTCGAACGCGTCGAGGTCGAGGTCGGCCACGCCGTGGGGCAGCTCGGTGGTGCGTCGCTGGCGGTCCTCGATCATCAGGCGGATCGCCGTGCGGCGCTCGCCGTCGATCTCGATGTCGGCGAAGGTCGGCACGCACACCAGGTCGATGCCGCTCGCCGCGACGTAGCCACGTGCGATGGCCACCGCCTTGATCGCCTGGTTGAGGGCGCCGGCACCTACGACTTGGACCTCGACCGCGCCCGACTGTCGCACGACGCCCGCCATGGCGCCGGCGACGGAGTTCGGGTTGGACTTCGTCGAGACCTTCAGCCGTTCCATCCCCGCGCCCTTCTTGGCGGATGCGCCCTTCAGAACAGGGATTCGACGTCCAGGCGGTGATCCCTGCCGTCTCGGTTGTCCGATTTGGTGGGGTTCCTCCGGTTCGTCCTGCTGATCAGTCGTCGAGCGTGATGGGCTCCTCGTCCAGTTCGGACATGACGTCGCCGCCGTGCTCGGGGGCGTCACCGGCACCGATGCCGACCTGCACCCGGACCCGCTCGGAGATCTCGACCATGACCTCAGGGTTCTCGATGAGGAACTGCTTGGCGTTCTCCCGGCCCTGGCCCAGCTGCTCGCCCTCGTAGGTGTACCAAGCACCCGACTTCTTGACGACGCCGAGCTCGACCCCGATGTCGATGAGCGAGCCCTCGCGGCTGATGCCCTTGCCGTACATGATGTCGAACTCGGCCTGCTTGAAGGGCGCCGCGCAGTTCGAGATCACGATGTCGTTGGCGACGAAGGTGTGGTGCTCTTCGACCTCGATGTCGTAGATGTCACGCCACTCGGGCGCCTTCACCTCGACGACCTTGTCGTACCAGACATCCTCGTCGAGGACACCCGTCAGGAACTCGCTGTCGAGGCCATCCGCCAAGCGCTGCAGACGGTCGCGCCGGAGGCGTGAGTGCCCGAGGACCTGACGCAGTCCGCCTCGGGGATCGCCGGCATCGTCGCCGATGATCGACGCTGCCATCGCCGGCGTCACGCCGAGCCCACGGAGATAGGACAGCACCGGTTCGATCTGGTTGGCCGGCAGGTAGTTCCGCTGCGAGCCGCGGTGCTTGGAGACTTCAGGATCGGACAGCCACGCTGCCAGCGCCTCACCCTTGCGACCCCAGGTCGGGAGCGCTTCGGCAAACCGGCTGATGTTCTCCACACCCGAGATGCGTACCTCCCAGATCGGGCGCTTACTCCGGATCTCACGGCCGTTCACCACGCTCGGACGCTTGCCGGTCTTGTCGTACTCGCGCACCGACGAACCGATTTCCCAACGCAGCAGCAGCCAGTGGATCTGACGAGCCAGCTGCTCGGAGGTCGTGCAGAAGCCGGCACGGAGACCCCCCGTCTGCCCGCGGCTCACGTAGCCATCGGTTGCCAGGAGACCGAACAGCAGGTTGCCGACCACCGAGGCCGAGACCTCCGGAGCGAAGAAGGCCGGGGAAAGCACCTTCTCCCACGCCAACTTCCCGTGAACACCGGCCCAGCGCACGAGCTCGAGCACCTGGTTCTTCTCACCGATGCGGTGGGAGATGGCGTACTCGTACGCAGCGCGCTGCTTCATGTCACAGCCGAGCTTTTCGACCAACGACTTCACGTCCGCGACGTAGTCGTGGTCGATGTTGATGAACGAGATCGGGGTCTTGCCGCCGACGTAGCCATCGCCGATGAGGTAGCCCAGCAGTCGCGCCTGGTCAGGGGTGATGGGCTCGTCAGTGCCGAACCCGACCGCAGCTCGCGGTCGAGCAACGCGGTCGCCCAGATCGAGATCGCCCGCTTCCTTCCAGCCGTTCTCCGTGAAAATCTTGTGGTCGGGTGTCGCCCAGAGTTCGGTGCCGTCACGGAACGTCAAGCCGATGCACTCGGCCTCGCCCTGGTTGAAGCGCTGGGTGATCGGTCGGACGTGGAGCTTGCCGAGCTTGTCGGCGGCCATCACCGTGGCACCCGCACCCTGGTCGACGATGTCTTCGATGCGGCGGGTGAGGCCCGAGGTCGGGTCGAACACAGTGGTACCCGCGGCGACGCACTTGTTCTTCACGACCTTGACGCGAGTGCGGTTGCCGACGACCTCGACCCCGTCCTTGATCGCCTCGATGCGCCGGATGTCGAGCCGCACCGACGAGTAGAACTTCAGCGCGCGCCCCCCGGGCGTGGTCTCAGGTGAACCGAACATCACACCGATTTTTTCG
>CAYSAC010000422.1:0-3073 GCA_964428815.1 uncultured Acidimicrobiaceae bacterium | reverse complement strand
GGCACGTCGGCGTCGGTCGACGCGCTGACCGCCTGCATGACCAGCTCCGCGAGGTGCACCTCGTCCAGCTCGAGTCGCACGACGCCGGCGTCGAAGCGGGAGATCTCCAGCAGATCCTCGACGAGCTGGCGGAAGCGGTCGATGTCGCCGCTCATCAGGTCCAGCGCGGCCTGGGCTCGCTCCGGCAGCTCGTCGCGCTGGTTCTCGAGCACCTCCACGGAGGCGGCCAGGGTCATGAGCGGCGAACGCAGCTCGTGGCTGACGTCGGACGCGAATCGCATGTCGCGCTCGACGCGCTCCTGCAGCGCTTGGGCCATGTCGTTGAACGACGACGTCAGCGGGGCGAGGTCGGGGTCCTCCATCGACTCGAGCCTGGTGTCGAGGCGGCCGCCTGCGATCGCCTCCGCGGCCCGGCTCACATCGAGCACCGGGCGCAGCACGCGCCGACTCAGCCACGAGCCGAGGCCGGCGCCAGCGAGCGAGGTGACGAGCGACGCGCCGAGCAGCGAGACGCCCAGGGACTCCAGGGTGGACTCGAGCTCGCGCAGCGACACGATCTCGAAGTAGCTCGCGCCGGCCGCGGTGATCGGCACGCCGACCGCGAGCTGCTTCTCGTTGTTGAACGAGTAGCGCATGCGCGCCGGCTGGCCGTTGGCCACTGCCTCGCGCAGCGCGGGCGGGAGGGCGTCCTCCCCGAACTCGGGCGAGAGCGGGAACCACTCCTCGCCGATGAGCAGCACGGGTTGTGACCCGGCCGGCGTCTGCAGCGAGCTCAGCAGGTCGACGGGGTCGGGGTCGGCCGACCCGAGCCGGTCCCGCACGATGCTCGCGTTCTGGTACACGAGCCGCGTCGCTGCCGACTCCCGCTGGTTCAGCAGGTTCTCGCGGGTGAGGGCCCACGTCGTGCCGGCGAGCAGCGCCGAGAGGAACAGCGCCCCGAACGCGAACGCCAGGGTGATGCGGGTCCGGAGGCCGAGCCGGCGCCCGACGCGCAGGCGGTCGAGCCAGCTCACGCCCTCACACCTGCAGCTTGTAGCCGAGCCCTCGGACCGTCACGACGTGGCGGGGGTTGGCCGCATCAGCCTCGATCTTGGTGCGGAGCCGGCGGATGTGGACGTCGACGAGGCGACCATCGCCGAAGTAGCCGTAGCCCCACACCCGCTCGAGCAGGACCTCGCGGCTGAACACCCGGCCCGGGCTCGACGTCAGCTCGACGAGCAGGCGGAACTCGGTCTTGGTCAGGTGGACGTCGCGGCCGGCCCGGCGGACCACCCCCTCCTCCGGGACGACCTCGAGGTCACCGAAGCGGAGGTGGGCGGCGCCGGTGTCGGTCGTGCGGGCCCGGCGCAGCAGGGCGCGGATGCGGGCCGAGAGCTCCTTCGGCGCGAAGGGCTTGGTGAGATAGTCGTCGGCGCCGGCCTCGAGGCCGGCGACGACGTCGTGGGTGTCGGCGCGGGCCGTCACCATGACGATGGGGACATCGGACAGGCGCCGGATCGACCGGCACACCTCGAAGCCGTCCATCCCCGGGAGCATGATGTCGATCAGCACCACGTCGGCGGGCTGGCGATGGAACGCGGTGAGCGCATCCTCGCCGGTCTCGGCCTCCTCGACGACCCACCCCTCGTCTTCGAGGGCGAGCTTCACGGCGGTGCGGATCCGCTCGTCGTCCTCAACGCTCAGGATCCGGGTTCCCACAGGCACCAGCCTGCCCGATGGCGAGCCGGAAGCGGCGTATGGCTGCGCAGTCAGACTGGCGGCTGGTCGGCGTAGGCCGCGAGGAGCGCCTCGCGGCCTGGCCCCTTGCCGGTCCGGTAGTGCAGCCCGCCGGGCAGGTCGGCGCAGACCTCTCGGCAGGTCACGAGGGCAGCGGCTCCCTCCGTGGTGAAGAACTGCAGGCTCCGGAGGTCGATGTCGACCCGCTCGGCACCGCTCGACGCGGCGGTCGCCGCCGCCTCGACCAGGGCCTGGGCGGTGGGGCCGTCGAGGCGGAAGCCGACTCGGAGGATGAGGGTCTGGCCGCCATCGGCGACGCAGACGGGCACGGCAGTGGCGGGCGGCATCGCCCGGCAGCATCGCCGAGCGACGGGACGGCGCGGTGCCGAACAGGTGAAGATCGCGTGACGGTCGCTAGCTCGACCCGGCCCCGCTGCGGTTGAGCAGATCGCGTAACGGTTCGAAGATCGCTGGGGCCGCGGCCACGCAGAACGCGCCTGACGGCGGCCCACCGTCGAGGTCCCCGGTCAGCGCCCCCGCCTCCTGGGCGATCAGCGCGCCGGCGGCCACGTCCCATGGCGCCAGACCCTGTTCGTAGTACGCGTCGACCCGTCCGCAGGCGAGCGAGCAGAGGTCGACAGCGGCTGCGCCGCCCCGCCGGATGTCGCGGATGAGCGGGAGGACCCCGGTGAGCACCTCGGCCTGGTGGCGGCGGCGTTCGGGGTCGTACGAGAACCCCGTGGCGACCAGCGCAGTGGACAGGTCGGCCTTGTCGCTGACGCTGATCCGCACGCCATTGCAGCGCGAGCCACTGCCCTTGACCGCGGTGAACAGCTGGTCGTGCACGGGATCGAGCACGGCCGCGGCGACGACGGCGCCGTGCAGCTCCGCGGCGATTGCCACGCCGAAGCCGGGCTGGCCGTAGAGGTAGTTGGTCGTCCCGTCCAGCGGGTCCACGATCCAGCGCACCCCGGACGTGCCCGCTCGGTTGCTGCCCTCCTCGCCGAGCAGGCCGTCGTCCGGCCGGGCATGGAGGAGATGCTCGACGATGAGGGCCTCCGCGGCCCTGTCCATCTCGGTGACCATGTCGGTGCCGGTCGACTTGGTGCTGACGTCGGTGCGGGCGAGGTGGAGCCCGCCCAGCAGCAGCTCACCTGCTTGCCGTGCCGCTGCCGCGCCGAGATCGGCGAGGTCGTGCGGGTCGGGGTCGGGCACGGCGGCACACTAACTTCTGCCCATGCCCGCCCCGGATGGCCGCGTCGACCTCCGCAGCGACACCGTGACGCGGCCGACCGCCGAGATGCGCCGGGCGATGGCCGAGGCCGAGGTGGGCGACGACGGCTTCGGTGACGACCCG
>CAYSAC010000421.1:0-3089 GCA_964428815.1 uncultured Acidimicrobiaceae bacterium | reverse complement strand
CGAACACGTTCAACCGCTTCGACCCGGCCTCGCCGTTCGGCGGCTACAAGGAGTCGGGCTACGGCCGTGAAGGCGGGCGCCACGGCCTGGAGGCCTACCTCGATGTCTGATCGCCTCGCCGTCCGCAAGACCTACAAGCTGTTCATCGGCGGAGCGTTCCCGCGCTCGGAGTCAGGCCGGTCCTACGAGGTCACTGACACGAAGGGCCGGTTCCTCGCCAACGCCGCGCTCGCGTCCCGCAAGGACGCCCGCGACGCGGTCGTCGCTGCCCGCAAGGCCTTCCCCGGCTGGTCAGGCGCAACCGCGTACAACCGGGGCCAGGTGCTCTACCGGGTGGCGGAGCTCCTCGAGGGCCGGCACGCCCAGTTCGTCGAGGAGGTCGCCGCCGGTGAGGGGCTCGGCACGCGCAAGGCCGCGGCCGTGGTCGACGCCGCCATCGACCGATGGGTCTGGTACGCGGGCTGGGCCGACAAGGTCGCGCAAGTCGCAGGCTCGTCCAACCCCGTCGCGGGGCCCTACTTCGACTTCTCGGTGCCCGAGCCCACAGGTGTCGTGGCCGTCGTCGCGCCGCAGGCATCGTCGCTGCTCGGCCTGGTGTCGGTCATCGCCCCCGCGCTGACGATGGGCAACACCGTGGTGGTGCTCGCGTCCGAGCGCGCGCCGCTGCCCGCGGTCACGTTGTGCGAGGTCCTCGCAACCTCCGATGTCCCTGGCGGGGTCGTGAACCTGCTCACCGGACGGGCGGCCGAGGTCGCGCCGTGGCTCGCGTCGCACATGGACGTCGATGCGCTCGACCTCGCGGGCGTCGACCCAGAGGCCTTCCGTGACCTCGAGATCGCCGCGGCCGACAATCTCAAGCGCGTCGTCCGCCCGTCGATCGCTGCGCCCGACTGGCGTGCCGATCCCGGCCTCGACCGCCTGCTCGCGTTCCTCGAGACCAAGACGGTCTGGCACCCCGTCGGCGTCTAGGACCGCTTCCGGTCCTCGTCGACGGTCACGCCGAGCGCACCGGCCAGCAGCAGCCCGAACTGGATCGCCTGCTCCTGCTCGATCACCGCACCTCGCAGGTGCTCGGCGCCACGCAGCCCTTCGATGGCCGAGCCGTGGAGCCGAACGCTCGGCAGCTCCGCCTTGGACACCTCCACGCCGCTGAGGTCGCAGTCGTACAGGCGTGCCTCCACGATCGCGGCCGCGTAGAGATCGGCCGCGGCGAGCCCGCAGCCCTCGAACACGACGCGCTCGCCGGTGGCCATCCGCAGGTTCGCTCCGTCGAGCCGGCAGTCCGAGAACCGGACGTCGCGCAGCCTTGCCTGCGCCAGCTGCACGCCCGACATCCGGCACTGGCGCAGCTCGACCCGGGTGAAGGTCGCGTCGTGCAGAGTTGCCCCGGACAGGTCACAGCCCTCAATGACGACGTCAGTCAGGCGCGCACCCTCGAGGTCCGCGCCCGTCAGCAGCAGGCCGTCGAACCGGCACTCGGTCACCTCGAGCTCGCACAGGGAGCGCTCGCTCAGATCGCCCTGCACGAGGCGGCGCCACCACTCGGTCTCCTCGGCCGCGGCGTCGGCCGCCAGCGGCTCCAGCTCCTCGGGCAGCTGAGGCGCGAACACGGTCAGCGCCCGCCGCTGACGTCGAGCAGCGCGCCGGTCACGTAGGACGCGGCGTCGCTGCAGAGCCACGCGATCGCGGCCGCGACCTCGTCCGCCTCACCACCACGCTGCATCGGGACGACGTGCTGCAATCGCTCGACGCGGCCAGGCTGGCCGCCGCTCGCGTGGATCTCGGTGTGGATCATGCCGGGCCGCACCGCGTTGACGCGGATCCCTTCGGTGGCTACCTCCTTCGCCAGTCCCAGGGTCATGGTGTCGATCGCGCCCTTCGAGGCGGCGTAGTCGACGTACTCGCCGGGGCTGCCCAACCGTGCTGCCACCGAGGACACGTTGACGATGACCCCGCCGACCCCGCCGTGGCTGGTCGACATGCGGCGCACCGCCTCGCGGGCGCAGAGGAACGAGCCGAGGACGTTGACGGCCAGCAGTCGCTCGATGCGCTCGACGGTGACGTCCTCCACGCGACTGGCTGGAGCCGTGATGCCCGCGTTGTTGACCAGCGCGCGCACCGAGCCGAGCTCGGCGTCGAGCTCGGTGAAGAGCGCGAGCACGTCAGCCTCCACCGCGACGTCGGCTTGGATGGCGACTGCGCTGACGCCGCTGCGCCGGCAGTCCGCGGCCACGGTCCCCGCAGCGGCGCCGTCGGCCCGGAACCCGATCGCAACATCCCAACCCTGCACAGCAAGCAGCCGGGCGGTCGCGGCGCCGATGCCACGGCTGCCACCGGTCACGAGCGCGACATGCCCCACAGGGCGCTCAACCTAGGGGAGCGTGACCTAGGTTTCACCGCCGATGGACACGACCGTCGTCGACCACCCGCTCGTCGCCCAGCTGCTGACTCGGCTCCGGGACGAGACGACCGATCGGGCCGGCTTCCGGCGAGCGATGGACGACCTGGCGGGGATGCTCGTCTACGAGGCCTGCCGCACGATCGATGCCGAGGTGGTGCAGGTGCGCACGCCTTTGGCGATGACCGATGGTGTCGCCGTGACCAGGCCGCCGCTGGTCGTGCCCGTGCTGCGGGCCGGCCTGGGCATGCTCGGAGCGGTGCTGCGGCTGCTGCCGGAGACCGACACGGGGTTCATCGGGGTGGCCCGTAACGAGGCGACCTTCGAGCCGGAGATGTACATGAACTCGGTGCCAGAGGACCTGGCCGGCCGGCCGGTCTTCCTCCTCGACCCGATGCTCGCAACCGGTGGCTCGCTCGAGCACGCCTGCCGCATCCTCGCCGGGCGGGGCGCCGGCCCGATGACCGCGGTCAGCGTGCTCGCGGCACCGGAGGGGCTGGATCGTCTGGGCGCCACGGGCCTCGACCTCCGCGTCGTGACCGCGTCCATCGACGACCACCTCAACAGTTCGGCTTACATCGTCCCAGGCCTGGGCGACGCCGGCGATCGCCTATTCGGCACCGCCTGAGCAAACAGCGCGTTCTTGGGGACTCCGCGGGTTTCTGTGGGTCGCTTTCGGCGGCTTGGTGGC
>CAYSAC010000420.1:0-3090 GCA_964428815.1 uncultured Acidimicrobiaceae bacterium | reverse complement strand
GCTCGCCCGGCTCCGTGCACTCGGCGACGGTGCGATCCACCGGACGACCTGCGTGGCGCGGATGGAAGACGTGCTCACGTCGCTCCTAGACGCAGGCGTCGTGCAGCTCGACGGCGACGACGTCACCCTGACCCGGGCGGGGACCCGACTCGTCGCGCCATGGCTGGCCGAGATGGGCTTCGACGTCGTGACATCTGAACGCCTCGGCTCGCTCGGCCCCGACGACATGCTCGACCTGCTGGCCCAGCGAGACGACGACCCCGCAGTCGCCGCCGCCCTCTGGGCGGGCGACCGCGACCAACACGCCGTGGCGGTTGAGCTGGTCGCGGCACTCGTGGCGCGCCCCGATCCCGTCCGCCTGCTCCTCGGCTTCGCGCTCCTCGAGCGCCTCGGCCCCGGCGCTGTCGAGGCCGTATCGGCCGCGAGGGACACCGCCATCGGACCTCATGCTTGGCTCTTCCTGGCGGCTGCCGGCGCCGTGGACGAGTCCGAGGTCCCCGTGGATCTGGCCATGGTGGCGGGCATCGACGTCTGCCTGGCCACCGCCGAGCTCGGCGCGCCCGCGGACGTGGTCGAGGTGTTCCTCGGCCAAGTGCCGCCCGATGCCCAGCCCGGCTTCATCGACGAGCTGGTGCACAGCGGCCACCCGCGGGCCGGCGACCTGCTCGAGCTCCTCGGGCGGCACCATCCCGACCGGGCCATCGCCAAGCACGCAAGGAAAGCGGCACACCGGTGGCGAAGCTCGACGGGAGGGCTCGGACGGCACGCTCGCCGCTAGTGCAGCCCGTCGGCGTAGCGTCCGCATGGTGCTGATCGGCGACCTCGAGCTCGTCCCGCTGTCCGACGGCACCGCGCGGCTGCCGCCCGCGTTCTACGTCGGCCTCGACCTCGACGCGCACGCCGAGATGCTGGCGCCGGACGGCAAGGTCCACATCCCGATCGGGTGCTACCTGGTGCGCCACCACGACAGGACGATCCTCCTCGACACCGGCATCGGCCCGGTCGAGACATCGTGGGCGAAGGGGGGCGACCTTCCGGCCGCGCTCGCGGCGACCGGCGTCGCACCGGAGGACATCGACACCGTGGTGTGCACCCACCTGCACATCGACCACGTCGGCTGGATCGTCCACCAGGACCAAGCGTTCTTCCCCAACGCGACGGTCGTCTACGGCGATGCCGACTGGGGCCGGTTCGTCGATGGCGACGACGCTGACGAGCGCACCCGGACCGGCATGATCGTGCTCAAGGAGGCGGACCGCCTGCAGCCGATCAGCGGTGACATGGTGGCGATCGCGCCCGGCATCACGGCGAGGCACACGCCGGGCCACACCCTCGGCAGCTACTCGCTCGTGCTCTCGTCGGGCGACCAGCGTGCCTTCTTGCTCGGCGACGCAGTCGAGTGCCCTCTCCAGCTGGAAGAATCGGACTTCTCGGTCATCAGCGATGTGGACCCCGCGCTCGCGGCGCGCACCCGCGAGCTGCTGTGGCGCGAGCTGGAGGGCACGGATGCACTGGTCGGGGCCGCGCACTTCCCAGGGCTGGAGATGGGACGCGTGCTGACGGGCGGGGTGGGTCGCCGCTGGTTCGGCCCCTAGGTCAGCCCTATGGTTGGCGCCGTGACCAAGGGTGGGACAGACCAGAAGGCGGTTGCACGCGCCCTCGAGCAGCTCGACGCGGCCCGACGTCGCTTCATCAACGTCGCCGGCCACGAGCTGCGCACTCCGATCACGACGATCCGCGGCCTCGCCGAGCAGATCGCGACTGCCAACGAGGTCGAGCTGGCCGAGACGATCGGCCCCGCGCTCGTGCGCAACGCCCGGCGCGTGGAGTCCCTGCTCGACGACCTCCTCCTCGCCGCCGACATCACGACGGCGCTACCAGTCGGTGACCCTGAGGAGATCGACCTCGTCGCGACCGCGCAGGCCATCTGGGACGCCTCCGAAGCGCCGTCCCCGCTCGTGCTCGCGGGAGACCCAGAGGCGCCCGTGCTCATCCAGCCTGAATCGGCCGAGCGGATCCTCGAGCATCTGCTCGACAACGCCCTGCTCTACGGCGAGCCACCGATCACCTTGCACGCGGCGACAAGCGACGGTCGTGTCGTCGTGACGTGCTCCTCGGGCGGATCGGTCGTGTCCAACGACGACCTCGAGCTCGCGTTCGAGCTGTTCTATCGAGGAGAGGGCGCGGTGACCGCCGCACCCGGGTTCGGGCTCGGCCTGCCCGTCGCCCGCGCGCTGGCCCGCCAGCACGGTGGGGAGGTCGCGATCGCGGCCCGACCGCAGGGTGGTGTCGAGGTCACCGTCGAGCTGCCGGCACCGTGATCGGCAGCGAGCACCAACCCCGAGTCCTCGTCGCCGACGACGAGGACGACGTCCGGCTGCTGCTGCGGCTTCAGCTCCGGCACCACGGGATCGACGTCGTCGGGGAGGCAGCCGACGGGCACGAGGTGCTCGCGCGCTGCGAGCTCCTCGAACCTGATGCCATCGTGCTCGACCTGCTGATGCCGAAGATGAACGGGTTCGAGGTCATCCCCGCCTTGCGCCGTGACCACCCCGGTATCGGGATCGTCGCCTACACCGCGGTCGCCGGTGACTTCGTGCGCCGGGAGATGCAGCGACTGCAGATCCCGCTGCTGCTCAAGAGCGGCGATGCGGGACCGCTCGCCAAGGCACTCAAGCGAGCGGCAGCCGACGCCGCGGAGTCCGCCCGCCAGAGCAGCTAGCTCAAAACACCGAACTGGCGGTGAAATCGGGCTGGAAAACGGCGCGGTTCCACCGCCAGAACGACGGGTGCGCTAGCTCAGCTTGAGCTCTGGGTGGTAGCGGCGCGTCGGCGCCAGCTCGTCGTCGATGCGCTCGGCGATGCGAGCGAACGCTCGGGCTGCCTCGCTGTCGGGCTGGTGGGCGGCGATCGGCCGGCCGGTATCGCTGCCCTCGCGCAGCTCGGAGACGAGCGGGATCTGCCCGAGCAGCGGCACCTCGAGGCGGTCAGCGAGCTCGTCGCCGCCACCGGCGCCGAAGATCTCGTAGCGCTTTCCGTCGTCACCGGTGAACCACGACATGTTCTCGATGACGCCCTTCACGTCGAGGT
>CAYSAC010000419.1:0-3098 GCA_964428815.1 uncultured Acidimicrobiaceae bacterium | reverse complement strand
TGGTGATGCCCTCCTTGGTGTCGAGGAGCAGCTTGGTGCTGAAGTTGCCGAGCGTCACGATCACCCGCGGCCGGATGATCTCGATCTGCTGCTCGAGGAACGGTCGGCACGTGTCGATCTCGACCGGTAGCGGGTCCCGGTTGCCCGGACAACGGCACTTGACCACGTTCGAGACAAACACATCCGCGCGCGCGAGACCCATCTCCTCGAGGAGCATGCGGTCGAGCAGCTGGCCGGAGCGGCCGACGAAGGGCAGGCCCTGCCGGTCCTCCTCCGCGCCTGGTCCCTCGCCCACGAACATGAGCTCGGCCTCGGGGTCGCCGTTGCCGAAGACGACCTGCGTGCGCCCGCTCGCGCCGAGCGGGCAGCGGGTGCAGTCGTGCAGGAGGGCAGCGAGCTCATCGAGGGCCGAAGGCACGTCGAGAGCCTAACGGCGAGCCAACTTGCGCCCCTCAGCTCGAGCTGTTCGACCCAGGGGACGCAGGTTGGCTAATCGCGCGAGCTACCGGTTGCCCAGCCGCTGATCGGCTTGGTCGCGCTCGGGGCGCTTGCCGGCGCGGCGTTCCTCGTCGATCCTGGCGATCAACGCGTCGAGGGGTACGTCCCGTACCGGATCAAGCGAGCGCGCCATCGGTGCCGTCGCGTCGCCTTCCACCCTCCACGCGCCGTCAAAGCTGCCGGCCAACTGCAGACGCTGGTCCACCGTGCAGTCGCTGAACTGAAGGCGGCTCGGCCCGAGCAACCAGACGACCCGATCGCCCGGGCCGTCCGGACCGCCCATCTGGTCCTCGTAAATCGGAGTAGTGGAGCCATCACGGTTCGGGAACTCCAGCAGGTCCCCGGTCGGGCGACCACTGCCCCACATCCGCACCGTCACCTCGTCGCCGGGTTTGACGGAAACCTCCTCGGGACCAGCGAAGAGGACGCCTTCGACCTTGGCCGTCGCGACGCGGAACTGGGTGGCGGTTTCACCTACGCCGACGCTCCTGGTCCAGGCTTCACCGTCGGGTGTGTTCCAGCGCATAGGCGATACGTCCTGGATGGTCGCGATGATGCCCAGCTCCGACCGTGAGACGATGCCGTTGATACCCGAAGATCGCGCGTACTCCCTTTCCATCGTCGTTGGTTCTGGGCTATGAGTCGGCGGCACCGGGATGGTCGACGGGTAGGCGTTGCTGTAGGCGTCGGTCGGGCAGCGATCATCAGAGCCAGGCTTCGCTGCGGTCGATGTCTGCTGATCGGTGCTCTCGCCACAAGTTGCCAACACGTTGAGCCCTACGAGCAACCCGACGCACCTCAACGTTCGGTTCATCGCTCAGCTCCGCGGTCAGAACGACAGACGACCATGGTCGCGCTACACCGACGCGATGGCGCGCTCGACGGCGTCGAGGGCGAGCAGGCGGACAGTGTCGACCTCCGCTTCGACGCCGCCGACGGCGGCGGCGACGAACGCGTCGCCGTCGACGCGCGTGTGGGTAGGCAGGACCGCGCGTGCCAGCCCGTCGTGAGCGCCCTGCGCGACGAGGAAGCAGCCGGCCTTGTCGAGCGATGCGTTCGTGGCGACCACGCCGATGGTCGTGTTCTCGAACGCCCCGGCCGTGGTGCCGTCGACCACGTCGGCGGTGCTGGCGCCCGGTTCACCGAAGGCGTTGACGACCACGAGCGCGGCGACGATGAGCTCGCCGGCCCGCGCGGTAGCACTCACGATCGCCCCCGGCCGCCGGTGCTCGACGCCGCGCCACTTGGTCGTGGTCGCTCCCGTGCCCGCCCCGACAGAACCGAGCTCGACAGGGCCTGCGGTGGCGGCGACGCACGCGCTGTAGCCCTGATCGGATCCGGGTCGCACGGACGGGTCGCCGACGGCGAGGTCGAAGATGCACATGCCGACGACGATCGGCACCGGGCCGCCGATCGTCGGGAAGCCCATGCCTCGCTCCTCGCAGAACCGCACGACGCCGTCGGCCGCCGCCAGCCCGAAGGCCGACCCGCCGCTGAGCAGCACCGCATCCAGGCGGGCGACCAGTCGGGTCGGGTCCAGCAGCGCCATCTCCCGGGTGGCGGGCGCACCGCCTCGCACCTCGCCGGACGCGACCGTCCCTTCGGGGAACAGGACGGCGGTGCAGCCGGTCAGCGCGACAGCATCGGTCCAGTGCCCGACCTGCACACCGGGGACGTCGGTGATCACGGGTACTGCCTGTGGACACGAGGACCGATCGCGCACACGACCTCGTACGCGATGGTGCCGAGCCGCTCGGCCCACTCGTCGGGCGTGATCCGCTCGTCGCCCTGCGCGCCGATGAGCACGACCTCGTCTCCCATCTTCACGTCAGCGCCAGGGCCGACATCGACCATCACCTGGTCCATCGTCACCACGCCGACCATCGGGCAGCGCCGGCCACCGATGAGCACCTCTTGGCCAGCGGCCGGCAGCGCGCGGATCACGCCGTCGGCGTAGCCGATCGGCACGGTCGCGACCGTCGTGTCGCGGTCGAACCGGTGGCGCAGGCCGTACGACACGCGCTCACCGGCCGCGACCTCCTTGACGAACGCGACCTCGGACCGCAACGTCAGCGCGGGCCGCAGGTCGGCGCGGCCGGCGAGCGCTGGCGCGGGCGGGATGCCGTAGACGGCGATGCCGCACCGCACGAGGTCGTACCGGCTGGCGGGATGGGCGATGGCGGCCGCGGAGTTGGCGGCGTGGAGGATCGGCGGGCGCACGCCGTCGGCCGCAAGCTCGGCGACCATCGCGTCGAAGCGGGCCAGCTGTGTGGCGGTGAAGGGGTCGTCGGGCTCGTCGGCGATCGCGCAGTGGGTCCAGAAGCCCTCCAGCACGAGGTTGGGCCGGTCCAGGATCGCCTTCGCCAGCGCCGGGATGTCATCCGGTCCCGCGCCCACGCGGTGCATGCCGGTGTCGACCTTGAGGTGGACGGGCAGGTCCCGTCCCGCGGCGGCGGCTTCGGTCTGGAGGCGACGGATCATCGTGGCGCTGTAGACGGTGAACCTGAGGTCGAGCGCGACGGCGTCGGCGACGTGGCTCGGCGCGGGCTCGGAGAGCAGCAGGATCGGCGCGTCGATGCCCGCGTCTCGCAGCGCGAACG
>CAYSAC010000418.1:0-3109 GCA_964428815.1 uncultured Acidimicrobiaceae bacterium | reverse complement strand
GGAAGCGAGACCGCGAACACGTACTGCTGCCGAGCGCCCAACCGTGCCCCGAAAGCGCCGGTGAGTGATGCGCGCCGCCTCGCGCCAGCAGCGACTCAATAACCCGGGGCGGAAGACGGCGAGTGACGCGCCGATCGGCGCTTCGCGCGGGCCCTGGACCCGGTGATCTGAGGCACCGGGGCTCAGGTGGGACAGTCGAGGGAAGCCAGACAACAGCCACCACACGAGCGGTATGCTCGGGTGTCGCCGACGGGTCGCCGGTCTTGCTCGGAGGTGCCCATGGCAGGATTCGTTGAAGTCGCCAAGGTCGCCGACCTCGCCGAGGGCACCGCCACAGTCGTCGACGTCAGCGGTCATCTCGTCGCGTTGGTGAACGTGGGCGGCACCTTCTTCGCGGTCGACAACGAGTGCCCGCATCGTGGCGGCTTCTTGGGAGAGGGCGACATGAACCCTGACTGGAGCGCGTGGGCGTTGGAGTGCCCGCTGCACGGCAGCATCTTCGATGTCCGCTCTGGCGAGGTGCTCAACCCGCCGGCAGCGACGGGGATCCGCACGTACCCGGTGGAGGTTGACCGCGACGCCGTTCGCATCTCGATCGATTGATGACCTCAAGGCAATCCTGGCCACGGCTAACCCGGGCGTCAACGTGGAGGCTGGACGATGGTGACTGGCGATGTTTCCTGTGATGACCCAGCGACCATCGACGCGGTCGGAAAGGCCACCGAAGCACTCGAATACGTCGAGCGGGCTCGAGGCCATCTCTACGCGTTCCACCAGCTCATCGGACGGGCTGACTTTCTCTTCGAGGAGAGCGCGGTACGACTTGCCCAAGCCAGCCACCGCGAGGAGGCCGCGTCGCTGTGGCGGACTGTGGTCGGCCGCGACGTGTTGGAAGGGCGCTGGACGTTCGAGATCGTCGAGCGGTTCGACGATGACTACTACGACTCCGCACGCTCCGAGGTCGCACGGCTCGAGCAGCGGCTCGTGGGTTCACGCCGGCATGCGCACGAACAAGCCATGAGAGACCGCCGGCGAGTGGAACTCCCGCCGTTCCTGGCCAACGACCAATATTGATTGATCTCTGACGCGCCATCCACTGCAGGTTCTCCTCCGCGATGGAGCTGACGGGGATCTGTCAGGTCGCCACGGTGATCGGTGCCACGGCCTCACGACGCCCCGTGCAAGAAGCACGAGAGCTACCTACACACCTCGAGGGTCCCCTATCGGCCGCCCGAGAATCCAAGCATTGCAGGCGCGTCTGCCCTCAACAGATCGGCGCGTCTCTCGCTGCTGCGTGAGACGGGTGGCTGGATGCGTGCGGCTGAAGGTCCGTGGGTGCACGAGCCGCACGCTGACGCGCCGCCAGCTCCGCCGGAGGATCTGAGCGAGCTCGGACCAGCTTCGTGGACGGACCTTCCCGTTCGCGTGGTCTGCGCCGGGATCAGGCAGCCTGGGGCTGTGGACGACAGCAACGACCCGGTGGATCTCGAGGTCAAGCGTGACGAAGGCGTGACGATTCGGTTCGCCGATGGCCACGTCGCGCGGATCGGGCTGATGGAGCTACGACTGGGATGTCCGTGCGCGACCTGTCGCTCGCTGCGGGAGCGCGGAGAAGAAGGGTGGCCGCGGCCTGGTGCTCCAAATCCGTTGCGCATCACGGACGCGCAGTTCCACGGCGCGTATGCCCTGCAGATCACATGGAACGACGGCCATCGGACCGGGCTCTATACGTTTGAGGCTCTGCGCCGCTGGAACGTCTCGGGGCCACCCCGCTGATCCGCGGTCCTTAGGCCGCCGTCCGAGGAGCGTTGGCCCACCGCCACACGTCCTATGGACGGGCTCGTCGCCGTTGGACCGCGGTGCCGACGCGTACCAAGCCGCGCATCGCCGCCGGCGCGTGCCGTGCCAGCTGGACTGCGATCTTGTCGCCCGCCGTTTGCACGGAAGCGTCGAGCGGCATGGTGCCGGACTGGTCTTCGGTCTCGACGAGTGCGAACAGCTCCCAATCGCCCGGGATGCCCTTGAGAGCTTGGATTCCGCGACTCGTGAACCTCAGGCCTGAGCCTGCGACAAGATCGTGGACGGTGCGCGAGACGAGAATCTCTCCCGGGTCGGCTGCGGACTGCACCCGGGCGCACAGGTGAACGGTGTCCCGCGAGACGCGCGCGTACCGTCGGAGCCGTGGATGACGCCACGATGCGGGGGCAGCTGGCGGCGGCGAGGGTCGCCAGGCTGGGCACTGTGCGGCCCGACGGACGGCCGCACATCGTGGTGTGCTGCTTCGCCTTGGCAGGCGAAGTCGTGTACTCAGCGGTGGACGACAAGCCCAAGACCACCGTGGCGCTCCAACGTCTTCGCAACCTGACGACGAACGCGGCGGCCTCGCTGCTGGCGGACCACTACGACGAGGACTGGACCGCGCTGTGGTGGATCCGACTCGACGGCGTGGGGCGGGTGATCGCCGACGGTCGCGAGCACGAGCGCGCTGTCGCACTGCTGTGCGGCAAGTACGAGCAGTACCGCCGCCAGCGGCCGACCGGTCCGGTGATCGCCGTGGACGTCGCCCGCTGGTCGGCGTGGCCCTGACCATTCGCTCGTACGCTGCGTGCATGGCCCTTGACGACGAGCTGCTCAACAAGGTCATGTGGAAGGTCACGAACGCGCTCGCCCTGATCGGCTCCCGTGCCGGGGACGAACGCAATGCGATGACCGCCAGCTGGATCACGCAGCTCTCCATGGAACCGGTGCTGATCGGTGTCGCCGTGGACAACGAGGCGGTCACCCATCGGCTGATCGCCGACGGCGGGTCGTTCACCGTGAACCTGTGGGACGCCAGCGACACCCGCGTCTTCGTGAAGTTCTCGAAGCCGGCCGTCGATGACGGCTCGACGCTGAACGGCCGGGCAGTCCGGGAGGCGACAACCGGCGCTCCCGTGTTCGACGAGGCCGTGGCCTGGATGGACTGCGAAGTCCGTCACCGGCTGGACCTCGGCACGCACACCCTGTTCGTCGGTGAGGTCGTCGACGCTGCCATCAACGACGACGGGGCCCGGGCTGCCTCGATGAGCGACACCCGCATGAAGTACGGGGGCGTCAAGCGCCACTGACC